>CAKTSO010000010.1 GCA_934613185.1 uncultured Clostridia bacterium | reverse complement strand
GACGGGAGCTTGGCGAGATTCACCGCCAAAAAGACGCCCGAAAGCGTCAGCACGCCGAGCGTGAACCAAAGCGCGGCGGTTTGGAATTTTTTGCTCATTGACGTTTCCTCCCGCGCACTTTGCGAAGCGTGATGATGTAGATGACCGTGGACAACACCGCGCCGACCGACGCCTCCGCGATCGCCACGTCGGGCGCCTGAAGCAAAATAAACTCCAGCGAGACGAACGCGCCCGTCACGCCGAGGGAAAGGATCGACGACAAAAGGTCCTTAAAATACACGGTCAAAAACGCGGAGACGAGAATGCCCGCGATGACGAACGTGTTCAAAACGGCGAATGCGGTTCCCTCAATCATCGGATTCATCCTCCCCGTAGTCGTCGCGCACAAGATGCGCGTCGCGCCATTTTTTCTCGTGATGGTGATACGCCGCGCGGGACAGCGAGTGGCTCGCCACCGGGTTGGTCAAAAACACGAAGAACACGATCAGCGCGATCTTCACCGCCGCCGCCCCGTTTTTGGAGACGAACACGGTGTAAAGAAAGCCTGCGATCGCACAGCAAAGAAGCCCGAGGGTCGAGATGTTCGTCGACGACTGCATCCGCGAAAAAGGATCGGGCATGCGCAGCATCCCGACGACGCCGGCCAGCGCGAAAAAGCAGCCGCAGACAAGAAACAGATCGATCACGATGCGAAGCGCGATGTTCATAAGCGTTCCTCCAGGTAGCGGGCGACCAAAATGGTGCTGATCGTCCCCAAAAGCGCGACGACGATGGCGATGTCAAGATAAATGCCGCGCCCGCAGAACGTTGCGTACAAAACGAGCGCAATCGTCGCAAGAAGGTCGATCGTGTCGGTCGCCATCGCGCGGTCCGCCGCCGTGGGGCCTTTGAACAGGCGAAAAAGCAGAACGACCGCCAGCGCGGCGAAGAACACGGCCGCAATGATAAATTCCGTCATTTCCAGATCCTCCCGATCCATGTCTCAAGCCGGCCCTTGATCGCGTCGCCCGCGGGCGCGCCGCTTTCTTCCGTCACGTCGATCCAGTGGATGTAAAGATGGTTTTTGCCCTCTTCGTCCTCGGAGATCTGCATCGTGATCGTTCCGGGCGTCAGCGTGATCGCGTTGGCGATCATCAAAAGCCCGTAGTCGGAAACAAGATTCGTCGGCACGCGGACGATGCCCGTATTGTCCGGCAGCTTTCTTGAAAACGCGCGGCGCGCCATGTCCCAGTTGGCGCGGACAAGCTCGACGGGAAGGACGAAGAAGAAGTAGACGAAAAGACAGGCGAGTCGTTTGGCCGACAGAAAATACGCGGGGTTTTCGCGGATCAGAAACCGCGAGGCGAACAGCGCGACGAGAAAGCTCGCGATCGCGCCCAAAATCAGCTCCTCCGCCGCCGTCGACCACACGAGCGCAAGATAGATCAAAAAGCAGAAGATCCACGTCGACAAAAGCGCGGCGATGCGAAAGCCGAGGCCCTTTTTGGGTTTCTTGGAGGGATTGTTCATCGCGCGCCCCGCTTCCCGATCTTTTGATCGATTTTTTCGCAAACAAACGCGCAGAGCGCGTCGACCCCGTCGCCGCTTTTGCTGTTGACGGGGAAGACTTTCGCGTGCGGGTTGATCGCCCGAAGCGAGCCTTCCACGCGCGTGCGGTCAAATTCGAAATAGGGCAGCATGTCCGATTTGGACAGCACGAGCGCGTGCGCGCGGGAGAACAAAAGCGGGTATTTTTCGATCTTGTCGTCCCCCTCCGGGACGGACAGAACCGCAAGGCGCATGTCCTCCCCAAGATCGAATTCGGCGGGACAGACGAGATTGCCGATGTTCTCGACGATCAATACGTCGAGCGCGCCCAGGTCAAGATGGGAAAGCGACGCCTCGATCGACATGGCTTCGATGTGGCACGCGCCGTCGGTGTTGAGCTGCACGACCGGCAGGCCGAGAGACTCGATGCGTTCGGCGTCGATCTTCCCGGCGATGTCCCCCTCGATCACGCCGATGCGGTATTCGCCCGAGAGCTTTTCGGAAAGCGCCGCGATGAGGCTTGTCTTCCCCGCGCCGGGCGAGCCCATGAGATTGATCATAAAGACGTTCTTTTCGCGAAGGAGCGCGGCGATTTCGCCGCTTTTATCCTCGTTCCACTCCAGAATCTGGCGCACAACGGAAATGTTCATCGTCATTCCACCTCCAAAGAGTTCACGCAAAACTGCGTGCCGCTTACAATGCGGATGTGTTCGCCGCCGCAGGCGGGGCAGAGCGCGTAAAAAGGCTTCGTCTCCCCGTCGTAGCCGCAGTCGGCGCAAGATACGCGCGCAGGCTGTCTTTTTATGACGAGGCGCGCATGTTCGGCAATCGTGCCGCGGGATAAGATGTTAAAGTATTCCTCGACGCACGCGGGGATCGCGCCCGAATATTCGCCGATCAAAAGCTCGACCGAACGGACGGCGCGGGCGTTGTGTTTTTTCGCTTCGTCCAGCGCGATCGAAAGCACCGAACGGGTGATCGCCATTTCATGCATCGCGTTTTACCGGTCAAGACAGGAGAAGCACGGGTCGATGCTGGCGATGATGAGCCCCGCGTCGGCCACGGTGTTGCCGCGCAGCATCGTCGGGATCGTCGGCGCGTTGCGGAACGTGGGGACGTGGATGCTCAATCGGTAGTTGGTCTGCCCGCCGTCGCAGACGACCTTGTAGACGAGCTGCCCGCGCGGCGCTTCGTGCCGCGTGACGCACTCGCCCGCCGGAATGCGCGGGATCTTGTTGCCGAGGTTGATCGGCCCTTCGGGAAGCGCCTCCAGAGCCTGTCGGATGATCTTGATGGATTCATAGCATTCCAAAATGCGGATCACCACGCGCGCGAACACATCCCCTTCTTCGACCACGGGGACGTCGAAGGAGAATTCGTCGTAGCACGAATACGGCGCTTCGCGGCGCACGTCGCAAAAGACGCCCGAGGCCCTGGCGTGCGGGCCGATCGCCCCGAGGCGGACGGCGTCTTCTCGCGTCAGAACGCCGACGTTTTTCGTCCGCATGGCGAGCGTTTTGTCCGTGGCGAACAGCTCGTGGATGCGGGAAAGCGCGGGGGTCAGCCCCTCGAGCATATCGATCACTTTCTGCCGCTTGCCGTCGTCGATGTCGCGCCGCGCGCCGCCGACGGTGTTCATCGCGTAGTTCACGCGGTTGCCCGTCAAAAGCTCCAATACGTCCATAATGACTTCGCGCTCGTTCCAGATGTGCATGAACATCGAGTCGTGTCCGACGCAGTGGCACGCGATTCCCAGCCAGAGAAAATGCGAGTGCAGCCGCTCCAGCTCCGCGATGATCGCGCGGATATACTGCCCGCGCCGCGGGACTTCCATCTGTGCGATCTGCTCCAGCGCCATGCAGTAGGCAAGCGTGTGCGAGTGGGAGCAGATGCCGCAGACGCGCTCGACGAGCGTGATCGTCTGCAAAAAGTTCCGTTCGGTCGCGAGTTTTTCGATGCCGCGATGATTATAGCCGACGAAGACCTCGGCGTCCGCGATTTTTTCGCCCTCGACGACGAGACGCGTGTGGATCGGCTCTTCCAGCGCGGGATGATACGGGCCGATGGGGATGATATAACTCATGGAAAAGGTCGCTCCTTGTCGATGTGGCTCCGGCAGTTCCGAAGCAGAACAAACACGCAAAAACGCTCCGCGCGCGGCGCAGAACGATCTTTATGCGAAGGTCATCATTGTTCGTTACGGTAATTATACAAGAATCTGCGGAAGTTACAAGCCTTTTACGGCAGAAAACGCGCGCGAAGCAAGAGGTATTACCAGTACGTTTTTACTGAAAACAACGCAAAAGCGGGCGTATCCGTCGGATCGGCGGCAGAAAGCAAAGAAAGTGTATAAACTTGCATAATAGAAACATTGTGTGGAATTTTTATTCAAGTTAAAACGAAAACGGAACACGGAAGGCCGGTTTTATGGATAACACCGCGAAAAGCCATGTACGTTTGGAAAAACAACCGCGAAAACGTTGCGTTTTTTATGCGATTTTGATAGAATATCTGCGGTGAATCAGCGATCAAAACGAGCTTCGGTCTTTTTGATTTTCAAAAATTCAACCTTATATAAAAAGGAGCAGCTGTTACTGTCATGAAATCGTTGAAAGACTATGTGGTCACCGTCCCGGATTTCCCGGAAAAAGGCGTGATGTTCCGTGACGTTACCTCCGTTTTGGAAGACGCGGAGGGTCTGCATCTTGCCATCGACGAGATGCAAAAGTGCCTGGACGGCCTCGACTTCGACGTGATCGCCGGCGTGGAATCGCGCGGCTTCATTTTCGGCATGCCCATCGCCTATAACCTCAAAAAGCCGTTCGTTCCCGTCAGAAAGGCGGGCAAGCTCCCGCGCGAGACGGTCAGCCGGACGTACGATTTGGAATACGGTCAGGCGACGATCGAAATGCACACCGACAGCATCAAGCCCGGCCAGCGCGTCGTCATCGTCGACGACCTGATCGCCACGGGCGGGACCGTCGCGGCGGCGGCGAAGCTCGTCGAGGCGCTCGGCGGCGAAGTCGTCCGCATCCTGTTTTTGATGGAGCTGGAGGGTCTGGAGGGCCGCAAGCGCCTGTCGAACTACGACGTGGCCAGCGTCATCAAATACGAGGGGAAATAATTCACTTTTGTTTGCAGCCGTTCCGTGCCTTCCGCGACTTTTACCCGTTTTTGTCCGGCACGGGGCGGTTTTGCCGTCTATCCAATCCTTTTTTCTTATCTTCATGAAACTGGGGGAGTTCTATGTTTAAGATCAAGGAAAACGGCTCGAACGTCCGCACCGAGATCATCGGCGGCATCACGACGTTCTTTGCCATGGCCTACATCATCTTTACCAACGCCTATATCCTGGGCGACGTCTTCGGGGCGGAGCATCTCGTTGCGCTTTCGGTTGCCACCTGCATCTCCGCCGCGATCGGCACGGCGCTGACTGCCTTCTTGGGCAACGTGCCCTTCGCGCAGGCGCCCGGCATGGGCTTGAATGCGTTCTTCACCTACACCGTCTGCTTCGGCATGGGCTTCACCTGGCAGCAGGCGCTGGCAATCGTCTTCGTTTCGGGTCTGATCTTCCTGATTCTGACGATCTCGCCGCTGCGCAGCAAGATCATCGCCTCGATCCCCGCGCCGCTTAAGGCGGCCATCGGCGGCGGCATCGGTCTGTTCATCGCCCTGATCGGTCTTTTGAACAGCGATCTTACCGTCACGAGCAACACCTTTGACGTCGATTCCGTCAGCGGCGTCAGCCTGTCGGGCATTCTCGACATGGGCGCGCTCAACGCCGGTACGCTTTTGGTCCTCATCGGCCTTGTCATCATCTCCGTGCTCATGGCGTGGAAGGTCAAGGGTGCGATCTTTATCGGCATCGTCGCAACGGCGCTGATCGGCATCCCGATGGGCGTGACGAACACCGCCGTCGATTTCTCCGGCTATATGGCGTCCATTGCAAGCGTGAAGGACATCATGTTCAAGCTCGATTTCAGCATCTTTGCCAATCCCGCGGTCATCGCGCCGCTTGCCACGGCGCTGATTACGTTCGTCATCTGCGACATGTTCGACACCGTCGGTACGCTCATCGGCACGGCGGGCAACGCCGGCATGCTCGATGAGAACGGCAATCTGCCCGGCGGCGACCGCGCACTGATCGCGGACGCCATCGCGACCGTTACCGGTTCCCTCATGGGTACGTCCACCGTCACGACCTTCGTCGAGTCTTCCACCGGCATCGCCGAGGGCGCGCGCACGGGTCTTGCCTCGCTGACGACGAGCATTCTGTTCCTTCTTGCCGTCTTCCTCGCGCCGCTGACGCAGGTCATCCCGACGCAGGCGACCGCGCCCGCGCTGATCATCGTCGGCGTTTTGATGATGAAGTCCGTCTTGAAGATCGACTGGTCGGATATCAAAGTCGCCGTTCCCTGCTTTTTGACGGTCGCCGGCATGCCCTTCTTCTACAGCATCGCCGACGGCATCGGCTTTGGGTTTATCTCCTATACGATCATCAAGGTCTGCCGCGGCAAGTTCCGCGAGGTTCCGGTTCTGATGTACATTCTGTCCGCCGCGTTTGTGGCCATGTACGTCCTTACCAACATCTAAAAATCGGCTCTGAAAAACGGGAAGGGCTCCAAAGGCGGCTGCGGCTGCTTTCGGAGCTTTTTTTGTGCTATACTGTTGGAGAGAAACGGCAGAAAGGGGAAGGTTTTTTGCTTGATGAGAAGTTGACCGCGTGCGTGCTGGAAGAGGCGCTTTCGCGCGGCGCGGATTTTTCGGAAGTTTTTTATGAGGATACGGAGTCGAACGTCGTGACGCTGACGGATCTGGCCGTGGAGGACGCGGTCTTCTCCCGCAAATGCGGCGTGGGCGTCCGCGTGGCGCGCGGCGTGCTGACGGCGTATGCCACGACGGCGGACTTGTCGGAGCAGGCGCTGCTTTCGGTGGCGCGCGCGGCGGCAGCGGCGCTGGACGAAGCGGCGGCGGGAAAGATTGCGCCCGCAAAAACGGCGCGGCATTACGGCCCGCAGGATTCCCATGCGTTTTTTGACGTGGACAACGACGCGCGGGTGCGTCTTGTTCGGGAAATGGCGCGTGCGGCGAAGGCACAGAGCGAGAAGATCGTGCAGACGACCGGCTCCTACAGCGACACGCTGCAGCGCGTTTTCGTCGCCAATTCCGACGGCCTTCGAGCGTTTGACTTGCGGCCGCGCACGCGCGTGCGCATTTCCGCCGTCGCCGGGGACGGAACTTCCACGCAGACGGGCGGCGAATCCCCGGGGTACGGGAAGGGTTTCGACGCCTGGCGCGAGTTCGACGCGGAAGGGTACGGAAAGGCCGCGGCGATCCAGGCGCTCGTCATGCTCGACGCGCCCGAATGCCCCGCCGAGACCGCGCCCGTCATCATCGGCAACGGCTTCGGCGGCGTGATCTTCCACGAGGCCTGCGGCCATGCGCTCGAGGCCACGGCCGTGGCGCGCGGCGCGTCCGTTTTCGCCGGGAAGCTCGGCGAGAAGATTGCATCCGACTGCGTGACCGCCGTCGACGACGGAACGCTCGAGGGTCAGTGGGGCTCCGTCGGCATGGACGACGAGGGACATCCTTCCATGCGCAACGTTCTGATCGAAAACGGCGTTTTGAAAGGGTATCTGATCGACGGGATCAATGCCCGCCGCATGCACGCCGCGCCCACGGGCTCGTCCCGCCGCCAGGGCTATGAGATTGCGCCCACGTCGCGCATGACGAACACGTTCATCGCCCCCGGCACGGATTCGATCCCCGAAATGATTGCCACGATGGGAGAGGGGCTTTACGCCAAAAAGATGGGCGGCGGCTCGGTCAACCCGATGACGGGCGAGTTCAACTTCGCGGTTTTGGAGGGCTACTGGGTGCGCGACGGGAAAATCCTGCGCCCCGTGCGCGGCGCGACGCTGATCGGCCGCGGCGCGGAGGTCTTGAAGAAGATCGACCGCGTGGCGGACGATTTCATGCTGGGACAGGGCATGTGCGGCTCGATCTCGGGCAGCATTCCCGTCAACGTCGGCCAGCCGACGATTCGCGTGGAATCGATGATCATCGGCGGCAAGGGAGGTGCGATGTAAATGACGATGCATGAATTTGCGGACCGTCTGCGCTCTTTGGCGCTGGAAAAGGGCGCCGCGGCGGCGGAGACCTGCGTGGACGAAAGCGAAGTCTTCCGCGTGAAAATTCTGGACGGCGCGATCGACAGCTACACCGTCTCCAACCGCGTCGCGCTCGGGCTGCGCGTCGAGGTGGACGGCAAAAACGGCTACGCCGGGACGCAGACCGCGCAGGACGCCGAAGAACTCGTGGCGCGCGCGATCGACAACGCGCGAACCGTCGAGCAGACGGACGAAAACCCCATGCAGACCGCGCAGGAATACGAATCGGTCGAATTCCCGGCCTGTCCGCTGTGCGGACTTTCGATTCAAGAGAAGATCGAACTTGCCAAATCGATGGAGCAAAAGGCGAAGGCGGCGGACGCGCGCGTGTTCCAGGCGCCGCATTGCGTCGTTTCGACGGGGCGTATGGCGCGCCGACTGAAAAACACCCGCGGTCTCGACGCATCGGTGCGCGAGGAAAGCGGTGCGATTGCATTGCAGGCGGCGGTGCGCGAGGACGAGGAAATCCACGACGGGTTCGCCGTGCGCACGGGCGCGGCGGCGCTCGACGTCGACGGCTGTGTGAACGAGGCGGTGCAAAAAGCGGTTGCCTGCTTCGGCGCGGCGTCCGTTCGCTCCGGGAAAATGCCCGTTTTGTTCGACCGCGAGGCGGCGAGCGACCTTCTCGGCGCGTTTTCCGGCATGTTCTGCGCGGACATGGCGCAAAAGGGACTTTCCCCGCTGGCGGGCAAAGAGGGGCAGAAAATTGCCGCGGACGGCGTGACGATCTTGGACGATCCGTTTTACGAAAAGAACCCGCGCGCGTTCGACGGCGAGGGAACGCCTTCGAAGAAGACGACGGTCGTCGAAAACGGCGCGTTTCGAACGTTCCTTCACAATTTGAAGACCGCGAAAAAAGCGGGCGTCCGCACGACCGCCAACGCCGGGCGCAGCGCGGCCGCGTCGCCCGTGGACGTCTCCCCGTATAATTTTTATATCGCGCCGGGCAAAGCGGATCGGGAGACGATGCTGTCCGAAATGCAAAACGGCGTGCTGATCCGCGAGGTCTCGGGGCTTCACGCGGGCCTCAACGCCGTCACGGGCGATTTTTCGCTCCTTGCCGCGGGATTCCTCGTCGAAAACGGGAAAAAGACCCGCGCGGTGGAACAGGTCACGGTCGCGGGCAATTTCCTTACGCTTTTGCAGAACGTGCGGCGCGTCGGGAACGACCTTCTGCTCGACGAAAACGTCGTCGGCAGTCCGAGCCTGCTCGTGCGCGAGCTGACCGTCTCGGGCAGCGAGGAATAACAAAAAACAAAACGATCCCCGCTTGCAGATCGCAATGGGGATCGTTTTTTCATTGTCAGATCACAAAACCGCCGTTGGGGGAAAGCACCTGCCCGGTGACGAACGAGGCGTCGCTTTCGCACAAAAACAGTGCGCACGCGGCCGCCTCCTCGGGGGTTCCTGCGCGGCCGAGCGGCGTCGCGTCGACGACGGGGCGAAGATCGTCTTCGGAAAACATGGCGTTCATCGGCGTGTCGATGAGTCCGGGGCTGACGCAGTTGACGCGGATTTGATAGACGCCGAGCTCTTTTGCCAGCGCGCGCGTCAAAGAGATCACCGCGCCCTTCGCGGCGGAATAGGCGCTTTCCGCCGCGCCGCCGACCTGCCCCCACATCGACGAAAACAGGACGATGTTTCCGCCGCCGCGGTCGATTATGCCGCCGAGCGCCGCGCGAACGACGCGCACCGCGCCCATGACGTGCAGCTCGTACATCGAAAGGAAATCCTCGTCCGTCGTGTCCGAAAACGGCTTTTGCTGTGCCGTCCCCGCGCAATAGACGATCGAATCGATCGCGCCGAGCCGATATTCGGCGAGACTGACCAGTCGCCGCGCTTCGCTTGCATTCCGAAGATCGCCGCACAGCGCATGGGCGTTCGGCAGCTCGGCGCACAGCGCGTCGATTGCGGCTTTGTTTTGATGATATTGCAGCGCGCAGGCGTATCCCGCGGCGGAGAATTTGCGGGCGCAGGCGCTTCCGATGCCGCCGCTTGCGCCGAGGATCAGCACGGTCTTGTCGGAACGATTCATGGTTTTCTCCAAATCCCTTCCTATTATATATGGCTATTATACGACAACGCATAAAAAACGGAAAGCAGCTTTTGCTGCTTCCCGTTTTTATTTTAGTTCAGAGGATCGAAATGACTGTCGTCGTCGAAGACGTCGGCGTCTTCGTGATACGGCAGCATCGCGTCATGGGACGCGTCGGGAGATGCGGCATGCGCGCCCTGCTGCGACTTGCGCATGGTAAAGAGCATGAGACTCATTGCGCCGAGCGCGAGAATGAACGCGGCGATCGCGATCACGGCGACGGTGCGCCACGTCTTGACGCCGTGGTCGTCTGTCTTTTCGGCGGCGGGCGTCGGCGACGGGGAAGGGGACGGCGTGGGCTTTGCCGTGAGGATCTTTGTCTCGTCCGATTCGACAAATCTCTGGAACGTCCCCTCGAGAGAATCGTAGGTATAGTAACCGAATTCACCTTCGGCGTTTTGCGCGAGAACCATATAGAACCCCTCACGCGTCCTGTCGCGCCAAACGTCGAGCGTCGTGCCGCCGAGATGCAGAATATCGGCCTCGTATCCCTCGGGCGGGAGTGTGCCGCCGGTCAGCGAGTACAGCGAAAGCGTCAGCGCGGGCGATTCGACGTCCGCGCCTTGCACGAACACGCCCCGCTGCGGATCGAACACGCGAAGCGACGGATTTTTGCCCTGCCAGTCGGTCGTGCAGACGTAGACGAGCGCGCCGTTTGCGATGGGAAGCGCCTCGGCCTGCTCGCCCTTGACGGTGATCTTCGTGCGCTTTTCGTCCTTTTTGTCGCCGAGGACGGACTCGTCCAGTTCACGTTGGATGTAAAGCTCCTCGTGGTCGACGCCCTCGATGTGGATGCCGAGCGGATCGGGCGTCGGCGTGGGAGACGGGCTCGGCGTCGCGGAAGGCGACGGCGTGGGCGACTTGGAAGGAGACGGCGTCTGCGATTTGGACGGCGTCGGCGTCTTCGTCGGGGTGGGTGTCGGCGTCTTTGTCGGCGTCGGCGTCGGCGTGGGCGTCGGGGTAGGTGTCGGCGTCGGGGTCGGCGTCGGCGTGGGCGTGGGCGTCGGGGTGTTGTCGGCGACGTTGATCGTCACGCTGGCCGAACCGCCGGAGACGTCGCCGTAGGAATACGAGCCGTCGGCGTTGGCAACGTAGGAAAGCGCCTGCGTGCAGGTCGCGGTGATCGTGTACGAACCCGGGGCGGACGGCGTGAACGTCTTGGAGGAGGAAAGGGAACCCGCGCCCGGCGGGTCGGTGGAATTACTGACGTTTCCAATTCCGCCAGTCAGCGAACATACGAAGCTTCCGATGTTGCCGGCACTGACCGTGACGGTGATCGTCACGCTCTGCCCGAGCGTGATGTTCGTGGAAGAAGCGGAAATGCCGACGCTCGCCGCCTGCGCCGTGCGGGGCGCGGCGACGATTGCCATGCAGAGGATCAGTGCAAAGCAGAGCGCTTTTCGGAGCGTTTTTTTCATTCGGAAGCGTCCTCCGTGGTTTTTACTTGGCCGATCAGCTTCGTGCCGCAGATGTGCTGCCGAAGATCCATCAGATCGAACAGGTCGATCTTTTCGTCGCCGTTAATGTCGGCGGCGTAACCGCCCGCAAGCGACGGCGTTTTGGTTTCGCAAAGGAACTGATGCATGTCCATGACGTCGAACAGGTCGATCTTCCCGTCGCCGGAGACGTCGCCGAAGATCACGATGATGTCGATCTCGATCGGCGTTTCGGGGTCGTCCGCGGTGGTGAGCGCGAGAACGTCGCCCGTGGCGAGGATCGCGCCGTCTTCCTTGGGATCGCCCGCGGCGTCAAACACATGCAGAATGAAATCACGCGTGTCCTCGTCTTCGGCAAGTGCCGCGCGAATTTCGGCGTACGTCGTGCCGACGGCAAAGCCGCTTAAAAGATAGACGTTGTCATCTTCGCCCGGCGTCGTCTGTGTCACAGAAGGATCGGGCACAGGCGTGGGCGTGGGCGTCGGTTTCGTTGTCGGCGGGATCTCGGGCGACGGCTCCGGCGTGGGCGTCGGGCTCGGCGTGGGATCGGTATCGCCGCCCGAGGTGCCGTTGGCGACATAGAGGAAGTCTCCGTCGACGTTTCCGGCGATGCCGTTTATGCGAAGGTTGCTGCAATACTGCCACGCGCAGTAGCGGCTTGCCGAATAGGTCGTGTACGCATCGTCCGCGTCGACCCAGCTTGCGACCCAGATATCCGCGACCTCGGCGACCTCGGAAGCGTTGAGCCAGTTTTGAAGGCGGTTGCGGTCGGCGTAGACCATCGGGCGCATGCCCGCCGCGGTGATCTCATTTGCAAACGCGCGGCAAAGTGCCGTGCCGTGTGCGCGCGCCGCGGCCATGCCCTGCGTATTGGCGATGGTCTGGCAGGTATTGTACAGCCGGCCGTGGTTGGTAAACTCGAAGTCGAACGCGACGGGAAGCGTGATGCTCGACTTGTACGGCGCAAGATAGGCAAGCACCGTACGCGCCTCCTCGGCGGCCTCCTGCACGTTCGTGGCCTCGGAGTAAAAATATACGCCGACGTTCAAGCCCGCGGCAAGCGCACCCTGAATGTAAGCGTCGAACTTATCGTCTTTTTGCAGCCTGCCCGAACCCGACCAGCGGAAGCCCGCACGCAAAATGACGGCATCGACACCCGAGGCCTTGACGGCGTTCCAGTTCGTGACGGTGTTGAACTCGGAGATGTCGATCATGTGCACGAGCGAATGCCCGGAAAAGGCGGCGTTGTGCGAAAAGTTATACCCCGTAAACGGATTGTACGTCACGAGGCTTTCGGGGATCGTCTGCGGTGCGGCCTGCACGCGCGGCAGCGCACAGCAAAGCATGACGAGGCAAAGGAAACATGCCCATGCGACGCGGACTGCGCGTTTTGAGAAATATTTCATAAAATGCGGCGAACCTCCTTTTTCATGTGTTCGTTTGCGGCGAAGATAATCGATCTCTACCTATTATAATTACTATTATGTTTCGGTCTTCTTTTATCTTAAAGTCAACGGCACGCCCTGTCAACGCCGTGTTTGCCGCGAAAGACGAAAATACGACAATGCCGCGCGAATTCGGAAGAAATATTTTGCAAAACGCCTGTGCGCGCGGGGCGCAGGTTGACATTGCATGGCATTTGCGGGATAATGCAGTAGAGTATGGGCGTGTAGGCGCTCGTGAGAATCCAAGGAGGACAAGGTTCATGGCACACATTCTGGACGTTCTGGAAGAACGCGGGTTCATTCGGCAGGTCATGCACGAGGAGGAGCTTCGCGCGCGCATGCAGGAGGGCCCCGTCACGTTTTATGTGGGCTTTGACCCGACCGCGGACAGCCTTCACGTCGGACACTTTATCCCGATCATGGCGATGGCGCATATGCAGCGCGCGGGTCATCGTCCCATCGCGCTCGTCGGCGGCGGCACCTGCATGGTCGGCGATCCGTCCGGCAAGATGGACATGCGCAAAATGCTCTCCGTCGAGCAGATCGACCATAACGCCAACGCGATCAAGGCGCAGCTTTCGCGCTTCATCGATTTTGACAACGGCGCGATCATGGTCAACAACGCCGACTGGCTGCGCAATTTGAACTATATCGACTTCCTTCGCGACATCGGCGTGCATTTCAACGTCAACCGCATGCTCGCGGCGGACTGCTTTAAGATGCGAATGGAGCGCGAGGTCGGGCTTTCCTTCCTCGAGCTGAACTACATGCTCATGCAGGGCTACGATTTCTATCGTCTGCACAAGGATTACGACTGCGTGCTGCAGTGCGGCGGCGATGACCAGTGGAGCAACATGATCGCCGGCGCGAACCTGATTCGCAAGAAGGATCAGCAGCCCGCCTTCGCACTGACGTTCTCGCTTTTGACGAACAGCCAGGGCCAGAAGATGGGCAAGACCGTCGCGGGCGCGCTGTGGCTCGACGAGAACAAGACCTCGCCCTACGATTTCTATCAGTACTGGAGAAACGTCGAGGACGACGTGGTCGAAAAGTGCCTGTCGCTTCTGACGTTCCTGCCGATGGACGAAGTGCGCCGCCTGTCCGCTCTGGAGGGCGCCGAGATCAACGAGGCCAAGAAAGTTCTGGCCTTCGAGGTCACGAAGATCGTCCACGGCGAGGAAAAGGCCCTTGCCGCGCAGAAAAGCGCCGAGGCGCTCTTCGGCGGCGGTTCCGACGGCGACGCGCCCGTGTTCGAGATCGGCGCGGACGAGCTTTCCTCCATGCGCATCGTCGATCTTCTCGCCGCCTGCGGGCTTTGCAAGTCCAAGAGCGAGGCGCGCAAGATGGTCGAATCCGGCGCGGTTTCGATCGACGGCGAGCGCATCGATTCCATCGATTTCACGACCGACAAGCGGGAGTTCCTGCTTCGCCGCGGCAAAAAACAGTATAAAAAGATCTGCGTGAAATAAGTTTTTGAAACCGCCCGCTTTGCGGGAGGCGTTTTGCGCGGAAAGGACGAATCATGTCATATCTTTCGCTTCTGCGGCGCGGGGAAAGCCAGCGCGTGGTGCAGAAATCCCGCTTTCTCGGGATTGCCGCGCCGGTGGACTCCGAAGAGTCGGCCGATCTTCTGCTCGAACAGATCCGCGCCGAATATCCCACGGCAAGCGCGATCGCTTGGGCGTACATCATCGACGTCAACGTGCAGCGTTTTTCCGACGGCGGCGAGCCGTCCGGCACGGCGGGCATGCCCATTTTGTCCGTGCTGCAAAAGCGCGGGCTGACGCGGTGCCTCTGCGCGGTCGTGCGCTGGTTCGGCGGCATCAAGCTCGGCGCGGGCGGCCTTGCGCGCGCGTTTTCCGGCTGCGGGATCGACGCGCTCGACAACGCAGGGACGGCGCTTTGGTGTCCGACGATGGATTTCGATATCCGCATCGACTACGGCGACCTCGGAAAAGTCGAGCATAAGCTTTTGGACTATCCGTTCCAGCGGCTCGACACTTCGTTTACCGATCAGGTGACGCTGACCATGCGCGCCAAGGCGGACGATGTGCGCCAAATGCTCGACCTGTTCGACGAATGGACGGGCGCAAACATGCTCGCGCAGAGTGTCGGCGACGTCTACGACTATCCGTGGCAGACCGACGCGCCGGAAGCATAACGTTTTTTGCGCTAATTTCTCATACTTTCAAAGGAGAACCCCGCATGTACGACCTGAACCCCAAAAAAGTGCTCTGCGTGGGCATGATGACCTGCGATTCCTATTATTACGACGTCGATCCGCTGCTTTTGAGCCTGCCCAACGGCACGAACTCGCGCGTTCTGATGGCCGCGGGTGGCGACGCGACGAACGTCTCCATCGACCTTGCCCGCATGGGGCATGACAGCGCGCTGATCGGCCTGATCGGCAACGATTTCCACGGCGACGGCATCATGAAGACCGTCACGTCCGCGGGCGTCAACACCGACAGCGTCATCCGCCGCGACGACGTGACGACGACCATGACGCTCATTCTCTATACGCGCGACGCGCAGAACGCCAGCGACCGCCACTGCTCGCGCAACGAGGGCGGCAACGCGCAGCTTTGCCGCAGCGATATCACCGACGATATGCTCCGCGGCGCGGCACATCTGCATTACGGCTCCTTCGGGCCGCTCAAGAGCCTCGACGGCGAGGGCGGCGCGGATCTTCTCGCCCGCGCGCAGGAGCTCGGGCTTTCCACGAGCCTTGACGTCAAAGGCCTCGGGCGCAACAACGAGCTTCTGGAGACGATGCTGCCCCATGTCGACCTGTTCATGCCGAACATCGATGAGGTTGAGGATCTGATCGGATTGACCGACCTGCACGAGATCCGCGCGCATTACGAAAAGCTGGGCGTCGGGACGCTCTGCGTCAAAATGGCCGAGCGCGGCGTTTATATCACCGATTTTAACGAAGAGGTGCTTCTTCCCACCCTCGCGCGGCAGGAGGAGATCGTCGACGTCATGGGCGCGGGCGACGCGTTCTGCGCAGGTTTCATCAGCGCGCGCCTTGCGGGGATGCCGATGAAGCTGTGCGGCACGTTTGCCTCTCTTGCGTCCAAACGCGCGCTTGTCACGGCGGGCGCCAGCGCGTGGAATGCCTCGCTGGAATCGCTTGCCGAGGAAGCGCAGCGGATTTTGGCGGAATAAGAAAGAACCGGATTGTCGAAAGCGGCATTGAACCCCGATGCCGCTTTTTTGATGCATTGAAACTCGCGGAATCGAAAATGGACGGTTTTGCGGGGCGAAACGAAAAAAGACGGAGGGAACGCGGGATCGATCGGCGCTTCGCATGAAAACAGAAACCTTTTCAGGGCGTTTTTACGGAAAAGATTCGACAAAATTTGAATGATGATCACAGGCGAACGCAATTGTATACATAAAAAGAATATATTTAGTAAACGGTGTTTCCCTAATATTGTATACACAATATAAAGATGACACTAGGATGGGATGCCGAATATTTAAAATTGAGAGCAAAATACGTCAAAATGACGGAAAAGACGTGTTTTTTGTGTCCAAAAAACGGGACACCGCATAAAGAAAACATTAACATGCGCTGCGATGAAGTAAAATCCGAAATGGTTGAATATGCAAAAATCGACAGCGCGGATCGACGCGAATCGGGAAAAGCTCTTGAAAGAAAATAAATTCGATGAAAACGGAAAATCGACGCCGAAACGATGAAATAAACGGAGGATGACGGAAAAACGGAAGAAAGAAGACGTGTTTTTCGAAATTGCGACCGCAAAAGAAGAAAGAAAAAGCGGAAGCGGCGCGCGGCCGCTCCGGCCCGCAAATCGCAAACGCCCGCGCCGAACCGGAATCGGATCGGAAAACGGTCGAAGGGCCGGCGAATGTCGGGCTGCGGCGGGTTTATGGCGTTTCTTCTTTTATGAAACGGCGGCAGGAACATTGACGGCAGGCAGGCTTCATGCGTCGAAACCTGTTTGTTTTAAGTTGTATGCCTTTGCGCTTAAAATCAAATGGTTAACGAAGTTTCGTCATAAAAATCGTCAAACGAAAGAATGCCGAAAGCATTGCATTGCGCATTCGCGACGGATTCTCGCTTCGCTGCGGAATCGGAGACGCGCCGACGTGAACGAGAGGCGGCTTTTCTTTTTCGGGAAAAGCCGTCTCGAACGATACAAAGCTCGCGACGACAAGCTGTGCGAACGGCTTGATTATTTCGAAGATAAAAAACAAGCCGGAGCAAAGCGAACTTTGCTCCGGCGTGGCGGAGAAGGAGGGATTCGAACCCTCGAGGCGCGTTAACGCCTACACGATTTCCAGTCGTGCGCCCTCGACCAAACTAGGCGACTTCTCCATACCTATGAACTTGTCGTGAATGACCCGTCACTCACATTTATCTATTATACAAACGTCCCTCCCAAAAGTCAATCTTTTTTTTACATTCGAAATAAACGGATATTTACGCATAAAACGGGCGGCATTCTGCATAGATATAATCTGATATCCCCCGCCGCGGCGCATTTTACGAAAAAGTTAAATCCGTCCGGAATCATTGACAACGCCCCGCGATGGGGTTATGATACGGACATAGAGAAACAGGAAGACCGAACGGGCTGGATGAGAGCCGGTCGGCACGACGGAAAAAACAGACGGGATCACGAGGAGGTTTGTTCTACGTTCTGTTTGGCAGGAATGTGTTTAAAGCAGGCGAAACGTCGATTTTATTGACTTTGCTTCGAAAAACATGTTTTATTGTTGTACCTATTTCTTGTGAGCGGTAAGGTTTCCCAAAACGCGGCGAATGCGTTGAAACCTTTTTTGTCCGAGAGGACGCAAATATTAACCAGAGGGGTGATACACGCATGGCAGAATTGTTTCGGATGGAAGGGATAACCAAAACCTTCCCCGGAGTCAAGGCGCTGGACAATGTATCGTTTTCCGTCGACGAGGGCGAAGTACACGGTCTCGTCGGTGAAAACGGCGCAGGTAAATCGACGTTGATGAAAGTCATGTCGGGCGTTTACCAGGCGGACGAGGGCAGAATCTTCATCCGCGGCGAAGAAGTCCACATCAACAATGTTGCCAAAGCACAGGAACTTGGCGTCGCCATTATCTTTCAGGAATTGAACCTTTGTCCTGAACTGACGGTCGCCGACAACATCTTCATCGGCCGCACTCCCATGAAAATGGGCGGGTTGTTCATCGATGAAAAGAAACTTCACGAAGATGCGCAGCGCATCCTTGACGACCTCGGCATTGATCTTAACACGCATACCGCTGTCAAGAACCTGCCCATCGCCAAGCAGCAGATGGTCGAAATCGCCAAGGCGATCTCGATGAACTCTCAGATCCTTGTTCTGGACGAACCCACCGCGACGTTGTCCGAAAAAGAGATCGATCAGCTGATGGACATCATCCGCAACCTTCAGAAGAAGGGCGTCGGCATGGTCTACATCTCCCACCGCCTGGAAGAGCTCGGCCAGATCTGCCAGCGCGTCACCGTCATCCGCGACGGCCAGTATCAGGGCACCCGCCCGATGGAAGGCCTCACGATGGACGAACTGGTCAACATGATCGTCGGCCGTGCGCTCGACGACCGCTATCCCAAACATGAACGCAAGATCGGCGACGTCGCCATCGAGATCAACAATCTGGAAGGCCACACGAGCCGTCATGTCAAAGTCGATCACCTGGAAGTTCGCCACGGCGAGATCCTGGGTGTCGCCGGATTGGTCGGCGCAGGCCGCTCCGAAATCTTCCGCGCGGTTTACGGCGCGGACCCCGCCACGAAAGAAATCAAGATCGACGGCGTGCCCGTCACGATCAAGAGCCCCTCTCAGGCAAACAAACACGGCATCGGTTTCGTCACCGAAAACCGCAAACTGGACGGTCTGGCGCTGAGCCTCGACGTTCTGTTCAATATCAACATGGCGCATACGGACGCGATGACGCACTTCGGCTTCGTCGACGCGAAGCAGGAAAAGGAAAACGCCAAGAAGTACATCGAAGCGATCCGCATCCGCACCCCCAGCCAGTATCAGCTTTGCCGCAACCTTTCCGGTGGTAACCAGCAGAAGGTTGTCGTCGCCAAGTGGCTGTGCAACGAGGTCAAGATCCTGATCATCGACGAACCCACCCGCGGCATCGACGTCGGTTCCAAGTTCGAAATTTACGAACTTCTGAACCAGCTGTCCGACGAGGGTGTGGCGATCATCATGATCTCCTCCGAACTGCCCGAGATCCTTGGCATGAGCGATCGCGTCATCGTCATCCACGAAGGCGAGATCAACGGCGAGATGCCCACGAGCGAAGCCACGCAGGAAAAGATCCTCTTCCTTGCGGCCGGTTACAACAAACTGGAAGGCGACGTGCTGGGCGGCAAAAAGGCTGAATAAAGGCCGACTTGATTTGACAACAGAAAAGAGGTTACAAATCCATGGAAAAAGGTAATTTCATGCAGAAGATGAACCCGACGACCAAAAAGATGCTGGTCTCCGGTTCCGCTCTGATTATTCTTTACGCGCTGTTCGCAATCGTCAAGGGTGAAAACTTCCTGACGCAGATCAACCAGATCAACATTCTCCACCAGGTCGTAACCTACGCCATCGTCGGCTACGGCATCACCTATGTTTTGGTCGGCGGCTGCGGCGACCTGTCCGCAGGTTCTACGCTCGGCTTGGCCGGCATGATCGTCATGTGGGGCATCATGGTCGGACTCCCCGTGTGGGTCTCCTTCCTGCTCACGCTGGTCTGCGGCGCGCTGATGGGCATCATCAACGGTATCTCCACCCAGATCCTCGGCGTTATCCCCTTCGTCGCCACCCTCGGCACGCAGTGGGTGTTCCGCGGCCTGACCTACATCGTCACCGACGGCCGTCCGCTTTTCGCGGCCGACATCCCCGATGCGAAGGTCAAAACGCAGTTTGAATTCTTCGGTGCCTCCCGCGTCGGCGCCTCCGATTCCTTCTACGGCATTCCGATTTCCGTTCTGATCATGATCGGCCTGGCCATCGTCCTCGGGATCGTGCTTTCCAAGACTTCTTACGGTCGTAAACTTTACGCCTGCGGCTCCAACGCCGAGGCTGCCCGCCTTTCCGGTATCAACGTCGTGCGTACCCGCATGATCATGTACGTCATCTGCGGCATCACCGCTTCCATCGCGGGCGTCATCACCGCTTCCCGCGCCTCCTCCGCGCAGCCCACTGCCGGTACCGGCTACGAATTCCAGGCGATCATCGCGTCCGTCCTCGGCGGCGTTGCGATGAGCGGCGGCGAAGGCAACATCGTCAATACCGTTATCGGCGCTCTGATCATGGGCATCATGCGCAACGGCATGAACGTCTGCGGCATCAACACCTACTGGCAGCAGGTCGTTCTCGGCCTCCTTCTGGTCGCCACCGTCGCGGCGGAAGCTCTGCGCAACCGCAAGTTCACCTGATAAAAAGGCGCAGAATCATCATTCCTTTGTGACAGATTTTGATTCGGGCGGGCGGACTACCCGCCGCCCGCCGCGGATCATGAAACAGAACCGGCCGGACACACGGCACAAGTCCCTTTTCCAAAATGTGTACCTGTTGACAACCCATCAACACATCTCTTAAGGAGGAACAACATGAAGAAATTTTTTGCCATCCTTCTGGCTATGACGATGATCTTCGCGCTTGTCGCCTGCGGCAACACGACGACCGACGATACCGCCAAGGACGACGCGACGAAGGCTTCCGAAGCGGCTCCCGCTGCCAGCGCTGACAGCGACGTGCAGAAGGACTTCGAACTGGAAGATTGCAAACAGTATGCCAAGGACGTCGACACCAAGGGCATGACCTTCTACTGGGTCGGCAAAGTTCTGGGCGGCACCTACTGGACCGGCGTTGAAACCGGCATGAAGGCTGCGGCTGACGAGCTGGGCATCGAAATCATCATGCAGGGCGTCGAGAAGGAAACCGACATCGACGTTCAGCTGAACAACCTGCAGAACGCTCTGGCTGCCAAGCCCGACGCGATCCTTGCCGCTCCCTGCGACTCCAAGGCGCTCGACGCTCCCATCAAGGAAGCCAAAGAGCAGTTCGACGGACCCATCGTCCTGATCGACACCGTTATCTCCACCGCGGGCGGCTATGACGTCGCTCTTCTGACCGACAACAACAACGCCGGCGCGACCGTCGCCAAGCTCCTCATTCAGGGCCTCAAGGAAAAGGGCTACACCGAGGGCACCGTCGGTTTCGACTGCGTCAACCAGGGTTCTCAGACCGTTATCGACCGTATCGACGGCTTCAAGGCTTACTGGGATGAGCACGCTGCCGCGGAAGGCCTCGAGAAAGTCGAGTGCCTGTGGAACGAGCTGAAGGTTTCCGAAGGCGACACCAACATGGCGATCTCCGGCGGCCAGGACCTCCAGACCGCGCACTCCGACCTCGTCGGTCTTGCCGGCTTCAACGGCGACTCCGTCTACTTCATCAGCTCCCTGAAAGAGGCTGGTAACAAGAACGTTATCGGCGTCGGCATGGACTTCAACATCGACTCTTACGACCTGTGCGAGCAGGGCTGGGAGTACGCTTCCGTCGCGCAGTCCACTTACAACATGGGCTACTACGGTGTGTACCTTGCCGTCTCCATCATCGCCGGCCAGGATTACGAGGGCGCCCGCATTGACTCCGGTCTGCTCGAGGTTCTCGCCTCCGATCTGGACAACAAGGCCGTGCAGGATTACATCGAGATCCTTCGCTCCGCTTCCTAACCTGGACTCAGCCGGGCAAAAGGAATTCGGTCTGAACTACAGTTGATTTGATCTTTGTGGAAAAGGGATCAAAGTAGTCCCGTAGGGAAATCCCCCGGGGATACGGCAGGGGCGCTTCCGCAGGGAGGTGCCCCTGTTTTTACTTGACTGCCAATGAACGTTATCGTATAATTAACACAACGTATGTGAACGTCAATCCAACCAAACATTTTTATGGAGGGTAACAACAAAATGAAGAAGGTCGTTAAGATCGGTTTTGCGCCCACGAAGCGCGTTCCGTTCAACCACCCGCAGTACATGGAAGTCCGCGACAAGATTTTCGAGGCCATCAAGGGCTGGACCTGCGACGGCATCATCGAGGTCGTTGACATCGCCGACGTCACCCCGCTGAACATCCTTCAGACGGAAGACGACGTGGAAGCGGTCGTCAAGAAGTTCCACGATGCGAAAGTCGACGGCGTGTTCTTCCCGCACTGCAACTTCGGCTGCGAAGCGGCGGTCGCCGGTGTGGCGCGTCAGCTGAAGGTTCCCGTGCTGCTTTGGGGCCCGCGCGATGACTCCACCGAGGACAACGGCGGTTCCGAGTTTGGCGTCGGCGTCGGCCGTCCCCGCGACTCTCAGTGCGGTCTGTTCGCCAGCGGCAAAGCGCTCCGCCGCGTGAACGTCCCCTTCACCTATATCCCCAACACGGATATCGACGACCCGACCTTCAAGCGCGGCTACGAAGCTTTCGCGGCTGTCTGCGCGGCGGTTCGTGACTTTAAAGAAACGCAGATCCTTCAGGTCGGCACCCGCCCCGAACCCTTCTGGACCGTCATGATCAACGAAGGCGAGATCCTCGAGAAGTTCGGCATCCGCGTGCTGCCCGTCTCCAACTTCGAGCTGTCCGAGCGCGCCAAGGCGCTCATCGAGAACGAGCCCGAGCGCGTCAAGAAGGCCTGCGAGATGATCGGCAACACGACGAAGTACGTCAAGGCCGAGGATTGCGAAGTCGCTTCTCTGGGCGTCGACGATCATCAGATCATGATGCTCGGCGCGTACTATGAGGCCATGCTCGACTGGTCCAAGGAACTCAAGTGCAACGCTGCGGCCATGCAGTGCTGGGCGGCGTTCCGCGGCTCCATGGGCATCGCGGCCTGCGGCATCAACGGCTTCCTCGCCGACGCGGGTCTGCCCGTCGCGTGCGAGACCGATATCCACGGCGTCATCGGCACCCGTCTTCTCCAGGGCGCCTGCCTGTACAACAGCGGCGTGTTCTTCGCCGACCTGACCGTGCGCCATCGCTTCAACGAGAATTCCGAGCTTCTGTGGCACTGCGGCAACTTCCCGCCGTCCACGGCCGGCGACGACATCGAGAAGGTCATGTGGCAGGAAGGCCGCACGCACTTCGAGTGCCGTAAGGGCGAGCCCATCACCATCATCCGCTTTGACGGCGACCACGGCGAGTACAGCATGCTGATCGGCGAAGGCAAGGGCGTTGACGGCCCGCGCACCGGCGGCACGTACTCCTGGTGCGAAGTCAAGGATTGGGTCGCTTGGGAAGACAAGATCGTCAAGGGACCGTACATCCACCACAGCTGCTGCGCGTACGGCGAGTACATGCCCATCGTGGCGGAAGCCTGCATGTACCTGGGCATCAAGGCCGACTTCGCGGACGAAGGCGCCGAGAAGGCCTGCAAAGAGTTCTGGTACGGAAGGTAATCGCACTTTACCCTTACCCTATAAACAAAAGGAGAAGGCTTCGGCCTTCTCTTTTTTTGCGTTCAGATCGGGACAAGAATGGGATTTTTTTGCAAATACGGCTTGCATCGCGGCATATTGCCCGATACAATAAGACAGGATTGTGCGCGGAAAGAATGCGCGCAACGCACGGCATCATAGGAGGATTTTTAGATTATGTGGTTTTGGTTTGCGGTTATCGCGCTGCTTTGCTGGAGCGGATCCGATTTGTTTTCGAAGATCGGCTGCCGCGATGCGAGCGATAAATACAGCCATTTGAAAATGGTTACGGCGGTCGGTGTGGTCATGGGGCTGCACGCGGCGTATGAGATTTTTGTCGGCGGCGTGGAGATCAACATGCACGTCATCCTGACGTATCTGCCCGTTTCGTTTCTTTACATTGCGTCCATGGCAATCGGCTATATCGGCCTGCGTTATATCGAGCTTTCGATCTCGTCGCCCATCTGCAATAGCTCGGGCGCGATCGTCGCGGTGCTGACACTCATCACCGTCGGCGTCGGCGACGATTTGCCGCCGCTTGCGCTCGTCGCCGTGGCGATCGTCTGCATCGGCGTTATCGGCCTCGGCATCACGGAGGCCAACGAGGACGAAGCGCTGCGCGCCGCACGCCAGGAGGCGTCGAACTATCGCTATGCCAAAAGCTGGCTGGCGATCGTGCTTCCCGTGATCTACTGCCTGCTCGACGCGCTCGGCACGTTCGCCGACAGCCGCGTTCTGGAAGTGCTCAACGAAGACAGTGCGAACGTCGCCTACGAATTGACGTTCCTCGCCGTCGGCCTGATCGCGCTTGTCTATGTCGTGGGGATCAAGAAACAGCCGCTCGTTCCGAAGCAGGAAGCGCCGAAGTACACCGGTGCGATCTTCGAGACGATCGGCCAGTTCTTCTACATCTATGCGCTCGCCGACACCGAACACGTCGCCTTTGCCGCGCCGATCATTTCGTCCTACTGCGTGGCGTCGGTGCTGTGGAGCCGCATCTTCTTAAAAGAAAAGCTGTCGAAAAAGCATTATCTTTGCATCTTCGCGGTCGTCGTCGGCATCGTCATCATGGGCATTCTCGATATCTGACGAAAAGGCATAACAAAAAGCGTTTCGGAAAATTCCGAAACGCTTTTTGTGTTGTGTGAAAACTTTAGATCTCGGTGCGGCCGCGCATGTAGGGCACGAGCGCCTCGGGCACGCGGACGTGGCCGTTTGCCATCTGATAGTTCTCGAGGATGGCGGCGACGGTGCGGCCGACGGCGACGCCGGAACCGTTCAACGTATGAACGAAGCGCACCTGCTTGTTCTCGTCGCGGAAGCGGATGCCCGCGCGGCGCGCCTGGAAGTCTTCGAAGTTCGAGCAGGAGGAAATCTCGACATAGCGGCCGTAGGACGGCATCCAGACCTCAAGATCGTACGTCTTGGCGGAGGAGAAGCCGAGGTCGCCGCTGGACAGAAGCTGCACGCGATAGGGCAGGCCGAGCTTCTGGAGAATCTTTTCGGCGTCGTTGGTCAGTTTCTCAAGCTCCTCGTAGGAGTTCTCGGGGCGGGCGAACTTGACCAGCTCGACCTTGTTGAACTGATGCTGACGGATGAGCCCGCGGGTGTCGCGACCCGCGCTGCCGGCTTCGGCACGGAAGCAGGCGCTGTAGGCGCAGTGCTTGATGGGCAGGAGGCTGCCGTCCAGGATCTGCTCACGGTACATGTTCGTCACGGGAACTTCCGCCGTGGGGATCAGGAAATATTCGGTGTTGGCGACCTTGAAGGCGTCTTCCTCGAACTTGGGGAGCTGGCCCGTGCCGATCATGCTGCGGCGATGCACCATGTACGGCGGGAAGATCTCTTCATAGCCGCTTTCCTCGGTGTGCGTGTCGAGCATGAAGCAGTACAGCGCGCGCTCCAGGCGGGAACCCGCGCCGCGATAGAACGTGAAGCGGCTGCCGGTGACCTTCGCGGCGGTGTCGAAGTCGAGGATGCCCAGATCCGTGCCGATGTCCCAATGCGCCTTGGGCTCGAAGTCGAACTTCGTCGGCTCGCCCCATTTGCGCATGGTGACGTTCGCGGAATCGTCGGGGCCGTCGGGAACGCTCTTGTCGGGGACATTCGGGATCGTCAGCACGAAGTCGGTGACCGCCTGCTCGACGGTGCGCAGCTCTTCCTCGCGTTCCTTGATCTTGGCGGAAAGCTCCTTCATCTCGGCAAGCAGCGCCGTGACGTCCTCGCCGTTTTTCTTCTTGACGGGGACCTGTTTGGAGTCGGCGTTGCTCTTGGAGCGCATCGCGTCGACTTCCGCGATCAGCGCGCGGCGCTTCTGTTCCATTTCAAAGAACGGCTCAAGATCGATGTCGCTGCGGCGCGCTTTGAGCGCGGCGCGAATCTCGTCGGGATTCTCGCGAATCCGTTTGATGTCCAGCATAAGTGTTCCTCCTGTGGATCGGTCTATGATCGATGATAATTGTTGGCTTTCACGAGCCATTATACACATTTTCCCGCCGAATGCAACAAAATGGCAGTCGGGCGGCGGAAAAATCAGAAATCAACGCGCATCGGCGCGTTTGCCATCGCGCGCGTGGCGCGAAGCATGCGGTTCATGGGGATGGTGACAAGAAGCGGCACGCCGACGGCGCAGACCGCGATCTTGCCGAGCGCGAAGAGCCATTCGCCCGTGGGAAGGGCGCTCAGCACTTCCGCCACGCCGCCGAGCATCGTCAGCGCCGGGGCGATCGCAGAGGGCGCGCAGGTGAACCCGAACGCGCCCGCGCAAAGCCCGCCCAGCGCCGCCGAAATCAGTGGGCAAAGCAGAATCAGCGGGTTTTTCATGAGATTGCCCATCTGAAGGCGCGGCGTCCCGAGCGCATGGGAAAGCGCGATGCAAAGCCCGTTGTCGCGATACGACGCGGCGGCAAAGCTCACCATCGCGGCGCAGCAGCCGATGAACGCGGCCCCGGAAAGGCCGCCCGCGGTCAGCGCGGAGGCGATGGTGAACATCGAAAGCGGCGTGACGCAGTAAAGCGCGGCAAGCGCGGCAATGGCGGTATAGGCAAGAAAGGTTGGCAGAGCCGTGCATCGGATCAGAAGCTGCGCGCAAAGCGCGTAAAGGCGGTTGATCGGCTCGGCCAGAAGC
>CAKTSO010000009.1 GCA_934613185.1 uncultured Clostridia bacterium | reverse complement strand
CCTTCAGTATTTCTACCGCCGCCCGCGCATGCCCAAAAGCCGCATCGCCGCGCTGCGGAAGAATCTCGTCATCGGCTCGGCCTGCGAAAACGGCGAGCTTTACACCGCCGTGCGAAGCGGCGCGAGCGAACGGGAGCAGGAGCGCATCGCCGCGTTCTACGACTATCTTGAAATTCAGCCCGATGGCAACAATATGTTCATGATCCGAAACGGCACACTGGAGAGCGTGGAGGATCTGCACGCCATCAACCGGCGGATCATCGAGCTTGGCAAAAAGCTCGGAAAGCCCGTCGCCGCCACGGGCGATGTCCACTATATCGATCAAAGCGACGCCTATTTCCGCGAGATACTGCAATACTCGCAGGGCTTCACCGACGTCGGCGAGGAGCGTTCGCTGTATTATCGCACGACGCAGGAAATGCTCGACGAGTTTTCCTATCTGGGGGACGAGCTTGCGCACGAGGTCGTCGTCGACGCGCCGCGCGCCATCGCCGCCTCCATCGAGCCGATCGTCCCGATCCCCGAAGGTCTGCATCCGCCGGTCATCGACGGCTCCGACGAACAGATTCGCTCCATGGCGTGGAAACGCTGCCGCCAGATGTACGGCGACCCTGCGCCCGAGATCGTGCAAAAGCGCCTTGAAAAAGAACTCAACAGCATCATTTCCAACAACTATTCGGTTCTGTATCTGATCGCGCAGAAGCTCGTCACCAAGTCGCTTGACGACGGCTACCTCGTCGGTTCGCGCGGATCGGTCGGCTCGTCCTTCGCGGCGACGATGTGTTCGATTACCGAGGTCAACCCGCTGCCGCCGCATTATCGCTGCGAAAAATGCTGCTTTTCCGACTTCGACGTGGACGCGGATACCTACGCCGTCGGCCCCGATCTGCCGCGGCGCAAATGCCCCGTCTGCGGCGAGGAGCTGATCCGCGACGGCTACGACATCCCCTTTGAGGTCTTTTTGGGCTTCAAGGGCGACAAGGTCCCCGACATCGATCTGAACTTCTCGGGCGAATATCAGCCCGTGGCGCACCAGTACACCGAAGTCATTTTCGGCAAAGGCCAGGTCTTCCGCGCAGGCACCGTCGGTACGATCGCCGACCGCACGGCGTTCGGCTACGTCCGCCATTATCTGGAGGACAAGGGCATCGCCGCCTCGCAGGCGGAAATCCGCCGTCTGACCGTCGGCTGCACGGGCATCAAGCGCACGACCGGCCAGCACCCCGGCGGCATCGTCGTTCTGCCCAAGGGCGAGGACATCAACCGTTTTACGCCCCTGCAGCATCCGGCGGACGACGCCAAAAGCGGCATCATCACGAGCCATTTCGAATTCTCGGATATGCACGACACGCTCGTCAAGCTCGACATTCTGGGGCACGTCGACCCGACCGTCATCCGCATGCTCGAAGACATGACGGGCGTCAACGCGCGGCGCGTGCCGATCACGGACGAAAAGATCATCTCGCTTTTTTCCTCGACGGAGGCGCTCGGGATCACGCCCGAGGACATCAACAGCCCCGTCGGCACGTTCGGCCTGCCGGAATTCGGCACGTCCTTCGTGCGCCAGATGCTCGACGAGACGCGGCCGACGTCCATGTCGGAACTGATCCGCATCGCGGGCCTTTCCCATGGCACGGACGTGTGGCTGGGAAACGCGCAGGACTTGATCCGCGACGGCGTGACGACGCTGCGCGAGGCGATCTGCACGCGCGACGACATCATGAACTATCTGATGAAAAAGATGGAGCCGATCGACGCGTTCAAGATCATGGAAAGCGTGCGAAAGGGCAAGGGCCTCGTCCTGAAAGGCGCGGGCGACATGGAGCCGAAGATGCGCGAGGCGGGCGTGGACGAATGGTTCATCGATTCCTGCAAGAAGATCGGCTATATGTTCCCGAAGGCGCACGCCGCGGCGTACGTCATGATGGGTCTTCGCATCGCGTGGTTCAAGGTCTATCGCCCCGAGGCGTTTTACGCGACGTATTTCACCGCCCGCACGGGCACGGACTTCGACGCGTCCGTCATGCTCGGCGACGACAAGAGCGTCCGCGCGGCGCTCGCCGAATACGGCCGCCGCGGCAAGCTCAATCCGAGGGAAAAGAGCATCGTGGCGGCGCTGGAGGTCATCGTGGAAATGCACGCGCGCGGCATCGAGTTTGCGCCGATCGATCTTTACGAATCCGATGCGACGCGCTTCACGCTCTGCGATCGCGGCGTCCGTCCGCCGTTCACGGCGATCGCGGGCCTCGGCGAAAACGTGGCGCGCGGCATCGCCGAGGGTAGAAAAGAGGGCGGCCCGTTCCGCTCCGTGGAGGACTTTCGAAAGCGCACTCACGCGGGCAAGTCCGTCGTGGAGCTGCTTCGCTCCTTCGGCGTCCTGCGCGGGCTGCACGAATCCAACCAGATGAATCTTCTGGAAAATCTCGACTTGTAAAAATGAGCCCGTCCGCGCCGGGAAAGAGAGAAACTGCCTGCCGAACGGGCATTTTTGCGCGCGAAAAACCCCGAAAACAGCGCGAAAGTTTGCATCGCGGACAAAGTTGTGCTATACTGTATTGGCATGAATGGGATTCATCAAAACTGCTATACTGCAAGAGCTGATGGAGTGGGAATTATTCCCGCTCTTTCTATGTAATAGGGGAAACAACGCATAAGGAGGTGCCGCATGGCGTCCAATATGAAAGAACGCGTCCGCGAGCTTGCCGAGCCGATCGCGCGGCAGATGGGTCTGTATCTTGTGGATGTGGAAAACGCGCGAATGGGCAAAAGCCGCCTTCTGCGCATTTACGTCGACTGCGACGGCGGGATCGATATCGACAAATGCGAGGCGTTTCACCGCGCTGTCGTTGATCCTCTGGAGGAGATCGACTACGATTATCTCGAGGTCTCTTCCCCGGGCGACCGGCCGCTCAAATCCGATGCGGACTTCCTTCGCATGAAGGGCCGCGAGGTCGAGGTGCGGCTGTATGCCGCCAAAGACGGCAAAAAGGTCTTCGAAGGTGTTCTGGACGGCCGCGAAAACGGGAAGATCCGTATTTTGTGCGGCGAACAGGGCAAAGAAGATCAACCGATGGAATTTGAAGAGCGCGACGTTTCGGCGGTCAAGCCGCTGTTTCGTCTTGACTTTTGATAACGGCAACTGGAGGCTGGCTGAACGTGAATCAGGATTTTATCGAAGCGCTGCGCGCGCTTGAAAAAGAAAAGGGCATCAATAAAGACGTCTTGATCGAGGCGATCGAGACCGCGCTTGTGACGGCGTATAAGCGCGACTACGGCGCGGACACCGATGTGCGCGTCAACGTCGACCGCGAAACGGGCAAGATGACGGTCCTGCGCCGCTGGACGGTCGCCGAAGTTGTCGAATCGCCCGACGTCGAGGTCTCTTTGGAGCAGGCGCGCGTATTCGACCCGAGCTTCGCCGTCGGCGACGTTCTGGAGCGCGACGTCACGCCCAAGAGCTTCGGACGCATCGCCGCGCAGACGGCCAAGCAGATCGTCGTGCAGCGTATCCGCGAGGAGGAGCGCAGCAGCATCTACGACAAATACGCCGACAGCCAGGACGAAGTCGTCAACGCCGTCGTCAAGCGCGTGGAAAAAGGCGGCGTGTATCTTGACATCGGCCGCACCGAGGCGTTTTTGTCCGCGGGCGAGATGATGCCGACGGAATCGTTCCGTCCGGGCGATTATGTCAAGGTCTACATGCTCGAAGTGCGCCGCGCCGCAAGCGGCCCGCAGATCCTTGTTTCGCGCACGCATCCGGGGCTTGTGCGCCGTCTGTTTGAATTGGAAGTGCCCGAGATCCGCAACGGCGTCGTGCAGATCCATGCGGTCGCGCGCGAGGCGGGCTTCCGCACGAAAATGGCAGTCAGCTCCCTTGCCGACGACATTGACCCCGTCGGCGCGTGCGTCGGCCAGCGCGGTGCGCGCGTGGAGCGCATTGTCGAGGAATTAAAGGGCGAGAAGATCGACATCGTCCGCTGGAGCCCCGACCCCGCGCAGTTCATCGCCAACGCGCTGAGCCCCGCCCACGTTTTGACCGTCTGGGCGGATGAAGAACAAAAGGCAGCGCGCGTGCTCGTGCCGGACACGCAGCTTTCGCTCGCCATCGGCCGCGAGGGGCAGAACGCCCGCCTGGCCGCCAAACTGACCGGCTGGAAGATCGACATCAAAAGCGACGTTCAGATGCAGCAGCAGCTGGACGAAATGCCGCATGAGACGATCGCGGCGGACGATTTCGATCTGTAACACACAAAGGAGGAAAGGCGCTTGAAACAAAAAAAGATCCCGATGCGCATGTGCATCGGCTGCCGCCGGATGAAGCCCAAGCGCGAACTGGTGCGCCTGGTCCGCGACGCGGACGGAAACGTTTTTGTGGATAAGACCTCGAAGGCCCCCGGGCGCGGCGCGTATCTTTGCCGCGACAAGGAGTGCCTCGTGCGCGCGGTGAAGATCCGCGCCGTGGAGCATACGTTCGGGGCGAGCCTCGACGAGGAAGCGCTTTTGAAATTGCAGCAGGAGCTGGAAGAAGAATGAACGAGCAGAAAATGCGCGGCGCAATCGGCCTTTGCGCCCGCGCGAGAAAACTTGCCTGCGGCGATTTCGCCGTCAAACGCAGCATCCAGACGGGCGAAGCCTTTTTGGTGCTGATCGACGAGCGCGCCGCGCAGGGGACGCAAAACCGCGTGCAGTATTTGTGCGACGCCTGCGACGTGCCCTATCACGTCATTCCGGCGACGCTTTCGGCGGCACACGCCGCCGGGCGCGACAGCTGCCTGCTTTTTGCGGTGCTTGATGAAAATCTGGCCACACTGGCACAGCGTGCGTTCGATGCGGACGCCTGAGCCGGGAAAGGAGCGACAAAGCGGTATGAGTAAAATAAAAATCAGCGATATGACGCGTCAGCTTTGCGAATCGGCGCAGGAGCTTTTGCAGAACGTCACGCGGCAGCAGCAGGCATGGCGCAGCAAGGCGCAGGGCATCAAGCGCGTTGAAGGCGCGATGCAGAAAGCCGCAGAGGAAGCGGCCGCCGCGCGCGCCGCGGCGCAGGAAGCGCAGGAAGAACCGGCGCAGACGTTCGACGAAGCGCCGCAGACGAAAGAGACGATCCCGGCGCCCGCGATCGAGCAGAAGCCCGAAGAAATCGAGCCCGCGCAAAAGAAACAAACGGAACAAAAGGAAGTTAAGGCGGAATCGGTCGAGGCGAAACAGCCGGAACCGGCGGCGAAAGCGCCGAAGGAACCCGAGGCGGAAGACACGCCGAAACCCGAGGTCGAATCCGAAGGGAAGGTTCCGAAGGAAAAAGAAGCGCCGAAGCGCACTGCGAAGGCCGAAAAGCCGAAGGAAGCGGCGAAAGCGCCCGAGAAAAAACAGACGGAAACGGGCGAAAAGCCCGAGCCCGATAAGACGGCAAAGCGCGAAACGAGCGAAAAAGCCGAGGAACCGCGCAAGACGCAGGACGCGCCTTTTGCGGCAGAGGAATCCACGAAACACAGCGCCGAAGCGGTTCAGCCCGAGGCGCGGCAGGACGAGCGCGCACAAGGCGCACAAGGGGATAGCGTGAACGAGGAAAAGAACGATCTGCAGCAGGAAACTCAAAAAGCGGCGCAGCCGAAGGTGCTGGACTTCCGCACGAAGGAATCGCGCGAGCGTGCCAAACCGCAGCAGCCCAGGACGACGGGGCCGGTGTATATTTCCAAGCCCGAGCCGGGCGCACAGCCTGCCGCATCGTCCGAGCGGCGCGGCGGCGGCCGCGATCGCGACCGGAACGCCGGCGCGCCCCGTATGCAAAGCGCCCGTCCCGCGCAGGGCGGCGCGCCCCGCAGCGGCGGCATGAATCGCAGCGACGCGCCCCGCGGCAACGCGGGCGGCTTCGGCGGCCAGAGAAGCGGTGGCGGCAATCGCCGCGGCGGCGGTCTTGCCCCGGCACTTCCCCCGACACAGGAAAAGCGCGGCGGCAGCAATTACGATCCCAATAAAAAGCAGTACGCGAAAAAGAACGACTCCGAAAAACAGGGTCTCAACCGCAGAGCGCAAAGAAGGATGACGGGCGAGTCGATGAACTACGGCGAAGAAGACGGCTTCCGCGGCCGCAAGAAGAAGAATAAGAACAAGGCTGTCGCGGCGCGTCCGATCGAACCGACGCGCGTCGATCACGCCGTCATGGCGACGGAGCGCATCAGCGTGAAAGACCTGTCCGAAAAGATCGGCCGTCCCGCCAGCGAGATCATCAAAAAGCTCTTCCTTCTCGGGATTATGGCGACGATCAACAACGATATCGACTTTGATACCGCGCAGCTGGTCTGCGACGAGTTTGGCGTCGAATTGGAACAGAAGATCGAAAAGACGGCGGAGGAAGTTATGCTCGATGACGCTGCCGACGACGAAGGCGACGACGGCGAGCTGGTCGAGCGTCCGCCCGTCGTGACGATCATGGGTCACGTCGACCACGGCAAGACCTCGCTTCTTGACCGCATCCGCAAGGCGCACGTCACCGCGACCGAGGCCGGCGGCATCACGCAGCACATCGGCGCTTACACCGTCACGCTCGACGGCCGAAAGATCACCTTCCTCGACACGCCCGGCCACGAAGCCTTCACGGCGATGCGCGCCCGCGGCGCGCAGGCGACGGACATTGCGGTTCTCGTCGTCGCGGCGGACGACGGCATCATGCCGCAGACGATCGAGGCGATCAACCATGCCAAGGCGGCGGGCGTCGCCGTGATCGTGGCGATCAACAAGATCGACCGCCCCAACGCCAACATCGACCGCGTCATGCAGCAGCTGACCGAATATAACCTCGTCCCCGAAGAGTGGGGCGGCGATACCGTCGTGGTTCCGGTCTCCGCGCATACGGGCGAAAATATCGACAAGCTTCTTGAAATGATCCTTCTGGTCGCCGATGTTCTGGAGCTTCGCGCCAATCCCGCGCGCCGCGCCAACGGCATCATCATCGAGGCGCGCCTTGACAAGGGCCGCGGCCCCGTGGCGACGGTTCTGGTCAAAAACGGCACGCTGCACGTCGGCGATACGATCGTCGCAGGTACGGCTTACGGCCGCGTCCGCGCCATGCAGGACGACAAGGGCGCCCGCGTTTTGGAGGCGGGCCCGTCCGACCCCGTCGAGGTCGTCGGTTTCTCCGACGTTCCCGAGGCGGGCGACAACCTCTACGCCGTGGAAGAGGGCAGCTTCTCCCGCCAGGTCGCAGAGGAGCGCCGCGACCGCCAGAAGGCCGAGCAGATCAAGGCCATGAGCAAGGTCTCGCTCGACGACCTGTTCTCTCAGATCGAACAGGGCAACGTCAAGGAACTGAATGTCATCGTCAAGGCGGACGTGCAGGGCAGCGTCGAAGCCGTCCGCGCGTCGCTTGAAAAAATTTCCAACGCCGAGGTGCGCGTGCGCGCCATTCACGGCGGCGTCGGCGCGATCACGCCCACGGACGTCATGCTGGCGTCCGCGTCCAACGCGATCATCGTCGGCTTCAACGTCCGCCCCCAGCCGCAGGCCAAGGAGGCCGCGGAGCAGGAGAAGGTCGATATCCGCCTGTACCGCGTCATCTATCAGGCGATCGAGGATATCGAAAACGCGATCCACGGCATGCTTGCGCCGGTGTTCAAAGAGGTCGTTCTGGGTCATGTCGACGTGCGTGAGGTCTATCGCGTCTCCAAGGTCGGCACGATCGCGGGCGGCTATGTGACCGACGGCAAGGTGACGCGCAACGCGAGCGTCCGCCTGATCCGCGACGGCGTCGTGGTGCACGAAGGCGAGATCGCTTCCCTTCGCCGCTTCAAGGACGACGTGCGTGAGGTCGCCTCGGGCTACGAGTGCGGCATCAGCCTCGTCAACTATAACGATATCAAACAGGGCGACCAGCTGGAAGCCTTTACCAACGAGCAGGTCGAGGCGTAACAGACGCCGAAGACGGAAAAACTGTTCCAAAGACGCGTGCGGGAATTTCTCCGTGCGCCCGGGAATTTGAGGTGAAATACGATGTCTGACGTCGTTCGGACCGACCGCATCAGCGTGGAAATGCAGCGGGAGATCAGCGATATCATCAAAGGCTTGAAGGACCCCCGCATCGGCGGAATGATCTCCGTGACCCGCGTCGAGGTCACGCGCGATCTTCGCCATGCAAAGGTCTATGTCAGCGTCTACGATAAAGACGAAGAAAGCGCGAAGGCGTCTTTCAAGGCGATCGAAAGCGCGGGCGGGTTCATCCGCCGCGAGGTCGGCGCGCGCATGAAGATTCGCTACACGCCGCTTCTTCACTTTGTCATGGACGATTCCATCGCCTACGGCGTGCGCATGACGCATCGCATCGACGAAGTCGTCTCTTCGCAGGGCGGCGGAAAAGAGGAGTAAATGGCAAAAACGCTGGAGAGCCTTTTGTTCGGCGCGCGCCGCGCGGCAGTCGTCGCGCATGTGAGCCCCGACGGCGACGCGATCGGCAGCGTGCTTGCCATGCGCATGGCGCTGGAAGCGCGCGGCGTGTCCGCGACGGCGCTTCTGCCGGGCAAAATCGGCGCGGAGTACGGCTTTTTGCCGAAAACGGATGAGATCGTCTATCCTTGCGAAGATTTTTCGGACGATTTTGATCTTGTCGTGTGCGTCGACTGCGCGGACGAGACGCGCCTTGGCGCCTTTCAATTTTTGCTTTCGAAAAAAGATCGTCCCGTCGTCGTGATCGATCACCATGTGACCAACCGCGGCTTCGGCGACGAAAATCTGATCGAGGCGGATTCCGCCGCGACGGGCGAGGTGTTGACCCGTCTGTTTCAAAGGCTGAACGTCACGATCACGCCCGAAATGGCGCTCTGCCTTTATACGGCGATCAGCACGGATACGGGCGGGTTTGCGTTTTCCAACACGCACGAGGCGACGCTTCGCGCGGCGGCCGATCTTGTGGCCTTCGGCGCGGATCCCGCGCTGGTCTACCGGCGCGTGTACGCATCGCGCCGAATCGGCAAGACGCGTCTGATCGCGCGCGCATTGCAGAGCATGAAGACCGCGTGCGAAGATCAGGTCATCACCGGCATTTTGACGGCGAAGGATTTTGAAGAATGCGGCGCGGACGCCTGCGACAGCGAGGGGATCATCGATTTCCTGCGCGACGTGGACACCTGCCGCGTCTGCGCGCTTTTGCGTGACACGAAGGACGGCAGCAAGGCGAGCCTTCGCTGCGAGGACGGCTACGATGTGGCGGCCGTCGCGGCGTGCTTCGGCGGCGGCGGACATAAGAACGCCGCGGGCTGTTCGTTCGACGTTCCCGCAAAAGAGGCGGAAGCCGTTTTGCGAAAAGCGCTCTGCACGATCGTTTCGGAGAAGCAAAACGCATGAACGGCGTCGTCAATTTCTTAAAGCCGCCCGGCATGACGTCAAGCGGCGCCGTCGTCTGGCTGCGATGGGTGCTGGGGACGCGAAAATGCGGCCACGGCGGGACGCTCGATCCCGCGGCGTGCGGCGTGCTGCCCGTGCTCGTGGGGCAGGGAACGAAGCTGTTCGACCGCATGCTCGGCCATGAAAAGACCTATGCGGCGACGCTGCGCTTCGGCGCGGCGACCGATACGCTCGACGCGCAGGGGACGATCACGGCGCGGACGGATGCGATCCCGACGAAAGAGACGCTCCAAAGCGTCCTGCCGAAATTTACGGGGCAGATCGAACAGATCCCGCCGCTTTACTCCGCGATCCGCATCGACGGACGCCACGCCTACGAACTGGCGCGAAACGGAAAAGAGGCGGAAGTCCCGAAGCGGACGGTGACGATCCGTGAGATCGGCAACCCTGTCTGGATGGACGAGAAAACCGCGACGATCCGTGTGCGCTGCTCTTCGGGGACGTATATCCGAACGCTGGCGGCAGACATTGCGCGCGAATGCGGCAGCCTTGCGTATTTGAGCGCGCTGACCCGTGAAAAAAGCGGCGATCTTTCGATCGACGACGCCTGGCGGGTTGAAGAACTGCTGAAATTAAAAGAATCCGGCAGGATCGCCGAAGCGGTGACGCCGATGGACGAGCTTTTGCGGGACATTCCCGCCTGCCGCGTGACGGAAGAGGCGCTGACGCGCGCCGTCAACGGCGCGGCGATCCCGTTTTCGCAGACGGACAAAAAGGCGTTTGCCGCCGGGGAATCGGTTCGGCTTTTGACGCCGCAGAACGATTTGATCGGCATTTGTCGTGCCGAGGACGACGAACGGCTTCATATGAAGACGATGCTGTATCTTAAAAAGTGACGATGCCCGCCGTTTGCGGGATGCGCCTTGTTTTTAGGAGGATAAGACGTGAAGAAATCCGGGTTTCAAAAGTTTCTGGCCAAGCTGGGCGTGGAACGCGTCGATGAAAGCGACCCGTTTTTCGTTTCGGATATGCCGGAAAATTTTGACGACGCGCCTGTGGGCGACGCTTTCGCCGAGCAGGACGATCCCTTTGACGATGCGCCCGCCGCGCTGCGCCGCAGCGAACCTTCCGCGGTGCTGAATATTCGCCGCGTGGAGCCGGGCGAAGAACCGTCCGCGCCCGCGCGCCCGCGTGCGCCGTTTCGCCGTTCGATCTTCCGGAACGAGCCGAAGACGGCGGACGAGCGGCCCGCCGCGCCGATTGCGTATAAGAGCGAAGAGCCGAAAAACGGCGCGGACGAAGTGGACGATCTGATGGACGATCTGATGGGTCAAAACGAAGCGGCGGCTTCTGCCCCCGCGCAAAGCGACGAATTGGACGCCTATCTGGAAGACGATTTCGACGCCTATGCGCAGGAGCAGGAAGTGGTTTCGGACGAATCCGAAGCGGCGAATGCCGATGCGGCCGAACCTGCGCAGGCATGGGAAGAAGAGCCGCAGAATTTCGACGCCGCGCAGGAAGTCGTTTTCGACGAACCGGCGGACGATCAGTATTCCGACGCGTCGGAATACAACGAATACGAAGAGTTCGGGCAGACCGCCGCTTATGCGGAACCCGAATACGACATGGCGGCCGAAACGGTCCCGGGATATGACGAGGAGGCCGCGCAGGAGCCTGTGTTTGAAAGGCCCGCGCCCGAACAGGCGGACGGCGGCGTGCGCGAGGCGTTCGTGCGGCCGCACAACCACGGCGTCGTCGTGGCGCTGGGCATGTTCGACGGCGTCCACGCGGGGCATCAGCATATGCTCGCCATGGCGCGGCGCGACGCCGACCAGCTCGGGCTGCCGCTTCACGTCGTGACGTTCTATGAGCATCCCGCGTCGATCTTGACGGGAAAGCCCGTGCCGTACCTGTCGACGCTGGAAGATCGCATCGCGCTTTTGACGCAGCATGGAATGGACTGCTTCAACGTCTATCATTTCACGCCGCAGTTCGCGTCGATGGATTATCGGGAATTTATCGCCATGCTCGTGCGCGAGCTTGACATGACGCATATTGTCATCGGTCAGGATGCCGTGTTCGGCCGCGGCGGCCGCGGAAACGCGAAGACGCTGATGGCCGAGGCGGGCGATTTCGGCATTTCCGTGCACGTCGTGCCGGACGTGACCGCCAACGGACAGAAGGTCTCTTCCTCCGCCATTCGCGCGGCGGCGGCACGCGGGGACATCGCGTTCGCCAACGCCTGCCTGACGCGGCCCTATGCGGTCGTCGGCACGGTCAGCCGCGGCGCGCAGCGGGGCGCGCTTTTGGGATTCCCGACGGCGAACCTGTCGCCGACACCGGGCATGCTCGTGCCCGCCAACGGCGTGTACGTCTCCCGCATCAGCATTCAGGAAGGCGAGATGATGCCGGCGGTGACGAATATCGGCGTGCATCCGACGGTCGACGCGCTGCAAATGCCCGTGATCGAGACGCATATCCTCGATTTTTCCGGCGACTGCTACGATCAGCACGTCCGCGTGGAGCTTTTGCAGATGATCCGACCGGAGAAGAAATTCGGCACGTTCGCGCAGCTTTCCGCGCAGATCGACGCCGACGTTGCCGCGGCGCGCGCTTATTTTGAGGCGCAGTCGGGTGCAAAGGCGTAAAAAGATTGCATCGAGCAAAAGAGCGTGCTATAATATTTGAGTTAAACGTGCGCGTTTGCCGCATGTTTTACAAAAAAACCGTCTGCGCTGTCGTGCGCGTCGCCTTGACGGCGGGTTTCGCGCCGTGAATTTTGACGCACGACGATGCTTGCGGGGTTTCTAATTTTCTATCAAGGAGGGTTTCTCAACATGGAAGCCAATTGGAAGGAACAGGTCATCGAACAGTACAAAACCCACGAGGGCGACACCGGCTCGCCCGAGGTTCAGATCGCGCTTTTGACGCAGCGCATCAACCATCTGAACGAGCATCTCAAGGTCCACAAGAAGGATCATCATTCCCGTCGCGGCCTTTTGAAGATGGTCGGTCAGCGCCGCGGCATGCTCAACTATCTCAAAAAGAAGGACATCGAGCGCTACCGCGCCCTGATCGCGGAGCTTGGTCTGCGTAAATAACGCTCAAACATGGGCGGCAAGCGCGCTTGCCGCTCTTGTTTTTCATTGACACGAAAGAAAATTGGTACCAAACGAGAATCGAATGGCGTGATCGCCAATATTGTAAGGAGAAGAACATGCATCAGGTTTTCCAGATGGAACTGGCAGGCCGGCAGCTCGTCATCGAGACGGGCAAATACGCCGGGCAGGCTGGCGGCTCCGTGCTTGTGCACATGGGCGAAAGCTATGTCCTGGTCTGCGCGACCGGTTCCAAAAAGCCGCGCGAGGGGATCGACTTTTTCCCTTTGAGCGTTGAATACGAAGAAAAACTCTACGCTGCGGGCAAGATCCCCGGCGGCTTTATCAAGCGCGAGGGTCGCCCCAGCGAGCGTGCGATCCTGTCCTGCCGCCTGATCGACCGCCCCATCCGTCCGCTGTTCCCGAAGACCTTCCGCAACGACGTGCAGATCGTCGCCACGGTTTTGTCCGTCGACAACGACGTGCCCACCGACGTGCTCGCCATGATCGGTTCTTCCGCGGCGCTGTCCATTTCCAACCTGCCCTTTATGGGTCCGACGGGTTCCGTTCTGGTCGGCCTGGTCGACGGCGAGATCGTCATCAACCCCTCCGAGGAGCAGCGCTCCAGAAGCGATCTGCACCTTGTCGTCTCCGGCACGAAGGACGCCGTCATGATGGTCGAGGCCGGCGCGCATGAAGTCAGCGAAGAGACGATGCTTCAGGCGATTTTGAAGGCGCATGAGGAGATCAAGCGCATCGTCGCCTTCATCAGCGACATTCAGGAGAAAGTCGGCGTGGAGAAGCTCGCGTTCGAGCCGCATAAGCCCGACGCCGAGTTCGAGCGCCTTGTCCGCGAATACGCGACCGAGAAGGTTCGCTGGAGCCTTGACACGTTCGACCGTGACGAGCGCACCCGCCGCAGCAACGAGATGGAAGCCGAGGTCATCGAGCATTTCGCCGAGGAATATCCCGACAGCGAAAAGGACATCAGCGACATCGTCTACGGCATTACCAAGGAGATCGTCCGCGACAAGATCATCAACCACGGCATTCGTCCCGACGGCCGTGCGATGACGGAGATCCGCCCCATCTGGTGCGAAGTCGGCATTCTGCCGCGTCCGCACGGTTCCGCGGTCTTCACCCGCGGCCAGACGCAGGTCATGAGCATCGCCACCCTCGGCGCGATGGGCGAAGTCCAGATTTTGGACGGCATCACCAGCGACGATCAGAAGCGCTATATGCATCACTATAACATGCCCTCTTACTCCACCGGCGAGACGCGCCCCATGCGCGGACCCGGCCGCCGCGAGATCGGTCACGGCGCGCTGGCCGAGCGCGCGCTCGAGCCGATGATCCCCGGCGAGGACGAGTTCCCCTATGCGATCCGCGTCGTCTCCGAGGCGATCTCTTCCAACGGCTCGACCTCCATGGCGAGCGTCTGCGGTTCGACGCTGGCGCTGATGGATGCCGGCGTGCCGATCAAGGCGCCCGTGGCCGGCGTTGCGATGGGTCTGATCAAGGACGATTCCAACGGCAATATCGCGATCATGACCGATATTCAGGGTCTGGAAGACTTCCTTGGCGACATGGACTTCAAAGTCGCCGGTACCGAGCACGGCATCACGGCGATCCAGATGGATATCAAGATCAAGGGCATTGACGAGCGCATTCTGCGCCGTGCGCTTGCGCAGGCGCGCGAGGGTCGTCTGTTCATTCTGAACAAGATGCTCGAAGTGCTGCCCGCCCCGCGCGAGGAGCTTTCCCGCTACGCGCCCAAGATCATCACCTTCTCGATCAATCCCGAGAAGATCGGCGAGGTCGTCGGCCCGCGCGGCAAGACCATCAACAAGATCATTGCCGAGACCGGCGTGAAGATCGACATCGAAGACGACGGCCGCGTTTATATCTCCACGCCCGACAGCGACGCTGCCAAGGCTGCGAAGAAGAAGATCCAGTCCATCGTCCGCGAGATCAAGGTCGGCGACGTGTTCCGCGGGACCGTCGTTCGGATCATGCCCTTCGGCGCGTTCGTCGAGCTTCTGCCCGGCAAGGACGGCATGGTGCATATCTCCAAGCTCACCAAGGGCCGCCTTGAAAAGGTCGAGGATTACTGCAACATCGGCGATACGCTTCTTGTCAAGGTCAACGAGATCGACAAGCAGGGCCGCGTCAACCTGATCCATTACGGCGTCGGCGAAGACGAGTTCAAGGAAGACGAAGAATAATATCGTGCTTTAAAAAGGCGGCGGTGGGGACGGAAACTTCCCTCCGCCGCGCTTTTTTCCGTCACACGGCGGTCACAAAGGCGCGATAGGATGATATCTGGACAAAACGAAAAAAGGAGCAGGCTATGAAAAAAAGATGGATGCGAGCGGCGCTTGCCGCGCTGATGTGCCTCGTGATGTTCGGCTGCGGCGCGAAAAGCTCGATCACGCTCGGCGAATATAAGGGCTTTACCTATCAGACGGTGGACGTAACCGTCACGCAGGAAGAGATCGACGCCTATGTCGAAAAAGTTCTTGACAGCAAGACGACGCAGGAGGAGGATTCTTCCCGCAAGGGCACGAAGGTCGAGGACGGCGACACGCTGTGGATCGATTATGTCGGCTATGTGGACGGCACCGCCTTTGAAGGCGGCGATTCCAAGGGAACCGGCGCGTCTTTGACGATCGGCTCCGGGACGATGATCGACGGTTTCGAGTCCTCGCTCATCGGCAAGACCGTCGGCGAAACGACGACGATCGACGTCACATTCCCCGATCCTTATAAAAACAATCCCGATCTTGCGGGCAAGGACGCGACGTTCGACGTCACGATTCATTATGTCTGCCGCGACGTGCGCCCCGAGTACACCGACGAGTTTGTCAACGAGTATACAAGCGGCACTTACACGACGACCGAGGAATTCGAGGAGTATCTCTACGAGCAGATGCTTGCGCAGAAGCAGAGCGAGGCCACGCAGACCATCCTCGAGGACATCCGCACGCAGGCGCTCGCGCAGTGCACGTTCGATTTGAAGGATGCCGACAGCAAGGCATATTACAACGAGTTCAAGACGTATTATACGAACCTTGCCAAGCAGTACGGCTATTCCCTTGAGGACTACCTGGCGCTTGCGGGCTCCACGATGGAGGATTTCGAGACGACCGCGAGCGATTACGCGCGCGACACGCTCTGCCAGAAGCTGTTCTACAGTGCAGTCGCCGCGAAAGAGGGCATGAGCGTGACGGACGAGGAGTACGAAGCGCGCATCGACACTTACCTTGCCCGCTACGGCTATACCGACAACCGCGAGGAATTCGAGAAGACCTACGATCTCGATCTGATCCGCGAGAACATGCTTTTCGACATGGTCAACGAAAAGCTGCTGGAATGGAACACGCCCGCCCGGGCGGAGTGACCGACGTTTTTCATCGACGAAGAACAGGCATGGGATCCGGCCGAAACAGGCTGCATCCCGCGCCTGTTTTTTATTTTTACATAATTTACCCTGCAAATGCGTATGCTGTCAGTGAACGTATCTTACAAAAAGATTGGCCGGACGCGGCGGAAAGGAGAGCGGCATGGCAGGCAGACTGCGCCGTTTTTTTCGGAAAAACGCGGTGAACTTTATGATCCTCGCGGTCGTTTTGTCGCTGTATGCGGCGACGATGACGCCGCAGATCCGCGCGGTGTTTTACGAATCCAAAGACAAACCCGTCTATCAGGGCGCGGACGTGCCGTACTGCGCGATCCAGTGCAACGTCTATCAGGGCGCGGAGTACATTCCCGCGATGCTCGATATCCTGCGCGAGAGGAACACTCGCATCACATGGAACATGGGCGGCGTCTTCGTCGACGCCAACGCGTCGCTCACGCGGCGGATCGCCGAAAGCGGGCAGGAACTCGGCAACCACGGCTATCGTCATTTGCAGCATTCGACGCTGTCGTATGAGGAAAACTGCGAAGAAATTCGAAAATGTCACGAGGCGGTCGTCCGCGCGGCGGGCGTCGGCATGTCGATCTTCGCGCCGCCGTCGGGCGATTATAACGACACGACCATCCGCGCGGCGCGCGACCTCGGGTATACGCCCGTGATGTGGAGCGCCGACACGATCGACTGGCGCGATCAGGATGTGGAGCTGATTTTATCGCGCGTGCGCGACAAGATGGATCGCGGCGGCATTTTGCTGATCCATCCGACCGCGGCGACGCTCAAAGCGCTGCCGCAGATCCTCGACATTTTGGAAGAAAAGGGGCTGTCCGTCGTGCCCATCGGCGAACTTCTGCAAAAAAGCGCGGACGCGCGGGAGATCCGCTGACAGGAAAAGGGAAAAAAGGAAAAAGCCGCATGCGATGTGCTATAATAAGGAGGCAATGAAAATCAAAAGCGAGGGCAAAACCATGCTGATCGAACGGACGCTGGAAAACGGCATTCGTCTTGTGGGCGAAAAAAACGATACGCTGCATTCGGTGACGGTGGGCTTTTGGGTGCGCACCGGCCAGCGCAACGAGCGGGACGACGAAATGGGCGTCTCGCATTTTATTGAACATATGCTCTTCAAGGGCACGTCGCGCCGAAGCGCGCGCGACATCTCCGTGACGATCGACGAGATCGGCGGGCAGATCAACGCGTTTACCGCAAAGGAATACACCTGCTTTTACGCGCGCTGCATGGACAGCGATCTTGAACTGGTTCTTGACGTTCTGACGGACATGCTTCAGGATCCGAAGTTCGATTCCGAGGAGATGAAGCGCGAAAAAGGCGTCGTGATCGAGGAGATCAACATGGTCGAGGACACTCCGGAGGATCTCGTTCATGATCTGGTCAGCGAGGCGTATTTCGGCGCGCATCCGCTGGCGCGGCCGATTTTGGGCACGCGCGAAAGTGTCTCCGCGATGACGGAGGACGGCATCCGCGCCTATATGCGCCGCCGCTATCACGCGAAAAACGTCGTCGTCGCGCTGGCGGGCAATTTTGACGCCGACGCGGTGGAACGGAAGCTGAACGAAATGACGCGCGGCTGGCCGTATGACGGCACGGGCGAAGCGGCGGTCGACCCCGCGTTCGATCCCGCGCCGCGGCACCGCACCATTGCGCGCCCGACGGAGCAGCTTCATATTTGCCTCGGCTTCGGCGGCGTCTGTCAGGATTCGCCGGATCGCTACGGCATGATGGTTTTCAACAATATTTTCGGCGGCGGGATGAGCTCGCGCCTGTTTCAGGAAATCCGCGAGTCGCGCGGCCTTGCCTATTCGGTCTATTCGTATCCGACGCAGTATGTCGACTGCGGCACGTTCACCGTCTACGGCGGCATGACGCTTCAGCAGGCGGACGCCGTCGGCGATATCGTCCGTGCGCAGATCGACGACGTTCTGCGCGGCGGGATCGAAGAGTCGGAACTTGTGCGCAGCCGAAGCCAGCTTCGCGGCAACTATATTTTGGGTAGCGAGTCAAGCTCCAACCGCATGATGGCCATCGGCAGAAGCTATCTTATGACGGGCGAAGTCAAGTCCGCCGAACAAGTGCTTTCCTCGATCGCGAACGTCACGATGGACGACGTCATGGCGGCGGCAAAGATCTGTTTCGCCGCGCCGCCCGCGCTCGCGGCCATCGGCCCGAAAGACGGCGTGGAGAAGGCCGCGGCCGCATTCTTAAAAGAGTAATCGGAAGCAATCACAGGCGATGAAGCTTTACGCCGCGCTGAAAACGGCGCTGCGGTGCGTGATCGGCGTCTTTCTCGGCACGAGCCTTTATCAAATCTTTAACTACCGGCTTTGGCGGGATCTGTACGCGATGACGTCCGCGCCGCGGGATCTTTCCATTGCGATATCGGGAATGTTCACGATCGCAGTCGCGGCGACGTTGCTTATCTGCATGCGGATCGTAAAAAAGAAGATCGATCGAAGCGAAAAAACATGGCGATCGCCATGTTTTTTCTTATTGTCAAAACGGTTCTCGACGCTGCCGCAGGACGGGCTGGAGCTGCTTTTGCACGAGCGCCGCGGCGACGGATTCCGAAACAAGATCCGCCCGCGCGAAAAGATGCGGAAAGCTCGGCGCGGAGCCGTCCTGACAAAACGGGACGAAAAAGACATGCTTTCGCAAAAGAAGCCTTCCTATATGGCAGAGCGCGCCGGGGACGTCGTTTTGCACGAACGGGGCGATCAGAACGGGGCGTTCGCGCGACAACACGACCCGCGCGGCGGCGAGCGGAGGGGAAGCGGCGCTGCCACGGCAAAGACGCGCCATCGTCTCGAGCGTCGCCGGGCAGAGGAAAAGAAGGTCGAACGACTCCGCCGCGCGCTGCGCCTCTTCCGATCGAACGACGGGGGAGCGGCCGCAAAGCCGCCGCACGCAGGCATTGACGTTGCAGCCCAATGATTTCGGCGCCGGGATCTCGTTTAAATGATAGGAAAAAACGGGGACGACGTCCGCGCCCGCCGCGCACAGCGCATCCATCGCGTCGAGCGCCGCGGGCAGCGCCGCGTAGGCCGCCGTCATGCCCATGCCGACCGTTTTGCCGTGAAGATTCATTGGCTGTCCCTCCCGATTGTTCGATGCTTCTGTTTTCAGGGTATGCCGCGCGGTGACGGGCGGTTCCTGTACGAAAGCGATTGCGCGAGGCTTTATTTGAAGGTATAATAACAATGGTATGGTATCTCATAAATCAAACGGGAGGGGCGGCTTATGGCTGGAAAAAAGGGTTCCGTGAAGGTGACGCGGGTCAAACAGATGCCGTCTTCGTCGGGATCGTCCGATAAAAAAAGCGAGATTGCGGGCGTGTGCTGGATCGCACTGGGCCTGTTTTTGTTCGTGTGCGTGATCTCGCCGTCGCCGTCGCACTGGATCGGCAAGGCGGGGCAGCTTTTGCAGCATTTGATCTTCGGCACGTTCGGCCTTGCGGCGTATGCGCTGGGGCCGGCGCTTGTCGCGCTCGGCGTCGGCTGCATCGCGCAGCGCGCGCGGGGGTTAAAGAAGGGGAAGGTCGCGGGCTGCGTCGTCGGCGTATTCTTTATTCTCTGCCTTTTGAATATGATCTTTTTGAAGAAGATCAATTCCGAGCGCTACGGCGAATTTCTCGTCAACACGTTTTTGTACGGGAAGAGTGCGCATCTTGGCGGCGGCGCGTTTGCGGGTCTCGTCGTCTATCCCGTCAAACGCCTGATCGGCAGCGTCGGGGCGAGCATTCTGTTCGCTGCGGGGCTTTTGATCTGCGCGCTGATCGTGACGAATCTGTCGCTGAAGCGCACGGGGGAAGAGGTCTCCAACACTGTCCGCCAGCAGGTCGTGGAGCATCGAGAACGCGCGACGAACGTGCGCCTTTACAACGAACGTCTTGCCAACGCGCGGGACGTGTCCGACGATTTGTCGCCCCTCGGCGAGGACGATTTTTCAAGTGCGCGCCGCAGAAAAAAACGCCGCGCGGACAATCGCCCGCGTCTTCCGATCGGCACGATCGACCGTGCGCGGGAATCGGACGGCATGACGCGGAACGAGTCCGTTGCGCAGCACGATGAAGTCCCCTTCGTCGAGGCGGAGGTCGTTTCCGCTCCGCCGTCCGCGTCGCGCAAAAAGGCGCCCGGCGTCAACCGGGAGCCGATCGCATTTTCGGGAGAAGGAGAAGAGGGCGGCATCCCCGAGGACAACATCGAACAGGAGCGGATGCGCCAGGCCGCGCCGCCGAAAAAATATCAGTTCCCGCCGATCGACTATCTGTCGCCGCCGAAGAACGCGAACGTCAACCGCGCCGCGTCCATGGCGGACGCGCGGGCGAAGGCGCGTCGTCTGGAAGAGATTTTGAAGAGCTTCGGTGTCGAGGCGCGCGTGGTCAACATCAGCCAGGGACCGGCCGTCACACGCTATGAACTGCAGCCCGCAGCGGGCGTCAAGATCGCCAGGATCGCCGGGCTGACCGACGACATCGCCCTGGGCATGGCGAGCATGGGCATCCGCATGGAAGCGCCGATCCCCGGCAAGGCCGCCGTCGGCATCGAGCTTCCCAACGAAAAGACGACGCTCGTCACGCTTCGCGAGATCATCGAAAGCGACAAGTTCAAAAACGCGCCGTCGAACCTGACGTTCGCGCTCGGCCGCGACGTCAGCGGCAACGTCGTCGTGGGCGACATCGCCAAAATGCCGCATCTGCTCGTCGCGGGCGCGACCGGCATGGGCAAGAGCGTCTGCATTCATTCGATGCTCCTGAGCATTCTCTATAAATCCTCGCCCGAACAGGCGCGCCTGATTTTGATCGACCCCAAAAAGGTCGAGTTTTCGATGTATAACGGCATACCGCATCTGCTGATCCCCGTCGTGACCGATCCCAGAAAGGCGGCCGGCGCGCTCAACTGGGCGGTCACGGAGATGGAGAACCGCTATCGTCTGTTCTCCGAAAACGGCGTGAACAACATGTTCCGCTATAACGAAAAAATGAAGGATCAACCTGATGTCGAGCAGATGTATCAGATCGTCATCTTCATCGACGAGCTGGCCGACCTCATGATGGTTGCATCCAAAGAGGTCGAAAACAGCATCATGCGCCTGGCGCAGATGGCGCGCGCGGCGGGCATTTATCTTGTCATCGCCACACAGCGTCCGTCCGTCGACGTCGTCACCGGCGTCATCAAGGCGAACATCCCCTCGCGCATCGCGCTGACCGTCTCATCGCAGGTCGACTCGCGCACGATTATCGACTCCGCGGGCGCGGAACGCCTTCTGGGCAACGGCGACATGCTCTACAGCCCCACGGGGATGCTCAAGCCCCTTCGCGTGCAGGGCGCGTATGTGCAGGATGCCGACCGCGATCGCGTGATCGAATTTGTCAAAGCGCAGGGCGGCACGCCGGAATACGACGAAAAAGTCATCGGCGCACTGGAGACGAGTGCTTCCGCCGCGCAGGACAAGCAGGGCGGCGACGAAGACGGCGCGCCTGCGGAGGATCCGCTTTTGTCCGAGGCGATCGACATCGTGGTCACAAGCGGCCAGGCCTCCATTTCGCTTATCCAGAGAAAACTTCGCGTGGGCTATGCGCGCGCGGGGCATCTGGTCGATACGATGGAGAAAATGGGTGTCGTCGGCGCGTCCGAGGGGAGCAAGCCGCGCAAAGTTCTGCTCACGCCCGAGGCGTGGCGCACGATGGCGGGCGACAAATGGGGCATGCCGTCGGACGGCAAGTGATCCGGACCGAAAAGGAAAACGAACAGGAAACCGAACAATATGAAGAAATTGCACCTTATTTCGCTGGGATGCAGCAAGAATCTCGTCGATTCCGAGAAGATCCTCTACGCGTTTTCGCAGGAGGGATGGGATCTGACGGACGAGCCCGCCGAGGCGGACGTCATCGTCGTCAATACCTGCGGCTTTATCGAGGCGGCCAAGCAGGAGGCGATCGACACGCTTTTGGAAATGGCGCAGCAGAAAAAGCCCGGCGCGCTTTTGGTCGCCACCGGCTGCCTTGCGCAGCGCTATTCGCAGGAGTTGTACGACCAGATGGAGGAGATCGATCTGGTTGTCGGCATCGATCAGTGCGAGCGGATCGTCCGATATGCAAAGGATTTCACCACCCGCGCCGTTTATCGGAACGAGCCGCTTCGTGCCTACGAAAGCGGACGTCGCGTGCATACGGGCGCGCCGCATTACGCATACGTCCGCATCGCCGACGGCTGCAACAATTTTTGCAGCTACTGTGCGATCCCGCTGATCCGCGGCCGCTACCGCAGTCGTGAAACGGAAGATATCCTCTGCGAAATTCGCGACCTTGCCGCGCAGGGCGTGCGCGAGATCATCTTGGTGGCGCAGGACACGACGCGCTACGGCAGCGACACGAAACGCGGCGGCCTCGCCGAGCTTCTTCGCGCGGCGGCGCACGTCGAGGGCGTGGAGTGGGTGCGTTTCCTCTACGCGTATCCCGAAATGCTGACGGACGAAATGATCGCCGCGATGGTCGAGGAGGAACACGTCTGCAAGTATGTGGACATTCCGCTTCAGCATTGCAATGACCGCATCTTGAAGAAGATGAACCGTCACGTCACGCGTGCGCAGATCGAAGCGCTTTTGGAAAAGCTCGCCGCGCAGCCGGTGCGCATCGCCGTGCGGACGACGCTCATGACGGGCTTCCCGAGCGAGACGCTCGAAGAACACGAAGAACTGCTCGATTTCATGCGCAAATGGCGCTTCGATCGACTGGGCGCGTTCGCGTTCTGCCCCGAAGAGGGGACGGCGGCCGAGAAGATGGACGGCCAGATCGACGAGGACGAAAAACAGCGCCGACTGGACGAGATCATGGCGCTTCAGCAGGAAATTTCCCTTTCCAACAACATCGCCCGCGCGAAAACGGGCGGCGAGGAAACGGTCGTCGTCGATTCGTTTGATCGAAACGAGGGCGTGATCTACACGCGTTCGCAGTATGAAGTGCCCGAGGTGGACGGTTCGATCCTTTTGCCGCTTGCGCCCGAGGATCCCGACCCCATCGTCGGCATGACGCTTGCCGCGCGCCTTACGGACGCAATGGCTTATGATCTGATTGGAGAACTGGAATGAAAATCGAAACGATCAAGAAACTGCCCAATATTCTGTCCATGGCGCGCATTTTGAGCGTGCCGGTCGTGCTTTGCGCGCTGATGCTGCCGGGAAAATCGTCCGCGCAGTATATTCTGGCGGCGGTGCTGTTCGTTTTAAGCGCCGCGACGGATTCGCTCGACGGGCATATCGCGCGAAAATACGACGCGGTGACCAATTTCGGCAAGTTCATCGATCCCGTGGCGGATAAACTTCTCGTCGTCTCCGTCATGATCTGGATCGCGGCGGATTGTGCGATCTGGTGGGTGACGCTCGGCACGATTCTGACGGCGGCGCGTGAATTTGTCATCTCCGCGTTCCGACTCGTCGCGGCGACGCAGGGCGGCAAGGTCATCGCCGCCGGTTGGCTCGGCAAGATCAAGACGGTTTTGCAGGACGTGGCGCTGACGGCTTATATCCTGCACTTTTTCGCTGCGCCCGCGTTTATGTACGGCGCGTTTTGCGTCCTGTTTGCACTGTCCGCCGTCATGACGGTCTGGTCGTGTGCGGATTATATCATGAAAAACCGCGAAGTCCTGATGGAGGGCGTGCGATGAAAGCGGAGATTCTCTCCGTCGGCACGGAGATCCTTTTGGGCGACATCGTCGACACGAACGCGCAGTTCCTGGCGCGCCGGCTGAGCGAAATGGGGATCGACGTCTATTTCGAAAGCACCGTCGGGGATAACCCCGCGCGGCTTTTGGAGACGTTCCGTCTGGCGCTGTCGCGGGCGGATATCGTGCTTGTCACGGGCGGGCTCGGGCCGACGATGGACGATTTGACGTGCGCCTGCGCGGCACAGAGCCTCGGTCTTTCGCTGCACGAGGACGAACGCGCGGCGAGGGAGATTCGCGCCCGGTACGAAAAAACGGGGCAGCGGATGCCGCCGAACGCTTTGAAGCAGGCACTTGTTCCCGAAAACGCGGCGGTGTTTTACAACACCTGCGGCACGGCGCCCGGCTGCGCGATGCAAAAGGACGGAAAGGTCATCGTCACCATGCCCGGCCCGCCGCACGAAATGCGCGAGATGTTTTTGAAAAGCGTGCGTCCTTATCTTAAAAATCTTCCCGGTGCGGCGACGATTCACTCCCGCGTGCTTCGCACGTTCGGCATCGGCGAGCCTGCGCTGGAGGAAAAACTGCGCGATCTTCTGACGACGCAGACGAATCCGACGATCGGCATCTACGTCGGCTTCGGGCAGGCGCATGTGCGAATCAGCGCCAAGGCCGCGTCGGAAAAAGCGGCGAATGCGCTGATCGATCCCGTCGCGCGGGAAATTTATGCGCGCCTGGGCGATCTTGTCTACGCCGAGGGGGAGACGGACCTTGACGAATGCGTCGCGCGGCTTTTGATGCAGAAGAAAAAGACGATTGCGCTGGCCGAATCCTGCACCGGCGGGATGATCGCCTCGAGCCTCGTGGCGTTCCCGGGCATTTCCGAATGCCTTCTGGAGAGCCATGTGACGTATTCCAACGCGGCGAAAATGCGCGTGCTCGGCGTAAAAGAGGAGACGCTCGCCCGTCACGGCGCGGTCAGCCATGAAACGGCGCGTGAAATGGCGGCGGGGCTTCGAAGGGAAAGCGGCGCGGACATGACGCTGTCGGTCACGGGGATCGCAGGCCCCGGCGGCGGGACGAGCGAAAAGCCCGTGGGGCTTGTGTATATCGGATTCTGCGACGAGACCGGCGTGACGAGCCGGGAATATATTTTTGACGGCGAACGTGCGCGTGTGCGGCAGCTTTCCATGCTCAACGCGCTGGATACGATCCGCCGCGCACTGATGAAAACGGAGGAGCAATAATGGCGAAGGAAAAATCGACGGATACCCGCGTGACGGTTGCAAAGGACAAGGAAAAAGCGTTGGAGATCGCGCTGGGGCAGATCGAAAAACAGTTCGGCAAAGGTTCGATCATGAAACTGGGTGAAAACGGCACGCACATGAACGTGTCCGTCGTGCCGACGGGCTGTCTGGAGCTGGATATGGCGCTGGGCATCGGCGGATTTCCGCGCGGACGCGTGATCGAGATCTACGGCCCGGAATCTTCCGGCAAAACCACGATCGCACTGCATGCGGTCGCCGAAGTGCAGAAGACGGGCGGCATCGCAGCGTTCATCGACGCGGAGCATGCGCTCGATCCCGTTTACGCGGCGAACCTCGGCGTTGATATCAACGAAATGTACGTCTCTCAGCCCGACAGCGGCGAGCAGGCGCTCGATATCGCCGACGCGCTTGCGCGAAGCGGAGCGATCGATCTGATCGTCGTCGACTCCGTCGCGGCGCTCGTTCCCAGGGCGGAACTGGAAGGCGACATGGGCGATTCGCACGTCGGCCTTCAGGCGCGACTGATGTCGCAGGCGCTGCGCAAGCTTTCCGGCACGGTCGCGAAATCCAAGACGATCGTCATTTTCATCAACCAGCTGCGCGAAAAGATCGGCGTGATGTTCGGCAACCCCGAGACGACCGCCGGCGGTCGTGCGCTCAAATTTTATGCGAGCATCCGCCTTGACGTGCGCCGCATCGATGCGATCAAAATCGGCGGCGAACTGGTCGGCAACCGCACGCGCATCAAGGTCGTGAAAAACAAGCTCGCGCCGCCGTTCAAAGTCGCCGAGTTCGACATTGTCTACGGTCACGGCGTCTCGCGCGAAGGATCGCTGCTGGACATCGGCGCGGATCATGATCTGGTCGCCAAATCCGGTTCGTGGTATTCCTATGAAGGAGAACGCATCGGACAGGGCCGCGAAAACGCCAAGCAGTTCCTCGTCGATCACCCCGACGTGGCGGCACGCCTGGAGGAGCAGATCCGTGCGGAGCTGACGGAAGGCTCGCTCAGCGCGCCGGAAGCTTCCGCAAAAGAGGATGAGACGCAGGAGTGAGGGGCGTTTATCTTGACAATCGGCACGGATGGTTGTAAACTCATGGTGGAGTAGCCTTGACGTCTTCCCATGCAGCCATTGTGCTTTGCATTTGCAATAAAAAGGGATCGGGTTTATTCGCCGATTCCTTTTTTATGTCACGCGGCGTGCGGGCCGCTCCCAAAGGATCGAAAAAAAGCATTGAAAAATCAGAAACAGGAGGTGTTATCGTTTGCAGACATTTGCAGTTGCGGCAGCAGCCGCAGGCGGCGTCGCGGGATGGGTCGTGGCATTGATCGCGGTCTTCGTTCTCGTCATTGGCGTCGTCGCCGGTTATTTCGTCCGCTTTCAAATGGCGGAGAAAAAGACCGGTTCTGCCGAAGAAACGGCGCGCAGGATCGTGGACGACGCGCGTTCGCAGGCTGAAACGATGAAGAAGGAAAAGCTTTTGGAGGCGCGGGACGAAGCACATCGTCTGCGCAGCGAACAGGAGCGCGAACTTCGCGAAAGAAGAGGGGAACTGAAATCTCAGGAGCGCCGTCTGAACCAGCGCGAAGAGAACCTTGAAAAGAAACTGGATCAGCTGGAAACGCGCGAGGAGGGGATCTCTCAGAAGCAGCGCGAGGTGCAGCAGATGCGCGAGGAGGCGGAAGCCCTTCACGCCCAGCAGCTCACGCAGCTTGAGAAGATTTCCGGCATGAGCGTGGACGAGGCCAAGGCCGTTTTGCTCGAGAACGTCGAAAACGACGCCAAGCACGACGCCGCCGTTTTGATCCGCGACGTGGAAATGCGCGCCAAGGAGGAGGCGGACAAACGCGCCCGCAACATCGTCTCTTTGGCGATCCAAAAATGCGCCGCCGATCAGGTTGCCGAAAGCACGGTTTCCGTCGTGCCGCTGCCCAACGACGAAATGAAGGGCCGCATCATCGGCCGCGAGGGCCGCAATATCCGCGCGCTGGAAACGGCGACGGGCATTGATCTGATCATCGACGACACGCCCGAGGCGGTCATTCTCTCCGGGTTCGATCCCATCCGCCGCGAGGTCGCGCGCATCGCGCTGGAACGCCTCGTCATGGACGGGCGCATTCATCCGGCGAGCATCGAAGAAATGGTCAACAAAGCACGCAAAGAGGTCGACGCGCAGATCGCCGAGGCCGGCGATTCCGCCGTGTTCGAGACCGGCGTGCACGGCCTGCATCATGAGCTCGTTCGTCTGCTCGGCCGCATGAAGTTCCGCACCAGCTACGGGCAGAACGTGCTGCAGCATTCCGTCGAAGTCTCTCACCTTGCCGGGATCATGGCTGCCGAACTCGGCGCGGACGTGACGCTCGCCAAGCGCGCGGGTCTTCTGCACGACATCGGCAAGTCCATCGACCATGAGGTCGAGGGCCCGCACGTCCAGATCGGCGCGGATCTTGCCAAGAAATACCGCGAAAATCCGCAGGTGATCAATGCGATCGCCGCGCACCACGGCGACGTGGAGCCCAAGACGGTCGAGGCCGTCCTCGTGCAGGCGGCGGACGCCATCTCTGCCGCGCGCCCCGGCGCGCGCCGCGAGACGCTGGAAAACTACATCCGCCGCCTTGAAAAGCTTGAGGAGATCGCGAACTCCTTCGACGGCGTCGAGAAATCCTTCGCCATTCAGGCGGGCCGCGAGATCCGCATTGTCATCAAGCCGGAGATCATCGATGAGGCGGGCGCGGTGGTGCTTGCGCGCGATATCTCAAAGAAGATCGAGGCCGAGCTCGACTATCCCGGCCAGATCAAGGTCAACGTCATCCGCGAAACCCGCGCGGTCGACTACGCGAAATAAGATCGAATCAAAAAAGCTTTGTTTTCGGCGAAAATCGTCGGAAACGGAGCTTTTTTGTTTGGTTCTGTCCCGATTTTCGGACATGCGATGTCGTAGAATGGAGGCGTAAAACAAAAGAAGCCTCGAAAGCGTTCTGCGTCGCTTTCGGGCTCGTTTGGGAGGGGAAATCATGAACCGAATCGATCTTGACATGCTCTGCGCCATTGCGGACGTGTACATGACGCGGCAGGAGGAACGGCTTTTGCAAACGACGGAACCGTCGGCGGCGCGCGCGCTTTGCGAACGGATCGCGCCGGAATTTCTGCTGCTTGTTCGCGCATTGTTTCGAATCGCGCCGGTTTATGATGAATTGGGG
>CAKTSO010000008.1 GCA_934613185.1 uncultured Clostridia bacterium | reverse complement strand
AAATGGAACTCTCCGCCGCCGTCGATCGCCTGCTTAAATCCGGTATAAATAATGATAAGACCCTTGCCGCCCGCGTCGACAACGCCCGCCTCTTTCAAAACGGGGAGCATTTCCGGCGTTTTGTTGAGCATGTCGTTCGCCGCGTCGATCACCGTCTGCATGAAAACGGAAAGGTCCTTCTGCTTGCGGCTAGCGCGCACGGCAGCATCGGCCGCAGCCTTCGCAACGGTCAAAATCGTGCCCTCGCGCGGCTTCATGACGGCCTTATACGCCATCTTCACGCCCGTTTGGAACGCGTTGGCAAGCGCGGCGGTGTCCGCCTCTTCGACGTCCGCAAGACCCTTTGCGAAACCGCGGAAGATCTGAGACGAAATGACACCCGAGTTGCCGCGCGCGCCGCGAAGCGCGCCGCGGGCCATCGCGGCGGAAACTGCCTTGACGCTGTCCTCCGTCGCGGTGCGCATTTCGTTGACCGCGGAATTGAGCGTCATGGACATATTGGTGCCCGTGTCGCCGTCGGGGACGGGAAATACATTCATTGCATCGACGCCGGCCTTATTTTCCTCAAGCAAAGCCGCGCCGGCAGCAAACATATCACGCAGCAGCGCCGCGTTAATCTTTTCAACCATGAAATCCTGATTCCTTTCGAAGTAAAACGAACGGCGTCACACGCGGACGCTCTGCACATGGACGTGGATTTTGGAGACGTGAATCCCCATGAGCGTTTCCACCTTGTATTTAATCGTATCCAGCACGCTGGTGCAGACCGCGTTGATGGAAATGCCGTATTCCACGATCACATACAGGTCGATCATGACGCTGTCATCGGCCGTCGTCACCTTCACGCCGCGCGCCAGATTCTCTCTTTTGAGCAGTTCGTTCAGTCCGTCCGTCGCCTTCGTGGAAGCCATGCCGACGACGCCGTAGCATTCGACCGCCGTCATTCCAGCCAAAGAAGCGATAGCCAGATCAGAAAAAGTGATCTTGCCAAGTTCATTCTGTATTCTTGCCGGCATTTGATATTCCTCCTTATAACAGGATAATACAAATACATAATACCGCATTTTACATCTGCAATCAAGTCCCGCGCAAAAGCGGGGTTTCACACCAATTTCGCAGTTCGGCGGAAAGAAAAAAGCCTTGACAACGGTTTGACAAAATGCGATAATATCAAATGTTGCAGCAACAAAAAACCCCCGGGAGGTGGCATCGATGGCCAATTATTGCGAAGTATGCGGAAAGGGTAAAATGTCGGGCAATAACGTCAGTCATTCCCATCACAAGACCCGCCGTATCTGGCAGCCCAACATCCAGCGCGTTCACGCGGTGGTCGACGGCAAGCCCTGCACGCTGCATGTGTGCACGCGTTGTCTGCGTAGCGGCCGCGTTCAGCGTTCCGTGTAATGCAGTTTATACGCCCAAAAAACCTTCGGAATTCTTCCGCAAGGTTTTTTTATTTTCTCTGAAAACAGGCTTCTCTCCCCCGTTTTTCTGCAAAACACTATCTTTGTAAACAACAAAAAAGGGGAATCCCTTCGGATTCCCCTTTTTTGTTTGACAGAAACTGTCTTATTTGATCTCGACTTTCGCGCCGACTTCTTCGAACTTGGCCTTGAGAGCCTCGGCATCTTCCTTGGAGACACCTTCCTTGACGGGCTTGGGAGCGCCGTCGACGACTTCCTTGGCTTCCTTCAGGCCAAGGCCGGTGACCTCGCGGACGACCTTGATGACCTTGATCTTCTCGGCGCCGGCTTCGGCCAGGATCACGTCGAACTCGGTCTTCTCTTCCTCAGCCGCAGCAGCGCCGCCGGCAGCGGGGCCGGCCGCAACCGCCATGGTGGCGTTGGGGTCCACACCGAAAACCTCGGCAAGCTCGTTGACCAGATCGGCCAGGTCCAGAACGCTCATCTCTTTGATGGCTTCGATGATTTCAGCTTTCGTCATTTTGAAATTCCTCCGTATTTTTTCGGTTAAGATGCGGTTTTGTTACGCGGATTCCTTTTCGGAAGCCAGCTTAAGCGTAAGCACGAGCTTGCGGATCGGCGCATTGAGCGTGCCGAGCAGACGGCCGATGACAGCGTCGCGGCTCTGCAGGGAAGCAAGTCTCTTGACGCCGGCAACATCCATCGCCTGTTTGCCGACGACGCCGGCCTTGATCTCCGTCTTCTTGGAAGAAGAAGAGAAATCGTCCAGAACGCGGGCGGGAGCAATGGGATCCTCATAGCCGAACGCAACAGCAGTGGGACCTTCCAGAGAAGCGTCCAGGCCCTCGATGCCGAGTTCCTCGCAGGCGCGCTTAATCAGCGTGTTCTTGAGAACACGATACTCAACGCCTGCCTCGCGGCACTTCGCACGAAGCGCGTTGTCCTCGGCCACGGTAAGTCCGCGGTAGTCGACCAGAACGACGCTCTGCGCACGGCTGAACTTATCGACGATACTCTCGACCTGGCCGGACTTCTTCACGCAGTTATGGGAAGCGGGAAACTTATCCATGGGTTCACCTCCTTGAAATTTTGAAACAAATAACGCCCTCATGCCGGGAAGGCACAAGGGCGTTCAAACACAGATTCATGTTTGCCCCTATACCTCGGCGGGATTTACGCTTTCGCACCCGCTGTCTCCGGTATGGCAATATTCGCAACAGTGTTATGTTAGCAGACGAAACGCCTGCTGTCAAGCGGTAGTTTTAACGAATCGGCAGCTTATTTCGCGGTGAAGCGAAGCGCGTTGACCTTGATGCCGGGGCCCATCGTGGAAGAAAGCACGACGCTGCGAAGATAGGTGCCCTTCGCGGCCGCGGGACGAGCCTTGACGACGGCGTCCATAAGAACGTTCATGTTCTCGGTCAGCTTTTCGGGGCCGAAGGAAGCCTTGCCGATCGGCACGTGCAGGATGTTTGTCTTGTCGACGCGGTACTCGACCTTACCGGCTTTGATATCGGCGATCGCGCGGGCGACGTCCATCGTAACGGTGCCGGACTTGGGGTTGGGCATCAAGCCCTTCGGGCCGAGGACGCGGCCCAGACGGCCGACCAGACCCATCATGTCGGGAGTCGTGACGCAGACGTCGAAACCGAACCAGTTTTCTTTCTGGATCTTCTCGATCATGTCCTCAGCGCCGACGAAATCCGCACCGGCAGCCTCAGCCTCGGCAGCGCGCTCGCCCTTGGCGATGACCAGGACGCGGACGGTTTTGCCGGTGCCGTGCGGCAGAACGACGGTGCCGCGGACCTGCTGATCGGCGTGACGGGAGTCAACGCCCAGACGGATGGAAAGCTCGAGCGTCTCGTCAAACTTCGCCTTGGCGCTCTGCAGCGCAAGGGCGATCGCTTCGGCGGGATCGTACTGAGCGGATTTGTCGTAGAGTTTCAAAGACTCGTTGTAATTCTTGCCGTGTTTCATTTATCGTTACCTCCCCGCGTTTTAGTCGACGACCGTAACGCCCATGGAACGCGCCGTTCCGGCGATCATGCTCTCGGCGGCCTCGAGGGTCACCGCATTCAGATCGGGCATTTTCGTCTTGGCAATCTCAGCGACCTGAGCCTTGGTGATCGTGGCGACCTTCGTGCGGTTGGGCACGCCGGAACCGCTCTCGATGCCGCAGGCCTTTTTGATCAGGACAGCCGCCGGGGGGGTCTTGGTGACGAAGGTGTAGGTACGGTCCTGATAGACCGTGATGACGACGGGAATGATCAGACCCGCGTCTTTGGCGGTACGCTCATTGAACTCCTTGCAGAAGCCGGGGATGTTCAGACCGTGCTGACCGAGGGCAGGGCCGATCGGCGGCGCGGGCGTCGCTTTGCCAGCGGGAACCTGCAATTTTACGTAACCGGTAATTTTCTTGGCCATGTTTTATTACCTCCTGAACTGATTGGATTGTGGTTATTCCCGGAGCGAATGGCCGCAGACGCTCCTCCCACATGCGCACGAAAATCATGCGCAGACACATACTTTAGTCTTCGTACTCGTCGTCGGAAACTTTCTGCGCCTGCAAAAAGTCCAGATCGACCGGCGTTTCGCGGCCGAACATCGAAACGATGACGCGCACTTTCTGTTCGTCGCGATCGACATTTTCGACCACGCCGATAAAGCCTTCCAGCGGGCCGTCCATGACGCGCACGCGCTGTCCTTCCTCAAAGTCAAGGCGAACAACTGTCTTTTCGGCGCCCATGGCCTTGGCTTCCTCTTCCGAAAGCGGAACGGGCTTGCTTCCCGGACCGACAAAGCCCGTCACGCCGCGCGTGTTGCGCACGATGTACCAGGATTCGTCCGTCATGACCATCTTGACCATGACATAGCTGGGGAAGATCTTGCGAAGCACGGGCTTGCGCTTGCCGTTTTTGATCTCGACGATCTCCTCCATCGGAACGTTGACCTCTTGGATCAGATTCTGAAGACCGCGGTTCTCGACCATCTTCTCCAGATTGGCTTTCACCTTATTCTCGTATCCGGAATAGGTGTGCACGACATACCAGAGACATTCCGTCGAAGCGTCGCTTTGATAGTTCTGCTGCGGAACGGTCTGTTCCTGCACGTCGTGTTCCGTTTTTTCGGTCGATTCGATACGATCACTCATTCAATCACAACTCCTCAGCCGACCAGCCATTTGAACGCGGGCGTGACCGCCAGGTCCATCAGCCAGATGATCAGGGTAAACGCCGCGACGAAGCACACGACAGCGAGCGTCGCATTGATAAGCTCTTTCTTCGTCGGCCAGGTGACCTTCTTGAGCTCCAGCCACACGTCCTTGACGTAACGGATGGGACCGCGGCGGCCGCCCTTGGCGTCCTCTTTCTTCGCGGGCGCTTTCTTGGCGGCGGGTTTCTTCGCGGCCTTTACGGCGTCCTTCTTTTCGTCTTTTGCCATTTTTTCACTTCCTCAAAACTGCTTATATGGAGAGGCTCGATCTTCAGCGAGTCTCTCTGTGCAGCGTGTGAGTCTTGCAGAAGCGGCAATACTTGCGCATTTCGAGACGATCAGGATCATTTTTCTTGTTCTTCATCGTGTCGTAATTACGCTGTTTGCACTCCGTGCAGGCCATAGTAACCTTTACGCGCATTGTGAAACACCTCCGTCGGCAGATTGCTCCCTTTTATCAGAGATACCATATTACAATAGCATAGACTTCCCCGCTTGTCAACGCAAAAGCGCGGGATTTCACGGGTTTCGTCCGCTTTTGCTATCTTCTTTTGCAGTCCCGGCCATTCCATAGAAAAGCCGGGAGCTTTCGCCCCCGGCCCGCGGCCGCGATATTTGTTTTTCCCGGGAAAACGTCCCTTATCGCTGCGGCCTTTTTTAAAATTTAATCGATCTCGGGTTCGATCAGACCGAAATTGCCGTCGCGGCGTTTATAAACGACGTTGACCGCACCGGTCTCTGCATCCAGATAGACGAAGAAGCTATGGCCCAGCATCTGCATCTGGGCGATGGCCTCGTGCGCGTCCATGGGCTTGACGGCGAAGCGTTTCGTGCGGACGATCCTGTATTCTTCCTCGCCCTCTTCTTCGTCGTCGGCTTCAAAATAAAGCGGCGCGTCTGCCGCAAAAGCGTCCTCCTTTAAGCGGCGGTCCAGGCGCGTGCGATAGCGGCGGATCTGCTTTTCGATCTTCGCCAGCACTGCGTCGACCGACGTGTAAATGTCATACCCTGTTTCCTCCGCGCGAAGAAGCCCGCATTCAAAAGGAATCGTCACTTCGATCGACTCTCTTGCGCCTTCGCGTGAGAACGTCACCAGCACTTCGGTCTCCGGGCGCAGATAGCGCTCCAGCTTGCCCGCTTTTTTCTCAAACAGATCTCTCAGGTTATCCGTAAGAGTCATGTTCTTGCTGCTGATGGTAAACTTCATGTACGGTCACTCCTTTCACTTTAGAAGCGCCCGGCAAAGCAGTCATCCGACTTTGTCGCCGGGCACCGCTTCCGTGTTTGTTATTGTATCTATTCGCCGAATCTCTCCCGCTTCCTTTTTTCGCGCGGAAAATTTTTGAAAAAATTCCTGTCTGCGGGCACCGTGCAAATACCATGAGATCGTATAAAAACAGAAAGAACAAAGCCCCGCCTCTTCGATCGAAAAGACCGAAAGAGCGCGGGGCGCTTGCTCGTTATTGAAGGAGCGATTCGTTAACGAGAGGACTCACGCATCGCCTGATAGCAGGCCTTGCAGTAAACCGGACGATCGTCGCGGGGCAGGAAGCTCACATGATCGACCTTGCCGCAGGCGGCACAGACGATTTCATGCATCTCGCGCGGAGCGCTGCTGCCGCCGTTTGCACGGCTGTTTTTGCGAGCGTCGCGGCAGGCCTTGCAGCGGACGGGCTCGTTCTGGAACCCCTTCTGCGCATAGAATTCCTGTTCACCGGCGGTGAAAACAAATTCCGCGCCGCAGTCTCTGCACACGAGAGTCTTGTCTTCGTACATGTTTGGTTCTCCTTTGAAATCTGTTATTGCATGGCTTTCGGCTGACCTGGTCTTTGCCCCCGCACCCGCCGCCCGGAAGGTTCGCTACCCGGCATTCGCCTCTCACTACTGCTTCTCTCACGCGCCGCGCGCGTGGACGGACTTACTTCTAGGACGCACCATGATCGCCGGCCCTTTTGGCCTGCTTACGCGGATCGCTTTGCCTGCGTCTGGCATCGACTTTCAACCACAGACCCGAAAATCATGCAGTGGACTCATTATACCTTTGCACCCTCAAAAAAGCAACTTCAACTTTTGTCTTGCTTTGGATTGTTTTCGCGAAAAAAGGCTTCGTTTTCGGAAACTTCACGTCGCTCGGCATCTTTCTGCGTTCCCGCCGCGGTGAGCGCCAGAACGCGCGAAGCGCCGGCCGACAAAAGCGCCTTCGCGCAGGTGCGGATCGTCGCGCCGGTCGTGCGAACGTCGTCGATCAAAAGCACGGGACGACCTTTGATTCGCTCGGCGGCGCGATCTTTCACGCGCCAGCTGTCAAGAAGATTTTCACTTCTGCTTTTGGCGTCCAATCCCGTTTGATGCGGCGTGTTGCGTGTCTTGCAAAGCGCGCTGCAGACGGGAAGAGAAAGCCGCGACGAGACCTCCCGCGCAAGATAGACCGATTGGTTGAACCCGCGCGAAAGATAACGGCGCGGATGCATGGAAACGGGAACGACGACGAAATCCGAACGCTTCAGATCCTCGCAGCGCGCCGCCATAAACGCGCCGAGCACATAGGCCGCGTCTCCTTTCGCGCCGTATTTCAAATCATGCACGAGTTTCGCCGCGTTTTCTTCATAGACGAACGCGGATATCGCTTCGACATTCGGCGCAACGCAGACGGTCTCGTTCAGCGGCCGAAGCGTCTTGGCGCACGCGCGGCAGACGCCGAATCCGCGCAGAACATCCCGCTCGCCGCCGCAGACCGCGCACGTCAGATCGGGCGGTGCGATCGTGTCCGCGATCGCACGAAACAGACCCGTCATCCGTTTCCCCTCCTTCCGTCATGTTCCGTCGTTTTTTGAAAATTATAAAAAAGCGGCCGCCGGTCGTCAAGACGGGCAGTCGCTTCTTTTTGTTTTGACTTTTTTAATTGCAATTACGCAACGCGGACGTTCACGGCGCGCAGCTTGCGGCTGTTCTTGGGATCGGGTTCGACGTCGAAGGTGACCTTCTGGCCCTCGGCAAGCGTCTTGAAGCCGTCCGCGACGATCGCGGAGAAATGAACGAAAACGTCATCGCCGCCGTTGTCGTTGGCAATGAAGCCATAACCTTTTTCGTTGTTGAACCATTTGACCGTACCAGTATTCATCTTTTGGTACCTCCATTTTAAATTTGTATCCTTCCGATAAAACAAAAACACATGTATTGCAAATCAATCAAGCCAATTCGCATTACATGTGAACGAAAGCAATCATCTTGAATACATTCCCTATCATAGCGCACCGATGCCGTTCTGTCAAGTTGAAAACGCATACTTCGCGCTCCCGCCGATCAAAAAACGCACGGGTGCGAAACCAAAATTTCCGCACCCGTGCGTCGATCCGATTTCATTGAATTATTCCGCCGCATTGCCCGCCGCAAGCCTCTGGCGAAGGCAGCCGTAGCGCGTGTCGATGCGATTGTTGTCCACCATGGCACAAATGCTCCGTTCGCTGCCGACGAGCACGACCATCCTTTTTGCGCGGGTCAGCGCCGTATAAAGGAGGTTGCGCGTCATCAGCATCGGCGCGCCGCCGCAGATCGGCATGACGACGACGGGATATTCGCTGCCCTGCGATTTATGAACGGACACGGCGTAGGCGATTTGAAGCTGATCGCATTCGTCGAAGGCGTAGCAGACCTCGCGTTCGTCCTCGAGCGTCACATACAAGGACCGCTCTTCCCGATCGATCCGGCTGACGACGCCCATGTCGCCGTTGTAGACGCCCTCGCCGAAATCGTCGCCGCGCGTCCATTCGATATGATAGTTGTTCTTGACCTGCATGACCTTGTCGCCCCGGCGGAAGACATTCTGCCCCACGACGAGCTCGTCCTTGTCGTGCGTCTTGGGATTGAGCGCCTGCTGCAAAAGCGCGTTCAATCGATTGACGCCCGCGTCGCCCTTTTTCATCGGCGCCAGGACCTGAATGCCGTCGAAGACGTCGAGCCCCGTAAAGGACGGCAGTCTTCTTTGGCATAATTCCACGACGCTCTGCGCCGCGGCCGTTGCGCTCGGCTGCCGCTCGAAAAAGAAGTCGGATTTGCGGTTGAACAGTTCGGGATACTCCCCGTCGTTGATTCTGTGCGCGTTGACGACGATCAGACTTTCCTGCGCCTGACGGAAGATCTGCGTGAGCATCGTGCAATCCGCGATTTGGGAATCGATCACGTCGCGCAGAACATTGCCCGGCCCGACGCTCGGCAGCTGATCGCGGTCGCCGACCAGAATCAGCCGCGCGCCCTGCGGCAGCGCGCGAAGCAGTCGGTTCATCAGGAAAAGATCGACCATCGAACACTCGTCGACAATCACCACGTCGGCATCGAGCGGATAGTCCTCGTCGCGGTTGAAGCTCGCCGCGCCGCCGTCGCCGCTCATGTATTCGAGCATGCGGTGGATCGTGCTCGCCTCGCGCCCCGTCGCCTCCTGCATCCGCTTGGCCGCGCGTCCTGTCGGCGCCGCAAGAAGCACTTCCAGTTCCAGCGATTCCAGCACTTCGAGCACCGCGCGCAGAATCGTCGTCTTGCCCGTGCCGGGGCCACCGGTGATGACGCAAAGCGGGCTCGTCAGCGCGCGGCGCACCGCTTCGCGCTGCGCGTCCGCCAAATCGAGCGACAGTTTTTCCTCGGCGCGGGCAATGCGCTCGTCCGCGTCGGGCACGACGTCCGGCTCCTGCTGCGCGATCTCGCACAGCCGCCGCGCCGTGTAGCGTTCCGACTCGAGCATGACGGGACGATAGATATAATCCACATCGTCCACGCGCTGCTGCACGAGCGCGCCGTTGATCAAAAGCACGCTCAGCGCACGCTCGACGCTCTGCTGCCCGACGTTCAAAAGCCGCATGGCGTCTTCTTTCAATTTTTCCTGCGGCAGACAGACATGGCCGTAGTCCATCGCCCGCACGAGCGTATAGCTCAGCCCCGCCGTCACGCGGCGGTCGTCCTCGTCCTCGATGCCGAGGCTTCTGCCGATACGGTCGGCGCTCAAAAAACCGATCCCTTCGATTTCGTCCGCCAGACGATAGGGATTGTCTTCGATCAGTTTTCTCGAAGCGTCGCCGTATTGCTTATAAATCTTGACGGAATAAAGCGGGGACACGCCATGCCCCTGCAAAAAGACCATCGTGTCGCGCATCTGCTGCTGTTCCCGGAAGGATTCGGCGATCTTCGCGCATTTGACCGCGCCGATGCCGGGGATCTCCTCCAGTCGATGCGGCGCATACATCATGATATCGAGCGTGTCGCGTCCGAAATGATAGACGATTGCCTTCGCTGTGGAAGGTCCGATCCCCTTGACAAGGCCGCTTCCGAGATAACGTTCGATCCCTGCCAGATCCGTCGGCAGAATCGTCTCGCAGGACTCGACCTTGAACTGCTGCCCGTAGGTCGGATGCTCGACATACCGGCCGCGCATCGAGACGCGTTCCCCCACCTCAAACAGAGAAAGGATGCCGACAGCGGTGATCTCGCCGCCGTCGTCATCCGTAACCTCTACCACCGCGTAACCGTTGTCGTCGTTTTTATAGACGACGGCCGTAATCACGCCCTCGATGATGCTGTTGTCTTTTTCTTCGCTCACAGCGCTTTTTGCAGGCTTTCCGCGCGGTCTGTCTTCTCCCACGGGAAGATGTCGCGTCCGAAATGGCCGTAAGCCGCCGTCGCCTCGTAGATCGGGCGGCGAAGGTTGAGCGTCTCGATGATCGCCGCGGGGCGAAGATCAAAGACCTTGCGCACCGCCGCGGACAGGCGGTCGGTCGAGACCTTCTCCGTACCGAAGCAGTCGACCTGCACGGCCACCGGATGCGCCACGCCGATGGCGTAGGCCAGCATGACCTCGCACTTGGTCGCAAGACCTGCCGCGACGATGTTCTTCGCGACATAGCGCGCCGCGTAACTCGCGCTGCGGTCGACCTTCGTCGGATCCTTGCCGGAGAACGCGCCGCCGCCGTGACGGCAGTAGCCGCCGTAGGTGTCGACGATGAGCTTGCGGCCGGTCAGGCCCGAGTCGCCCGTGGGGCCGCCCACGCAGAAGCGCCCCGTCGGGTTGATCAGAATGCGGGTGTTGTCGTCCATCCACTCGGCCACGTCGCCCGCCATGATGATGTTCTTTCGAATGCCCGCGGTCAGCTCGTCCATCGAGACGTCGGGACGATGCTGCGCGGAAACGACGATCGAGTCCACGCGCACGGGGCGGTCGCCCTCGTACTCCACCGTCACCATGCCCTTACCGTCGGGAAGAAGATATGGCATGGAACCGTCGCGGCGGCGATCCGCCAGGCGGCGGGAAAGGTCGTGCGCCAGCATGATCGGAAGCGGCATGAGGGCCTCCGTCTGATCGCAGGCGTAGCCGAACATCATGCCCTGGTCGCCCGCGCCGATGTCGGCCTTGTCGCCGTCCCGGCGCGTCTCGAGCGCGCGGTCGACGCCCATTGCGATGTCGCCGCTTTGCTCGTTGATCGCCGTCAAAACGGCGCAGGTGTTGCCGTCAAAACCGGTCTCGACACTGTCGTATCCGATGCGGCAGACGGTCTTTCGCACGATGCCGGGAATATCGACATACCCCGCCGTCGTGATCTCGCCCATGACGAACACGACGCCCGTCGTCGCGCAGGTCTCGCACGCCACGCGCGCATTGGGATCCTGCGCAAGCATCGCGTCAAGCACCGCGTCGGAAATCTGGTCGCAAACTTTATCCGGATGACCTTCCGTCACCGATTCACTGGAAAACAGAATTTTTTCACTCATTGATCGAACCCTCCATTTTTACTTTCGACAATCGCTCACAGCGTCAGCACGCCGTAGATCAGCATGATCGCAAGCCCCGCGATCACGTTTCCGATCAGCACCGCCGGGATCGAACGCTTCAGCGGCATTTCCAGCACCGCCGCGATCAAAGACCCCGTCCACACGCCCGTCGTCGGCAGCGGCACCGCCACGAACAAAAACAGGCCGAACGTCTCATATTTGGTCACGCTGTCGCTCTTTTTCTCGCCGCGGCGTTCCAGCCACGCGGCAAAGCGGCACAGCGCGCGCGTTTTGTACATCCAGCGGATCACGGGCCGCAGGAACAGCAGCAGGATCACCGCCGACAGGCTCGAACCTGCCAGCGACAGCGCGTAGCTCACCCACGGTGAAAGCCCCCAGGCCTGCCCCAAAATGATCGCGCCTTTCAGTTCCCAAATCGGAAACAACGAAGACAAAAACACGACGATCTCCTTCGCGCAGCCGATCTGCGCCAGGTGCAGAAAAAATGCTTCCATATTTTCTTTCCTTATTTTCTTTCCTTTTTAATCTTTTTTAATCTCTTTTTCCATAGCGTGAATATGCCGGTTGCCCGTGTGATTATACGTCAGGCGCAAAAGCCGTGTCAACCGATTTTCCGACTGCCGCGCCGAGGAGCGTCTTTTTTCGTTTTTTCATGACAAAGGCGCGCGGAAAACCGCACGCCTCGGCAGGTACGTTTTCACTTTGTTTGACGGATGCGTTACGGCGTCCCGCTTTTGGTCTGCACGGCGATGGACACGCCCGTGTCGTCCAGAAGTTGACGGACGCGGGCGATCACGCCGCCCTCGCCGTCCACCTCGTTCGACTGGCCGAAAATGATCAGTCTGGCATCGTTCTCGCGGGCGTAGTCCGCAAGCGTTTTGGCGACGTCCTCGCTTTTGATGACGGCCATGTCCGCGCCGCGCCGTTTGCTGGCGGCGAAAAGATATTCCAGCGCCGCGCCCTCGTCTTCCATATTAAAGAAGTGCTGATGACTTCCCGCGACGTGAACCACATGCAGCGGCGAATTCGACGGCTCCGCCGCTTTGGCCCCCGCCTCGATCAACCGTTCGCAGGCGCGCTGTGTCGTAACGCATACCATCACGGATGGCGTTTTTTTCAATGAACTGTTCCTCCGAATGTTCCTCCGTTTCAAAAAAACAGAAACCGAGGACTTATTTTTTCGGGATCACTTCGATCCAGTAACCGTCCGGATCCTCCACAAAATAGATCCCCATGCCTTCGTTTTCATAGCAGATGCAGCCCATCTTCTTATGTTTTTCATGCGCCGCGTCGAAATCCTCCGCGCACACGGCAAGATGCGTCTCGTTGTCGCCGAGCTCATAGGGGCCTTCCTTGTCGCGAAGATACGTCAACTCAAGGCAGGTCTCGCCCACGCCGTCGGACAAAAAGGCAATGATGAACGAATCGTCCTGCGCCGTCTTTCGGCGGATCTCGCGCATCCCGAACGCTTCTTCATAAAACGCTTCCGAACGCGCAAGGTCGGTCACGTTGAAATTCACATGGTCGATTTTAAACTGCATCGAAATTCTCCCCCGATCATTGCCCGCCCGTTTTTTCTATGCCGCGGCGGCGCAAATACGTTTTGTTTCTGTTTTTTAATTCTTACATCTGTGACGGATCGAAGTCGCAGTAGTCGCCGCGCTCCTGCGGCGCCCAGCAAAGCTGACCCGAAGATTCCATCTTGCGGCGGAACGCTTCGCCCGTCTCGATCTGTTTTCCGAAGTGCATCGGCACGATCAGCGACGGATGCATCGTGCGCGAAAAATGCGCCGCACCCGCATCGTATCCGCGCCCCATGCGCGGGTCGACGGGGAAAAAGGCGACATCAAAATGCAGATCCTTCAAATTTTCCATTTCACGAAGGAACGCGCGCTTTGCGAACTTGACCTCTTCGGGCGTGGATTCCTCGATCCAGTGCCAGAGATTGAAGTCGCCCGCGTGGAAAATGCTGATCCCGTCGGCGATGACCGCGAAGGACACGCCCGCGTCGGTCGAGCCGTAGGTGTCAACGGAAAGGCCGCTTACGTCCACATGCTCGTAGGGCGACATGCGCACCGCCTTGGCGCGCGTCTTCACGTCGGAAGAGATGACGTAATCGATGTTGCCGCGGTCTTTCTTCCATTTGAAGATGACGGGGTTAAAGTGGTCGCCGTGGTTGTGCGACACGAAGACCGTGATCTTTTTGTTTTTGGGAAGATCCGAAAGAGAGATCACCCCCGCGTCGATGCCGCGCTTTTTGCCGGCGTCCACATCATCAAGATAATAATCAAAAACCATGAAATGGTTCTGGGTCTCGACCACAAAGCCGCTGTGATACAGATATGTAATGCGTGCGTTGCTCATGATTGCCCTCCTTCTGCCCTCGAATCCGTCGGCAGAATTTTATACTCAAGATCATTATACATCATTTGAGACCGATTTGTTAGATATTTCATCGATTTGGAATCAATTCGTTAAAAATTCTCAAATAAATTTCGTTTCACCCGTTTTCGCGCACCGTTCGGGCACAGCTTTCTCACATTTCGTTCACCCGCCCGACACATTCGCCCGATTCGAAGGCGACATACAACGGCGCAGTCGCCGCATACCGATTGCATCCGCTCTTTTTTCCGCAAAAAAAACGGACGGCGGAAACGCAAATATTTTCGTCTCCGTCGCCCGTGCGGCGAACCGATTTTATTAAATTGTATACAATTTCGTCATTCCTTCGCCGTATCTTCCATCCTCGCCCATTTCGCACAGGAAAACGAGTAAAGAAAGACCTCCGCAACGCGGCTTCCCGTCAGCTTTTCCAGCGCCGCGCGGTACCATTCCAGCTGCCGCCGGTAATGGGCAAGCAGTGCCTCCGCACCGCCCGGTCCCGCGGAATCGGTCTTGTAATCGATCAGAACGATCTGCCCGTCGGGGCGATAAAACCACACGTCGATCGCGCCCTGCACGAGCGTCTCGCCGCCTTCCTGCGGCGCGAACGTGAACGGTGTTTCCCGATAAAGCGCGCCGCGTTTTTGCGCGTCGGCAAGCCGCGCGCCCAGTTCGCTTTCGCAAAGCGCATATACGTCATTGTCATCGATCAGCGCACGATCCTCATGCGTCAGATACCGCATGGTTTCCAACCGATCGATCTGCCGCGTCACATCGCAAAGGCTCTGCGCTCCCGAAAAATCAAGATGCTGAACGGCCAGATGCGTCGCCGTGCCGCGCCGGATGCCGACGGACGGCGTATATGCCTGCGGCCGTTTGGGCAACGGCAGGTCGACTTTGAGCGCATCCTCCTGTTCCTGCTGCGCGTAGAGTTTCAGCGCCGTGACCGTCGTTTTGGACAGCGCCTGCGTGTCCTCGCGATACGGATACTGCCAGGAAAAGACCTTGTCGATCCTCTCGTAAAGCGCCCGATCGACGGCAAGCGCCGCTTTGGGCGCTTCCTTTTCCCTCGTCTGCCGCGTTTTCTGCGAAAGCGCCGCGGGAACGATCTTCCAAAGTTCGCTTTGCCCCGCATTTTTACGCGCCTCGTTTTCCGAAAGCGCCGCGGGCGCGACCCAGTCCAAAAAGCAATTCGCGCGCACGACCGGCTCGTCTTCATACGAAGCGACGCCGCCTTTTTTCATACCGATCATCAAAAGCCGGTCGCAGGCGCGCGTCATGCCGACGTACAGAATGCGCATTTCCTCCGCGCGTTCCTGCGCGGTTTGCGAATAGGAAATCGCCGTCTGCGCGACGCTTTTTTCGGGCGACGCGCCCGTTTCCTTCACGGCGGCGCCGAGTTCCGCGTCCAGAAAAACCTTCGCTTTGGTATCCTGATAGAACTGTTTCTCAAGCCGCGGCAGGATCACGATCGGGTATTCCAAACCCTTGCTCTTATGGATCGAGAGGATCTGCACGGCGTCCGCCGCAAGATTCGACGGCGCTTCGCCCGCATCGCTTCCCTCGCGGACGCGGCGGACGTAATCGAGAAACTGTGGGATCCCGTCAAACGTCGACGCCTGCAATTCGCGAACGCGCGAAAGCAGGAAACGAATGTTGACGAGCTTCTGCATCCCGACGGGCGACACGGACAGAAGGTCTTCGTAGTTCGTATCCGCCATGATCCCTTCGAGCAGCTCGTCCAGTGGCAGCGCATGGGATAAGAGCCGCCAGTGCTCGATCTTTTCCAGCGCCTCGCGGCACATCTTCGCCGTATCGTCCGTCCCGTCTTCGGCGCATTGCCGCATGGTGTCGTAGAAAAACGGCGCACGCGCGCGCGGCGCGAAAATTCGAATGCGCGCAAGATCGTCCAGTTTGAACAGAAACAGCGGCGAACGCAGCACACCGATGAGCGGCACGTCCTGATACGGATTGTCGATCACCGTCAAAACGTCGAGCAGCGCGCGCACTTCGATCGTGTCGAAGTGGCGGGAATCCGCCTGCGCGACGCAGTCAATCCCCTCTCGTTCGAGCGCATAGACGTAGTCCTCCGCCGCGCCGCGCGGCGCGCGAAGCAAAATGGCGATATCGTTTTTTTCCACGCGCCGCACATTCCCCGTATTGCGGTCCGTCAGTGTGCCTTCTTCCAGAAGATCGCGCACGAGCGACGCGACATAGCGCGCCTGCACCTCGTTTTTTCGAAGTTCGGCAAGCGCGTCCTCGCCGCTTGTCTCCGCGTCCGCCGCGGGTTCGTCGAGAATGTGCAATTGTGCCGCCGCGCCCCCGTTTTGCGTCTCGCTGCCCGCGTAGAGTGCCTGCGTCTCGTCGTATCGAATGCCGCCGCTTTCCGCTTCGTCGTCCATAATGCGGAAAAAGACGCTGTTGACCGCGTCCAAAACGCCGCACATGCTTCGGAAGTTTCGGTTTAAGTCGATGCGCTCGCCGCCTCTTCCCGCGCCCCATTCGTTGAATTTTTCCAAAAACAGCGTCGGGTCGGCCGAGCGGAAGTGATAGATGCTCTGCTTGACGTCGCCAACGAAAAACAGATTTCCCTCCCCCGCGATCAGCTGCACGATGCGCTCCTGCACGCGGTTGGCGTCCTGATATTCGTCGAAGAAGATCGCGCGATATTTCTCCCGCGCCGCCTGTGCCGCGCCGTTTTCCAGCGCCGCGATCGTGCAGTGCTCCAGCGCGGAAAAATCGACTCTGCCGCTCGTTTTCATCATTTCGAACAGCTTGGCGTCAAGAAGCGTCACAAGCCGCACGATCTCCCGCACCGTATCCCGCGCGCGTTCCATCGTCTGCACGGCCTCTTCGGAAAACAGCCGGAGGACAGACGTGTCCGTTTGCCTCATTTTATCATTGATCGAGCCACGTGCTTTATTGAGCCGTTTACGGTTTTCCTTTTGCATGTCGCTCAGATTCATTCCGTTTGACGTCGGCCATCTTCGAAACGACGGCGCCGCCGCGACCGCCGCGGGATCGTCCGAAAGTGCGGAAAGGCGCGCCGCAACGCAGGCGGCATCGTCGCAAAGGCACGCACAGCAATCCTGCGTCTCGTCGTATCGCGCCGCTTCCCGTTCGAGCTGCTTCAGTTTTTTCTCGAGCACCATATACTCGTCCGAAATCCGCCGCAGATACGCCCGATTCCACGGGTGTTTCCTGTCCTTCGGCTGCCATGTATCGTACATCTCCAGCGCGCGGAGCAAAAACGCCCGCGGATCGCTCTGGTTTCGGCTGTAATCGTAAACCTTTAAAAGCAGATCGATCAGATCGCCGTCGCCGCCGGTCGTCCCGTAGCTTTTGGCAATGGTTCGAAACGCCGTCGTATTTTCAAGATACTGCTCTTCCAAAAGCTCCTGTGCGGCGCTTCGCCGAAGAGACTGCATCGTCTGATCGTCGGCAATTCGAAAATCCGCGGGGATGTCCGCCGCGGCGAAATGACGGCGAAGGAATTTTTGACAGAACGTGTCCATCGTGCTGATGTCCGCATCGCTCAAACCGTCAAGTTCGCGCGCAAAAAACGCCGCGCGCTCTCCCGTCTCCTCGGCCGCTGCCTCTTCCAGGCGCTGCGCCAGACGTCGGCGCATGACGTTCGCCGCGTCGCGCGTGAACGTCACAATGAGCATCTGCGACAGGCGAATGCCGTCGTCGCGGATCATCGACAGGATCCGATCGACCAGAACCGTCGTCTTGCCCGCGCCCGCCGCCGCGCTGACGAGAAGATTCGTTCCTCGCGCGTCGATTGCGCGCTGCTGCTGTGGCGTTCTCATGGCTTTACCTCCGCTTCCTTCGTCGCTTCTTCCGTCGTGCTTTTCTCCGATTCGTCTTCGCCGCTTTGTGCCTTTTGGATCGCCGCCAGCGCTTTTTCCTGATTCAAAGCAGGCAGGCGATTGACGCCGAGCGGCCGTACCCGTTCGTCGAATCCGCACGCGCCCGCATAGTCGCAATAAACGCAGGCGCGACTTTGCTCGTCCTTGGGCCAGGCCGGGCAGGCGCGCGCGTCGCCCTGTGCCGCATCGAACGCGATGCGCGTCATCTTGTCTTTGACATATTCCAGCAAAAGCCGCATCTGCGTCTCCTGCAAACGTCCGTTTGCCTTGGCGCCGAGATTTTTGACCAGAAGCGATTTGCGTTTCGTCGCAGGCATGGTATCCATCGCCGCGACGATCTCGTCCCGTATATTGATCACGCCGCTCATCAACGCCTGATCTTCGTCCGACGCCCTGTCGCCGATCGTAAAATACAGCATCCCGCCCGGCGTGATCGCGTCGCATCCGAACTGCTTCGGATTTTCGCACACGGCAAGAAGATACGCCGCAAGCTGGAGCCGCCGCGCGTAATAGATCTGGTCGATCGAAGCGTCCTTTTGCGAAGATTTATAGTCGATCACGCGCGCTGCATCGAAGCCGTCCAAATGCGCCACGTCGACGCGGTCGACGCGGCCGACGAGCGAGATCGTCTTTTTGTCCCGTTCCAGCGTCGTCGGCGGAAGTTCTCCCTCCACCGTGTTCAGCGAAAAGCCGCTCTGATTTAACGAGCGCGCCATATTCCGCGTCGCCGCCGCGACGTTGTCCGTCAATCGCTCGCGGATCGCGCGCCCCGACGCCGTCGACCCGAGCCACGCGTAATATCCCGTCTCTTCCTGTTCCAGCGCGTCGAACGCGCGGCGCGTCCATTCGACGCTCGCCGCCTCGTCAAACTCGTGAAGATCGACCGCACCGCTTAAAATATCCTTGCCGAGCATGCAGAGCATGTCGTGCAGAAGGCTGCCCGTCTTGTCCCGCGCGCCCGCGCGGAATTCTTCACGCCGCCTTGCGCGCAGGCCGTGTTTTGCAAAATGAAGGAACGGGCATCCGGCGTAAGATTCAAGCTGCGTAACGCTCATCGAAAGCGGCGCGGCGTAAAGCGCCGAAGCCACGTTCGCGGACAATCGCTCGTCGTTTAAAAGGCGAAGCGTGCGATCCGCCCGCTCGGCCCTCGGCCGCCATTCGTCGTTTTCCTTAAACCACGCGCCCGCCGCGTCGATCCAATGCGGCGCGGCAAGCCCGTCGAGCCGTCGGCGAACGCCGCGCGTCCACGCCGAAAAGCCCGCCTGCGCGCCGGAGGGGAACTCCCGCTTTTCTTCCTGCGCGCAATGCGGGAACAATCGGCGCAGATGCCCGACGAGCGGCGCTTCGCCCGCGGGTTCGCCCTTCATCGTGCAAAGCGGACGGCTGACGACAATCGTCTGCTGCGCGGCGCACAGCGCGCGGTAAAGCTGCGCCTTGAATTCCGCCGTGCGAAGCGACGGGTCGCGCGCCACGGACAATTCCGCCTGCGTCAAAAGATTCGTCACGTCCGCGTCGTCAAACAGCGCGTCCTGCGCGCCTTCGGGGCAAAGCGCATCGTCCGTCGCGCCCGTCAAAAACACAACCTTCGCGCCCTCGCCGTTCCAGCGGCGCAGCGTGGACACCGTCACCTGATCGAGCGTCGTGGGGATCAGCCCGAGCTGCGTGGACAAAAGCCCCTCCTGCATCGTCGCGCTGAAATCAAACAGCGAAAGCGTTTCGTCGCCCAAAACGTAGGAGATCTGCCCCAATACTTCGCAGATCACCTTCCACACCTGCGACATGATCGCCGCTTCCTGCGCCGCGCCCGCATCCTGCAGACGGCGCACGTCGCGTTCGGCGCATTCGCGCACGCCCAACGTGTCGAGCATGGAAAAAATGGCGTCGACGCGGCTGCGCGCGCACACGTTTCCTTCCATTTTGGAGAAAAACGGCGAAAACGCCGCGACGATCTTCTGCCGCATGGGTTCATACGCCGCGGCGTCCTCACCCTTCCACGGGCGCATCCAGCGCGCGGGGCCGTCGATCCCGCGCTTTAAAACAAAGTTTTCAAGGCGGCAGACGTCGGCAAACGAAAAGCTGTCCGTCAAGCCGCTTTTATAGATCGCAAGCAGTTTCTGCGACCGCCACGGCGTGCGGCAGACGGAAACGAGCTGCTGCAGAACCGACGCCGCGGCATTGCCAGAAATCCCGCGGCGCGTGTCGTAAAACGCCGAAATGCCGCAGCGTTCAAACGCGCGGCGCATTTGGATAAAGCCGCTTTCTTCATCCGCGCAAAGGACGGTGATATCCCGATAGCGCAGCTTTTTTTCGCGGCACAGCGACAGGATCTCGTTCGCCGTTTGATCCGCCTCGCGCCGCGCGTCCTGCGCCGTGACAAGACGGATCTCGGGCGCTTCGTCCGAAAAGCTGCGCCCGGGATAGACGAACAGGTTGTCTCTTAAATGGCAAAGCGCCGCGGGGCGCGCATCGTGCGGACAAAGCGCCGTCTTTTTGACGGGAACGCCGCATTCGCGCGCCATGGCTTCATACAGTGCCATGGCCGCGCGCGGCGCGTCGAAGCGCGACTGCTGTTCGTGCGATGCGTCGATCGGCACGGTCACGAGCATCCCGGCGCAATGGCGCATAACTTCCGACAAAAGCGCGCGGGTCGCCGTGTCCTCGCTTTGCAGACCGTCCAGATAAAACGCGCATTCCCCGATCCAAGGAAGCTGACCGACGCGCTGCGCCGCGAGCGTCAGAGGGTCGAACGCCGCGCAGTCGTGTCCTTCAAAATACGCCGCGCACGCCTCGGCGATGCGCGCGATGTCCGACAGTTTCCGCCGAAGCTGCAAATCGGTCACCCTCGCCGCCGCGGCGTCCAGATCCTGCGGCGACACCTGCCAGCGGGAAAGCGCGTCAAGCTGCGCGCTCAATCGCGCGCAAAAACCCGGCTGCGCCATCGACTGACGATACAGCAAAAGATTTGGCGCGCACTCCGCCGCCGCGATGCGTATGGCCATCATGCGCCCAAGCGCGGACATATGCTCCCCCGCGCCGCCGCCCGTCTCGTCCAAAATGCGCTGCGCGAATCGGTCGACGTCCATGACTTCGATGCGCAAAAGGCCGTCTTTGACGTAATCGCGCACAAGGCGGCGTTCCATCGCATGCGTCGCCTGCCGCGTCGTCAAAAGCACGGCGCGGCGACCCTCTTCGCTGTCTTTTGCAAGGCGGCGCATGACAAGATCGGTCTTTCCGCTGCCCGGCGCTCCGGTCACGATCTCAAGCATCGCACATTCTCTCCTTGTTTTTCAAATTCCGATCATCCCTTCGCTTTGAAGGCAATGTTGTGATGTTCGTCGATCAAAAGCGTTCCCGTGCTGCCCTCCAGCGTCTTTTTTTCAAGCAGGAGCCGCACGAGCTTTTCCGTCAAAAGCGGCCCGCCGCTTCGCTCGAACGCATTTTTCCACCACGTCAGTTTGCAGCCGTCGCGCCAGCGGGAACAGTAAAACGCCTTGGAGTTTTCCAGCACTTCGCCCTTGCCGCACAGCGGACATATCCCAAGGCTCACCGGCGCTTTTTTCTGCCGCGCGCCTTTTTTCGGCGGCGCTTTTTCGAATTCCACGCCGTCTTTTTTCGTCTCGGCTTCTTTGACGATAAACCGCACGAAGCCCTTGATGCCGTCGGCAAACGGGGCTTCTTCCGCCTGTGCCGCTTCGCCCGAGGCCATGCGTGCAAGCGCCGCCTCCCACTGCCCCGTCATGACGGCGCTCGTCATTTTTTCGGGCAGAATGTCGATCAGCTGCATTCCCTTGCGCGTCGCAACGATCGATTTTTTCTCGCGTTTGGCATAGCCCGTCTGCAAAATGCGCTCGATGATCGCCGCGCGCGTGGCGGGCGTCCCGAGGCCGCAGTCCTTCATCTGTTCGCGAAGCGCCTCGTCCTCGATCTGCCGCCCCGCATTTTCCATCGCGGACAGAAGCGTCGCCTCGGTGTACTGCGCGGGCGGCTTCGTCTCGCGCTTTTTCATCGACGCCTTCTGTACCTTTCTCTCCTGCCCGACCTCGACCTGCGGCAGTGCGGCGTCGGCGTCCTTTTTCTCCTTTTCCGCCTCGTAAAGCGCCTTCCAGCCGGGCTGCGCCGTCGTGCGCCCGCGGCAGAAAAAGCTGTCTTTCGCCGATTCGGAGGAAACTTCCGTCACGATCGTCGTCTCGTCATAGAGCCACGGCGGCATGAGCGCGGCCACGAGTCTTCGCACGATTCGATCATAGACCTTCTGTTCGTCCGGCGAAAGGCTCGCAAAATTCGCCCGCGTTCCCGTCGGGATGATGGCGTGATGGTCGCTCACGCGCGCGTCGTTGACCGCACGCCCCAAATGCAGTTTTTCCTGCGCCAAAACGGCGGCGATCGCGTCGTTCAGGCTCGGCACGCTCACGCGCGACAGCGTCGAACGAACTTTTTTCGCCACGTCCGCCGTCAAGTACCGGCTGTCCGTTCGCGGATAGGTGATGAGCTTCTTTTTTTCGTAAAGATCCTGCGCGATCTGAAGTGTCTTTTTTGCCGTGAACCCGAACGCGCGGTTGCAGTCGCGCTGAAGCTCCGTCAAGTCGTATAAAAGCGGCGGGATCTGCGATTTTCTCTCCCGCTGCGCCTGCGTGATCACGCCCGTTTTTCCCTTAACGCGCCCCGTGATCGCACGCGCCGTCTCTTCGTCCGCGATCTGGTTTTTACCCGTCTTTTCGTCGCGCCATTCGGCCTTGTAATCGCCGAAATCCGCCGTCACAACCCAATACGGCTCGGAAACAAAGTCATCGATCTGCTTTTGCCGCCGCACGAGAAACGCCAGCGTCGGCGTCTGCACGCGCCCGATGGAAAGCAGCGTCCCGTAGCGCACGGTGTAAGCGCGCGTGGCGTTCATGCCGACGACCCAGTCCGCCCACGCGCGGCTTTTTGCGCTTTGAAACAGGCCTTCGTATTCCGCGTCGGATCGAAGGTCGGAAAATCCCTTTTGGATCGCCTCGTCCGTCATGGACGAGATCCAAAGACGCTGCACGGGTTTATCGCACTTTGCGTAAACGTAGATCCAGCGGAAGATCAGTTCGCCCTCGCGCCCCGCGTCGGTCGCACACACGAGCGAATCGGTGTCCTTGGCGCAGATGAGCTTTTTGATAATTGTAAACTGCTGTTTTCTGCCGCGGATGATCTTGAGCGGAATGTCGTCCGGCAAAATGGGAAGATCCTGCGTGCGCCATTTGGCGTAGCGCTCGTCCAGCTCTTCGGGTTCCTGCTGGCCGATCAAATGCCCGAGTGCCCACGTCACCGCATAGCCGTTTCCTTCCAGATACCCCTCGCCGCGGCTCTTGCAGTTCAGAACGCGCGCGATCTCCCGCGCGACGCTCGGCTTTTCGGCAACGACGACGATGCGGCCCATTAAGTTTCCTCCTCGGCGATATAAGCGTCATAGAGCGCCTGCGCAAAATCGGTCAGCCCGCGCGCGGCGTCGGTTCGAAGATAGCGCACATCAAGATCCCCGAGGCGCACGCGGTCGAGCGCGTCGGCGTCCTTTAACGCGTCGGTCATGCGGTCGGCGCGGGCCGTATCCGTCACATGGCATTTTTCAAACATTCGGGAGCGGATCTTATCCGAAACGCTGTGTGCGCACATTGCCGCACGGACAATCGCAAGCTCCTCCCCCCTACGCCCGGTGATCGCCGCGGCGTTATCCGCCGAACGCGCGCCGTGGTCGTCGTCTTTGGTATCGTCGATGCGGCCCGTGTCGTGATAGGCGCAGATGTCCAACAAAAGCGCCGTGTCCGCCGCGCTGAAATTCTGTTTCATGGCAATCATTGCGCCCAAAAGCATAACGCGCTCGATATGCCCCGCGCCGTGCATATGGCTTTGATACAGCACGTCATAGCGAAGCGTCCGTTCGGCATGACGATAAAGATCGAAATGTTCCCAGTTTTCAAAGTCTTTTTTCAAATCGCAAAAGCCCGCGGCGCGCGAAAAGGCGCGGTCGATGCGGCGTTGTTCGTTTTTCATGTTTTCCTCCGTCGCTTTCAAAAAAGCAATATCCTTCCCTGATTTATAGTGCCATACCGCCGCGCGTTTTTCAAATGTTTTTTCGTTTTGAAAGCGCGCGAAAAAACAGCGATCCGACCACGGCATACGCCGCAGTCAAACCGCTGCATCGATCGATTTTATCAATTATCTCGCCTTTAATCCGACGAAGAACATCCACCGATAGGTGAACGTCATACGCCCTTCGTCGTCCACGCAAAGATCCATTCCCGCGCGATTGCCCTGAAGCGCAAAGCTGCGCATGAGCGCGCGAAGCGGCTCCATGCGGTCGCGCGCGCCCATGGCGTCGACCCATTCGGAGAACTCCCAGGTCTGGTCGAAGACGCGGCGGTCGACGATGTCAAGATGCGCATACTGCATCATGCGCGTGACTTCCTGCATCGGGATCACGCCGATATGCGTCGGGTTTTTCAGCACCTCCACCGCGTTTTGGATGCTTTGCTGTGCGGGTTCCTCGCCGGGCATCAGTTCCGTCACCACGACGATGCCGCCGGGTTTTAAGACGCGGCAGGCCTCCACGAGCACCTGCGCCGGAGAGACGACATGATGCAGAAGCATCGGCACGAACACCACGTCGAAGCTGCCCGATTCGATCGGCAGACGGCGCGCGTCGCCCTCGAGGAAATCGACATTGCCGATCCCAAGCGCGCCGCACGCGGCGCGGTTTTGTTCCAGCGCGCGAACGGACGAGTCCATTGCGGCGACGAAGCGGCTTCGCGCGGCAAGCACGCGGGTCAGCTCCCCTTTGCCGCAGCCGATTTCAAGCACGGTCTCCCTGCCCGAAAGCTGCGCCACGTCCGCCGTCATGGAAAGCATCTGTTCGTAGGTATAAGCCGCACCCGTTCGCATCCGGACGGGCGTTTCTTCCCGCCGCGGCGCGCGGTTCGCCCGAAGCGGTTCGTCCATCGTTCGGCGCGGCGCTTCCGTCTGCGTCTCCGTCACGGGACGAAGCGGCACATCGTTCGGCACACGGCGTTCTTCACGCGGCGTTTCCTGCGGCGTGGGCACTTCCGTACGCGGCATCTGCGCGTACTGCGCCGCCGTCTCCCGAACGCGCGGCGTTTCGCGAACGGGTTCTTCGATCTTCTCCTCAAGACGCGCGGCCGGTTCCGCAGCCGTCGGCGGCACTTCCTGCTTTACGCGCTCGATCGGGGCCGTGCGCTGTGCGGAAAAAGAGGCGCGGCGGCGTTCGCCGAGCGTGCCCTCGTAGGCCCGGCGGCGGCGCTGACGGCGGATCTCCTGCAATCGCGCCTCTTCCTCGGCGGAAGGCATCGCGCCATTCGCCCCGTCAAAGCCGTCATATCCGCGGCGCGGCGCGTCCTGCTGCGGCGCGGCATGGCGCATGCGCGGCAGCTCGTTCTGCGCGGCGCCCCGCTGTTCATAGGCTTCTTCCTGCGCGCGGGCGGCCTGCGTCTCCCGCAGCGCCGCAGCGGCGTCCTGCATCGAAATGCCGAGCTTGTCCGCCAAAGCGGCGATCTGCGCATCTTCGATCGGCTGCCCCGCCTCCAGACGACGGATAACCGTCACGTCCAGACCCGCGCGCTGGGCAAGTTCCGCCTGCGACAGGCTCAAGCGAAGCCGCTGCGCTCTGAATAATTGACCAATCTGCATGCCACTCACCTTTTTCCGCTTGCGGGCGCGACGCACCACGAAAGCCATAATCGTTCGTATAATACTTGTATTATACTGGCTTTGCGCGCCGATTGCAAGAATCCCGCGCCTTCGCGCGAAAAAAGACGTTTTTTGCCGAATGCAAAAATGCGGTCCGCAAAAAAGCAGACCGCATCCGCCGTTTTTTCTGACTTTCCAAACGAGAAAAACGGCGTTTTTCCGTCATCCCGGCGCAAGGAAACTGCCGCATTCGGACGATTCGCCGACGACGAGGCGCTCGGCGCGGCAACGGCCGCCGCCGTTATGCAGGCAGCGCAGATTCGCGCACGCCGCCGTCCGTTCGAACGCCGCCAGTTCCGCCGCCGTTTCCTGAGAAAGATCGCGGCGCGCATCGGTTTTCTCGCGCGTCATGCACCGCGCGCGTCCCGCACTCACGAGCACGGCGGCTGCCGTACATATGCCGTCCGCGCAATGCGCGCATTCCCTGCAGCCGCACAAAATCGTCTTCATGCGCACTCCTTTCGCCGCGTCAGACCTGCTCCCGGAACGAGCAGCACATGCTGTCCTCCTGACGGGTCGCCTCGTCATGACAGCAGCAGCCGACCTGAATGCTGTCAAGAGTGCAGTTTTTGCCCTCGCAGTTGAATCGACAGTTGTTCACGTCGCAGAAGATCTGCTGTTTCGCGCTCATCGCGTTCACCTCCTGTTCGTCTTCGGGAATGTTCTTAGCATCGCCCCTTCGGGCCAAAATATACCCGCGATCGAAAGCGCGCCCAGCACGATCAGCGCGGCCGCCGCCAGCGCGCCGCTTCCTTTGGAAAACAGCACGAGCGCCGCGCCGAGCACGCCCCGAACTGCGGAAATCTTTGCCTTTTTTCCGTCGTAAGCGCCTTCGGCGGCGATCATTGCCACCGCATATGCCGCGCGCACAAACAGCATCGCGCCGAACACCCGCGCGGCCGACGACGCGCCTGCGATCCCGCCCAAAACGATCAAAACGCCGAACGCCGCGTAAAACGCGCCCTCCAATACACTTGCGCGCGGACCCGCGTTTCGCATCGCCGCGACGCTTTTCGCGATCCCGAACGCCGCAAGTCCCGCGCCGACCAAAAACAGCATCCGCGCGCCGCGCGTTTGACACGACGCAAGCGTTGCCCCGCCGAGCGCGATCAAAAACGATCCGAAAAAAAGTGCCGCCGTCTCCTGCTTTGCAAGGCGCGGAAACGCGATGGTTCGCCGCAGCCTTTTTGCCGCCTGTTTCTGCATCAAAACCGCCTCCGAAACGATATTTTCAAATTTAAATTGACGCGTTTTTGCTTTGTTTATGCACTCTAAAAAAGACATAAAGAAAAAGCGCATTTCTCCGAAAAAGAAATGCGCTGAAAATTTAGTTTTATTTTTTTGTTATTGAAGCGTGCTTTTGTTGCGATAGCGGCGCTTCAAATGCTCGCGCCCGGAGATGAGGTTGTCGCTGAAGACGTCGATGCTCTCCAGTGCACGGCCCGTGCCGATCGCCACGCAGGAAACGGGATCCTCCGCCACATAGCAGGGGACCTTGGTGTTCTCGCTGATCAAACGGTCGAGCCCGTAGAGAAGCGAACCGCCGCCCGTCATGACGATGCCGCGCTGGCTGATGTCCGAGGCAAGCTCCGGCGGCGTGCGCTCCAAAACCTGGCAGATCGCCTCGATGATGCTGGCAAGCGGTTCCTCGAGCGCCTCGATCATTTCGTCGCTGCCGACGCTGACCGTGTGCGGCAGCCCGTTCATCAGATCGCGCCCCGTGACCTCCATATAGATCGTCTCCCGCCGCGGGAACGCGCAGCCGACATTCTTTTTGATCTCCTCCGCCGTGCGTTCGCCGACCAGAAGATTGTGGCGCTTTCGCATATAGCGCATGATCGCGTCGTCGAACTTGTCGCCCGCAACCTTGATCGTCTCGGCCACGACGAGGGACGAAAGCGAAATGACCGCCACGTCCGTCGTGCCGCCGCCGATGTCCACGACCATGCTGCCGTAGGGCTTTGCGATGTCCATGCCCGCGCCGATCGCCGCGGCAAGCGGCTCTTCGATCAGATAGGTGTCGCGCGCGCCCGCCTCGATCGTCGCGTCGATGACGCTGCGGCGCTCGACCTCCGTCACGCCCGCGGGAACGCAGACGACCACGCGCGGACGGAAGATCAACCGCTGACCGACGACCTTCTTGACGAAATAGCGAAGCATCCGCTCCGTCACGTCGTAATCCGAAATGACGCCGTCGCGCAGCGGGCGGATCGCGGAAATGCGCTCCGGCGTGCGGCCGAGCATTCTTCTTGCGTCCTCGCCGACGGCCAGAATGCGGCCCGTCTCCACGTCCATCGCCAACACGGACGGCTCGTTCAATACGATCCCTTTATTCTTCACATAGACAAGGACGCTGGCCGTTCCGAGGTCAACGCCGATATCCTGATTTCCAAACCAGTTCACTTTGATTCATTCCCCACATAAATTCCACACGGCGCGCGCGAAAGCTCCCGCGATCCGCGCCGCAGTCTTTTTCAGTATACCGCCAAGCGCGCCGCGCGTCAATTTTGCCGCGGCGGGCGCATAGATATAAAGCGCGGGAATGCGCCGCGCACGACCCGCACGATCCGATTTGGGAGGTGATCCTCTGACTGACATTGAACTTTTCGCGCGGCTGATTCAATG
>CAKTSO010000007.1 GCA_934613185.1 uncultured Clostridia bacterium | reverse complement strand
CTTCATTATACTAAAAAGCATGACATCCGTCAAGATTCCACAAAATTTCAAAATGGAACACGAAGAATGTTTTCTTTATTTATAGTTGTCCGGTTCTCTTTTGACAAAATTTTTCCGTTCTTCACGGTATAATGGGAAACAGCAACGCATAACCCATCCTTTTTTGGACAAACTATCAACACTGTCGAAAGACGATTTCCCGATGGGGTCGTTTTTCCAAATAAAACCAGAAAATAAACTGATTTTCAACGGAGGATACTGAGAAATGAAGAAGAAATTGATTTTGATCGCAATGTGCTGTGCGTTGGCTGTGGGAGCCACCGCTTGTGGCGCTGCAGAAAAAACCGGCGATATCGTTAGCAAAGCCGGCGAAGCTGCTTCCGAAATCATCAACGAGGCAGGCAGTGCAGTAGACGGCGCTGTTTCTGATGTAACATCCGGAACCACATCCAACACACAGACCGCCACCATTGAGAATGCCGACGATGCCATCCGTGCATTGCAGGCAGGCAATGAATCTTATCTGTCCGGCACCGCTACCATGAACATTAGCGAGAGCCTGCGGACCGATCTGGCTACCAACGGTCAAAAACCACATACAGTTGTAATCACCTGCTCCGACTCCCGTGTTCCACCGGAACTGCTGTTCAACAGCGGCTTGGGTGAGCTGTTCGTTATTCGTACCGCCGGTAACGTAGTGGATGAGTTTGAAGACAAAAAAGAAAAACGCCCCTCCGAAGCGTCCAAAAAATCGGAAGAGGAGGCGCGCCCGAGCGTGATGGCGTATCGGTTCGATTATTTCGCCGACCACACGCCCGAACGCCAGATCAAGTCCCCCTTCCGCATGAACACGACACAGAAGGAAGATACGCAGGCCGTGCGCCGCATCGTCCGCGAGGACGCGCCCGCGCAGCCCGAAAAGGAAAAGCCCGAGGAGGTCGCGCCCGAAGTTCGGGAGGAGGCCGTGTTTGCCGCGCCCGAGATCGCGCCCGACGTCGTTTCCGAAGAAAAAGCCGATGCCATCGCCGAACCGACGCCCGAAATCGCACCGAACGACGTGCAGACGCTTGAATCCGACGCGCCGTTCTTCGTGACCGACATCGTCACCGACCCGCAGCCCGAAGCGGAAGGCGCGCAAGAGAAAAAAGCGCAGGCAAAGACCGAAGACGCGCCGTTCCTCGTGACGGACATCGAGACGTTCACGCCCGACGCGCGGGACGACGCGAAAGAAGAAGCCGCACAGGACGCGGTTTCCGAACAGACCGTCGAAGCGCCCGCGGACGAAATTGCGCAAGCGGCGCAGGACGACGCCGCGGAACCCGCGATCGAAACGGTCGGCGCAAAAGAAGCTGCCGAAGCCGACGCGGTCGACGGTACGGCCGACCATACCGACAATATTGCCGATATTATTATGGAAGAAACCGCCGACGCCGGAATTTCCGAAGAAGAAATCGTCGACAGCGCCGTGACGGCTGAAACCGTCCGTGCGGAGGACGCCGGGACGGTCGAAGAAGAAACGGTCGAGGTCGCCGAAACGGCCGGGGCGGAAGACGCCGGGACGGTCGAAGAAGAAACGGTCGAGGTCGCCGAAACGGCTGAGGCGGAAGACGCCGGAACGGTGGAAGAAGAAGCGGTCGAAACCGCCGAAGCGACCGGGGCGGAAGACGCCGACCATGCCGAAGAAAAAGCCGACGACGCGCCCATCGCCGTGCCGCTGTATTACACGCGCGACGACCGCGACGCGGCGCTCGACGAGGAATTGGACGAGATCTTCGGCGAGTTGATGCGCGACACGCGCCACGACACGCCCGAGGGTGAGCTGGACGAGTTTTTGGAGGAGTTGGAGACGTCGCAGGACGACAGCGCCTCCCGCGCGCCGATCCCCGCCGACCGCCTGGCCGACGTACTGTCGCGCGAGGATGAGGAACGCGGGGAATCGGCGGAGCCGACCGCCGAGACGCCCGAGGAACCGACCGAGGAGGATTCTCCCGCGCCCGTCGAGCCGATCGACATCGACGTCGACGAGCCGCAGACGTGGCAGGAGGCCGTCGCCGACGAGGCGATCCGCCACGCCGAGCAGCTCCGCGAGGGCGAAAAGCCGCGCCGCACGATGTTCGTGCCGCGGATCGTGCAGACGCCGCCCGCCGAGGAGGAAGCCGAAGAAACCGAAGCGACCGACGCGCCCGATCTGCTGCCCGAGGACGCCGCCGCGCCCGAGCCTGCCGCCGAAGACGTGCTGCCCGGCGAGCTGCCCGGCGAAGAGGCGGAAGCCGACGATTTGCAGTCTTCGGCTGCGGAAGATCCCGCACGGGACGAGGACAATCACGAGAATAACAATAATAACAATATAGTAGAAACTGCCGACAAAGCGCCCGAAAACGACGCGTTTGCCGCGCCGCGCGCGAGCGCGCCGTATGCCTACGACGTGGAGGTGCTGGTGGCGGACGAGGTCCCGCCGCAGGAAGCCAACCGCATCGTCGGCGATTACGAGCGAAGCCGCGGGCAGAACGTGGGCGATCTTTGGGAGCAGGTCCAGAAGCACTGGGACATCGCCGAGCCGCTGCGCATCGCGAACGAGAACGAAGTTCGCATTTCGCCCGAAAAAGAGGCGTTTATCCGCGAACAGGCCGACGCCATCGCCGACGAGCTGGCCGCGGACGAGCCGATCGACACGCAGCATATGCGCGACGCGGTCAACGGCGACGAGGCCTTCGCCGCGCGAAGCCGCGCGCTTTACGACAAGATCCGCATCGCGACGCCCGTGATCCCGCCGCAGGACGCGCGGCAAAGCGCCGCGCCCGCGCAGGAGGCACTCGAGACGTCTTTTGACGACACGGCGGAGACCGATTTCGATGCCGCGTCCGATGTTTTCGACGATTTCGACGCCTCCGATGCTTCCGGCGAAGCGTATGACGATAATTTTGAAGACACGTCCGACGAAGCGTTCGGCGACGATTTCGATGACGAGATCGACGAACCCGCCGAAGAACCCGTCTTCGAAGAGGACGCGCCCGTCGTTCCCGCCGCGCTCGATGCGCTCTACACGCCGCCCGCCGCGCTCGATGCGCCCGAAACAGACGAAGCGGAGGACGATGACGAGATCTTCGACGCGGACGGCGAGGAAAGTTCGGAAGAATCGGACGCACAGGACGCCGCCGAGGCGGGCGAAACCGCGGAAGTTTCCGAAAAGGCGATTTTGAAAGAAAGCGCCGGGGATATCGCGGTCGAAGAGACCGTCGAACGGACAGAAACCGCGGACGAACCCGCGCTTGAAGAAGAAATCGAAGAAGAAACGGCGGAAAGTGCCGAAGCGAACGCAGAGGAAATCGAAGCGGCCGCGACGGACGACGCGCAGACCGCCGTCGAAGAGACCGAGGCGGAATCCATCGACGCCGCAGAGACCGAAACGGACGAAGAGGGCGCAGACGGGGAAGCCGAAGAAGACGAACCCGCCGCGCTGCCGCCGCAGGATCCGTTCCTCGCCGCGGGCGTCCCCGCGAGCGGCCCGATGGCGGCGCTCGCCGCTTCCATCCGCGCCACGCAGCGCCAGCTTGAGCAGGAGATCGCACGCATCCGCAAGCGCTTTGCCGCGATCAGCCCCGAGGCGGACGAGGACGAGACGCGCGCCATTTTCGGCCGCGCCAGCATCGACGAGGCGTTGCCGCAAAGCGCCGAAAATGCCGAAGAGGAAGAAGCGCGTGAGATCGTGCTGGACGCCATCGACGACGAAATGAACGACACCGCCGTTTTGGACGATCTTTTGGAAGACGCGCCCGCATGGGACGGCGCGGACGTGTCGTTGGAAGAAGAAAGCACCGAAGAACCGCAGGGAGCGGCGAACGCCGAGGACGCGGTCGGCGAATCGGCGGCGAACGATGCCGAAGAAGCCGCAAAAGACGAAGCGACGGATGCCGGCGACGCGTTCGGCGAGCTGTTTGCGGACGACGCGGGGGACGAATTTGCCGCCGATGCGGAAGATCCGGCCGCGAAAGAAGCTTCGAATGATTCGGACGACGAATTCCCGTCGATCGACGACGCGGCATTCGAAGCCGTTTTCGGGCAGAAGAAGACGAATGCGGAAGAAGTCCCCGACGAAGCCGCGGATGATGTGTTCGAAACGGCATCCGAAGATGCGCTCGACGAAGAACCCACCGAGACCGACGAAACCGAGACGGGCTTTGTGCTAGTCAATCATGCGCAGACCGCCGAAGACGCGTTCGCGCAGGGCTCCGACGGCGCGCTCGACGAAGAACCCGCCGAAAACGACGCAGCCGAGACGGGCTTTGTGCTTGTCAACCATGCGGAAATCGCAGAAAACGCGTTCGCACAGGGTTCCGACGGCACGGTTGACGAAGATTCCGACGAGACCGATGCAGCCGAGACGGGCTTTGTGCTTGTCAACCATACGCAGGCCGCCGAAGACGCGTTCGCGCAGGGTTCCGACGGCGCGGTTGACGAAGAAGCCGCCGAAAACGACGTAACCGAGACGGGCTTTGTGCTTGTCAACCATGCGGAAATCGCAGAAAACGCGTTCGCGCAGGGTTCCGACGACGCGGTTGACGAAGAAGCCGACGTTCCCGAGACGAACGAAGCCGAATTCGGTTGGAACGACGCGGTGGAGACCGACGAAGACATCTTCGGGCAGGACGCCGACCGCGCGTTCGGGCTGGGCGACGCCGCGCCGAAGGACACCGAGGCCGACGTTGTGACGGAAAACGACGCGTTCGCGGACGAGGCCGACGCGCCCGTCGTGGCCGGGGCGGTCTTCGTTCCCGACGCGGAGGATGACGCCGACACGCTGGCCGACGAGGACGCCGCGCAGACCTACGGCTACGAGCAGGTCCGCACGATCGAGCCGATCGAGTCGCCGGAAGACGATTCCGCGCCGACGCTCGAGGACGAGCTTGCCGAGGCGGCGGACGATTATGCCGCGCAGGAAGCGCAGATCGACGCGCTGCTCTACGGCGACCTTCCCGCCGTGCCGGACGACGTATTTGCGGATGACGCGAAGGACGACGAACCTTCGGCGGAGGAAGCGTTCGAGACCGCCGACCTTTATGACGAGAGCGGTGCGTTCGCGGAAGAAGCGTCCGAAGAAGGCGCAGACGACACAGAAGCCTTCGACGCGTTCGACGAAGACGAGCCGCAGCCCGATTGGGCGGACGGCGAAGACGAAAACGGCGAAGACCCGTGGGACGATCGGACGGACGAAGAGGATTTCGCAGACGGCGAACCCTTCGAACGAGACGCCGATTTCTACGACGGGCTTTCCGACGAGACGGACGCGGTCTACGGCGACGGCTTCGTGATGCTTTCGCAGGACGAGCCTTCGCAGACCGAAGAGGCGCCCGAAGAGCCGCAGGACGACGAAGCGGACGCCGCGCCCGCCTACGACGAGGCGATCTACGACGAAGAACGCTATTCCGACGCCTACATCGCCGAGCTGGACGACGTTTTGTCCGAGACCGCCGAAACGCAGGAGCCGGAAGAATCCGCGCCGCAGGCGGAAGCGTCCGACGAGGACGACTTCGACGACGCGGACGCTTCCGACGACCCGCTCGCCGAAGAGCAGGCGCGTCTGGAGCGCGAGATCGCCGAGCAGGAGCGCCTGATCGCCGAGTCGCGCCGCAACCGCCGGATGCTCGACGAACTGGCCGCGCAGCTTGACCGCACGATCGCGCAGAACACGGCCGCGGCCGCGGAAGCCGCGAGGGAGCAGGTCGCGCGCGAGAAATTCGAGCGGACGATGCGCATTCCCGCGCAGCGCGCACCGCAGCAGACGCCGCCCGCCGCGTTCGACGAACCGGCCGCGCAGACGCCGCAGCAGGACTATCGCTACGGCGCGGAAGACGCGCCCGCCGCACCGCAGCAGGTGCACCGCACGCAGAAAAAGGCCGCGCGCCATCGCACGAAGCGCTGGTGGCGCTGAAATCAATTTTCGACACTTGCATAAACTTCCGACATAAGGAGGATAACTTTCATGCTTACGACGTATAAATGGATCGTCTGCTGCATCGGCTTCGTCGTCGCGGCGCTGCTTCTTTGCGCGGCGCTTGCGAACCTTGCCCGCGTGCGCAGGAAGAACTATTCGACGTTCGGCGCGCCGATGTGCCTTTACATGCTCATCATCGGCATCGTGATCGCCGCGCTGTCGGGATATTTTATCGCCATGTAACAATGCGCCGCCGCATTCGACTTCCGTTCGTTTGCGGCGGCGTTTTTGGAATTTTCACTTTTGATCCGGAGGGGGATATATGCAAACCGAAAACGGCACGAATGTGCAAAAAAAGCGTGAGACGCTGCCGAAGATATTCTATATTTATTACTTCGCCGTCTTTATGGGTCTTGCGATCTTCAACAGCTTTTTCTCGACATTCTTCGCCAACAACGGCATGTCGAGCGGGCAGATCGGGCTTCTGTTCGGGCTTGCGCCGCTGGCGGGGCTGATCGCGCAGCCGGTCTGGGGCGCGCTGACCGATCGCGCGCGGACGAAAAACACCGTGCTTTGCGCGGCGATCGTCGGCGTCATGGCGTCGATCGTACTGTTTTACGTCATCAGCCGCTTTTTTTCCGGCGCGCAGGCGACGAAGCTTCTGCTTTTGAGCGGCGCGATGATCGTCTTTTCGCTGTTCAACAACGCGCTGATCCCGTTACAGGACACGATCACGCTGGACTATATCGTCCGCCACGGCGGACGCTACGGCGCGGCGCGCATGGGCGGCACGATCGGCTACGCGATCACGGCGCTCTGCGTCGGGATGCTGCTGTCCGCGTTCCCCGATTCGGTCTTCACGATCTACTTTTTCGTTTTGTGCTTCATCCTTTTGTGCGCGCTGCGTCTTCCCAAGGCGCACGGCTACCGCAAAAAGGGCGAAAAGGGCAGCATTCTGGAGGTGCTGCGCGACAAAGAGATCCTTCTTGTGCTGCTGCTTTGCCTCGTGCAGTACATCGCATTGAGCTTCGGACACACGTTCTGCGGCCCGTACATGCTTTCCCTCGGCGGGAACAGCACCTGGATCGGCGCGGCCAACATGGTCCAGGCCGTCGGCGAGATCCCGTTCCATTTGAAATGGGGGCGGCGGCTGATCGACCGCATCGGCATCCACCGCATCCTCATTGCGGCGACCGTCTTCGGCGCGCTGCGCTGGGCGATCACGGCGGTGTGCAAGAGCCCGCTTTTGTTCGCGATCGTGACGGGCATGGAGGGCTTCATGCTCGTGCCGATGATCGTCGGCGTGGTCGAGTTCGTCAACGGCCGCGTGCCGCATCGCTTAAAAGCCACGGCGCAGACGGCGATCACGCTGTCTTCCTCCGTCCTTTCCCGCACGATCGGCAACATCGGCGGCGGGGCGCTGGTCGATCTTTTCAATTCCATGGGGTACAACGGCATGAGCCTGACGTACGGGCTTCTCGTGCCGCTGAGCCTGATCGCCGCGGCGGCGATCGGCATTCCGCTTCTGCACTGCGCGAAAAAAAGCGCGGCAAATTCCCAAACGACTTGCAAAGGAGAAAACTGACATGGCCATCAAAAGCATCGAATATCTCTGGCAGGACAAAAAGCGTTGGCTCGGAATGCCGCTGTCGTTCACGCGCTATCGCCTGAGCGAGGATCGCTTCTTCGTCGAGCGCGGATTTTTGAACCGGCACTACGACGAGCTGCTGCTCTACCGCGTGCGCGACATTTCCCTTCGCCGCACCTTCGGGCAGCGCCTGTTCGGCGTGGGAACGATCATGCTCTACGCGTCCGACACCACTTCCCCGTCGGTCGAGATCAAGAATATCAAAAAGTCCGAGCAGGTCAAGGAGCTGATTCATCGAAACGTCGAGGCCGCCAAATCCAGCCGCCGCATGCGCGTGGGCGAATACATGGCGAACGACTTCATCGACGAGGACGGCGACGGCCTTCCGGACTGACGGAAAAGCCGCGGGCGCTTGCCAATGCCCGCGGAATCGAGTAAAATAGTCTTTGCCCGGGGACAGCTCGGGCGCATCCTGAACAAAGGAGATTTTTCATTATGAGCAAACAGAAAATCGGCTTTATCGGCCTTGGCATCATGGGTCGTCCGATGGCGAAAAACCTCGTCAAAGCGGGCTATGAAGTGACCGCTTACGACCTGCACGAAGAGGCGGTCAACGACGTGGCCTCCGTCGGCGGCAAAGCCGCGCACAACATCGCCGAAGCCGTGCGCGACGCGGACGTCGTCATCACGATGGTCCCCAATTCTCCGCAGGTCAAGCAGGTCGTCCTCGAGGGCGACGACTGCGTCATTCGCGCCGCCAAGCCCGGCACGATCGTCATCGACATGTCCTCCATCGCGCCCCTGGTCAGCAAGGAAGTCGGCGCGGCGCTTGCCAAAGCGGGCATCGTCTTCTTCGACGCGCCCGTCTCCGGCGGGGAGCCCAAGGCGATCGACGGCACGCTTTCCATCATGGTCGGCGGCCCCGAGGATCGTTTTGAGGAGATCAAGCCCATCCTGATGGTCATGGGCGCGTCCGCCGTCCTCGTCGGCGAGGTCGGCAGCGGCAACACCACCAAGCTCGCCAACCAGATCATCGTCGCCTGCAACATCGCGGCGCTGGGCGAGGCGCTCGTGCTCGCCAAAAAGGCGGGCGTCGATCCGCAGAAGGTCTTCGAGGCCATCCGCGGCGGCCTTGCCGGCTCGACCGTCATGGAGGCCAAGGCCCCGATGATGATCGCGCAGAACTTCAAGCCCGGCTTCCGCATCGATCTGCACGTCAAGGATCTGAACAACGTCGTCGAGACGGCGGAGAAGCTCGGCATGCCCATCGAATGCACCGACCTTGCGCTGTCGATGCTCAAGAAGCTTCAGGCCGAGGGCTGCGGCAGCATGGACCACAGCGCGCTGGTCAAGGTCTCCGAAGAGGCCGCGGGGCTGACGCTGTAAGAGCAATAACAAAAAACGCCGTTTCGCACGGCGTTTTTTTGTTGTCCGAAAGCGAATATATCATCCCCTTTCGCTTTTATGTTTCTCTTTCAAATAATCCCGCGTGCATTCCAGCCATTCGAAAATACACATTAAAATAGCGTGAGTTTTTGCATGGATTTAAAAGCTTTTTACAATGTGTACTATTATGCAATGTTCAACATAAATATATGCAAATCTACATGTTTTTTCGAATACGACACATATAATTCTCAAAATAACCTCCTCTTTAGACATTCTATTTTTATCTAAAAACAAAAGTGGCTATAGCTGTCGACCATCGCGCTTGCCTTAGGTTCCACACGATTTTCGAGTATCTACCTAAACACCATATAAACAATGCCGTTCATTAGTATATCGTACATACCGGAGTTATAAACAAAAGTTTATCTACCGTGTAACACAATTGCTTAGTTGTGTAAATACAATATTTGTTAAAGCGAATATCGATATTTTTTATGTCGTTTTTTGCAATAACTGTTGACATGTTCGGCGGCGCAAATTATAATCGAATATACAGTTGACGAGGAGGTATGGTTATGCAATCTTCCGCTGTCAGAATTGAAAGCATTGAAATCCAGAACTTCAAAAATGTCGAGCACGGTGTTTTGAGTTTTGAAAATCCAAAAGAGCGTTATCAAGCGAGCGTCTTAGGTCTGTATGGGCAAAATGGTTCTGGGAAAACGGCGTTGATTGATGCTCTGGCTCTGCTGAAATATGCACTGTCCGGGCAACAGGTGCCGAGTGATTTTGCGGACTACGTCAATGTGTCAAGCGACTTTGCGAGGATCAAATATGAATTCCGTGTGCGCAATAAGCTGGCGGGAAGTAATTACAGAGTGATCTACGAGGTTTCGCTACGAAAAGACGCAGGGGACGACGAGAGTAACATATCGGAACCTTACGGGGAGACAAGCAGAAGGGCGACACTGTTTGATGAAGTTCTTTCATACTCCTGCCAAAGCGACGTGGAAAAACATAGGCTTTCTCGTCTGATCGATACCAGAGATGGCAAAGAATTGGCCTTTGGCCCCAAAACGAAATTCAAGGATCTTGTTGGAAAAGATGACGATGCAACAATAAATCTTGTCGTTAGAAAACAGATTGCAAAAATTACGTCGCGTTCGTTTGTTTTTTCAAAAGTGTTGTTGGACAGAATACAGCAGAATTGTAAAAATACGTCCTATCAATTTCTTTTAAATAGCCTTAATCACTTTGGAAGGCATGAACTGTGGGTGGTTGGCACTCCAAATACGGGGCTAATCAACATGAACATGCAGCCTTTGCTGTTTAATTACTCAGCAGACGCCATAGGTGACGGTGTTGCAGCAAATATCCTCCTTTCATTAAATGGGCCAACGGTGATTCCCGCGACGATTCTTCCGTGGATTCAAAAGGCGGTTGAAAAGACGAATGTGGTTTTGAAACAGCTTGTGCCGGGGCTGACAATCGACGTCAAGGATCTTGGCAGACAGCTAACGCCAAAAGGCGAACAGGGGGCCATAGTCCAGCTTGTTTCCAATAAAAACGACGCAGAAATACCGTTAGGCTATGAGTCCGACGGTATTAAGAAATTGATTTCGGTTTTAAATCTTCTGATCGGAATCTATAATAACGATGCATTGACTGTGGCTGTGGATGAGTTGGATTCTGGAATTTTTGAATATCTGCTCGGTGAGATTTTGCGTATTCTTTCAGAAAAGGGGAAAGGTCAACTGATCTTTACGTCGCACAATCTGCGCCCTCTGGAGACGATTGACAAAGGGTTCGTCGCCTTCACGACGACAAATCCGAAAAATCGTTATATACGCTTGAGCAACGTGAAGGCCACCCATAATCTTCGCGATTTTTACTACCGCGATATTGTACTTGGCGGGCAGCGCGAATCTGTTTACGAGCCTACAAACAACAGTGAAATTGCGCTGGCGTTCAGAAAGGCCGGTATGCAAAATGCAGAGTAGGAAAATCGTATTTGTAATTGTCGAGGGACCGTCGGACGAAGATGCGCTCGGTGTATTGTTCAACCGCATCTACGACAAAGAGACGGTGTATGTTGAGGTAATGCACTGCGATATCACGACTGAGAAGCATGTAACGCCTTCTAACATTGTTGCAAAAGTCGGCGATGTTGTAAAACACTATGCCGGCAGACATTTTCGTCCCAACGACTTCACAAGAATTATCCACATTGCAGATACGGACGGAGCTTTTGTTCCGGCTGACGCCGTTATATATGATCCGGAAAAACAGAAGCCGCTTTATACGGAAACAGCAATTTACACGCGTAATAAATCTGGGATTGAGGCAAGAAATCAATGCAAAAGCGAGAACCTGAGACGCCTGTCTTCAACGTCAACAATTTGGAATATACCATACCAAATCTACTACATGTCCTGCAATCTGGACCATGTGCTTTACGGAAAGCAAAATAGTTCAGATACCGACAAACAGCATGATTCTATGGAGTTTGCAGAGCGATACGAAAATGATATTCCGTCATTTTTAAGGTTCATTTCCGATTCTGAATTTTCCGTAAAAGGTGAATATCGCCAATCGTGGCAGTATATTCAGGATGGGCTTCATTCATTGGCGCGATATACGAATCTCGGAGTGTGTTTTTGTTACAAACAGAATAAGTAAAACGACAGAAGGCCGTCGCTGTATAAGCGGCGGTTTACTGTATAAAAAACCACTCGATAGGCGAACGATTTAAAATATCCTACAGGCGATAACTAAAACAAAAACGCTCTTTGTTATAATGGGAGTGCGGCTGTCAACTGCACAAACTGTATAGATACGATAGGAAAGAATGATGGCGGGATCACAGAGTATATACGGCATCAGCTGGATAAAGATAAAACGGAAGAACTATGGCGATTCCAGGATTTTTCTCGTTTAAAACTGTCAATAAAATCACCTGTAATTGACATTCCGCTTTACATACGCAGGAACAGAGGATATTGCTCGTATATGAATAACCATCTGTTTGACTGTTGGTTATTTATTGTTTAATTAAAAATACTGTTTTAAGTTGCACTATACGCTTCAATTGCGATGACGTAAATTGTAGCGTAAATTCACATTATAAATCCCCAAAAAACAAGTAATCAAAGACTTTTCAGCCGCCGATCAATACATACCGCCCATCTCCGTTCATCAACACCTGAAAACGCGTCAATGATCGCGCTTCCCAGCGTTTGAACGTATTCACGCGCAATCTCATAGCTTTTTTCAATGGGAATCGCCTCCGGGATCCGGCTGCAAAAATCCGCATAAACGGCCGGATCGGCAGAACCCTCGTCTGCAAATAAAAACGGATTCGCCCTGCTCAAAAGATCCCCCAACTCCTGATTTTCACTTTCCTCCCACTGCGCGTCAAGCGCATAAAAAATCATACTGTACAGTTCAAATTTGTTCATTTTTCCTCCTGTGATATTTCCGTTATTTACTCATTATAATACATGACATCATCATTGCAATTTATGCCAGTCGTCACCTTTGCCTCCATGTTTTACAAACGTTCCCCCCTTCCCATTCGGACGGTTTTGCCGTACAATAAAGAAAACACCGCACGGAAAACTTCACAACGAAAAAACACCACAACGGAGAGACCTTCTATGAAACAATACATCGAAACGACGCTTTCGATCGATTTTGTCGATCTGCCCGTTCAGTTCACGGTCACGAGCGTCGACGAGATCATCCTGCCGCTTTTAAAGCGGCTGACGGAGCTTCAAAAATCGCTCGGGCGGCGCATTCTCGTGTTCGTCGGCGCGCCCGCGGGGGCGGGCAAGAGCGTTCTTTTGGCGTATCTTGAAAAGCTGTCCCGCACGACGCCGGGGCTAATCCGCATTCAGGCGCTCGGCCTCGACGGCTTCCACCACAAAAACGCCTATCTGGAAAGCCACACGATGGAATACCACGGCGAGGAGATTACGCTGCGTTCGGTCAAGGGCTGGCCCGAGACGTTCGACATCGACCTGTTCCACGAAAAGCTGTCCGCGCTGCGCGCGGGCGGTGCGGTGCGCTGCCCCAATTACGACCGCAATCTGCACGAGCCCGTCGCCGACGCGCTGACGATCGACGCGGACATCGTCATGGTCGAGGGGCTTTGGATGCTCTACGACAAGGGCGAGTGGGCGCGCATTCAGGCGCTGTCCGACTATCGGATCATGCTCCTGTCGCGCGTGCCCGTGCTGCGTGAGCGCGCCGTCGCGCGGAAAATTCGCGGCGGTATGACGCCCGAGGCGGCGCTCGAATTTTTCAACACGGCGGACTGCCGCGCCATCGACCGCATCGTCTCGAACATGGCGCACGCCGATCTTTATCTGGAGTCCCTCGAAGACGACGACCTGATCGACCTGGGCGGACGGCCGACGGATCTTGCGGTCTACAAAGAGGGATAAGGCATGAAGCGGCGCCTTATCTGTCGAATTTTCGAACCGGAGGAAGTGTCGCTCGATACAGGACCGGACGTCCGCGTGCTGATCGTTCTGTGGTTTAATCTGGATTCCTTTCTGTTGAAAAAGTTTCCGCCCGAATTTCGAGAAAACTCGCTCGTTGTAACGGAATGGCTTTCGTGGGCAAAGAGAACGCCGTTTTTGTGCGACTATCCCTGGTTCTTTTTTCGATCCAAAAAAAACTTCTATGGCCTCGACGGTCCGATCGGCCTTGCTTCCGATCATCTTGCCGCGCTTCGCCGCTGCGCGAAGGAGCTTTGCGCGACCTGCGCGGAATATACCGATCTTCTGTTTTTGACGAGCTTCGATCTTGAATCGCTGTTTCCCTATTTTGCGCTGAAAGACATCGCAAAACAGCGGCTTCATCTTTGGTGTGCGCCGCCGCTCGATTTTTTCGGAAAGCGCATTTGCGACGCCTATCTTGAAATGGCGCAGTCGTTCGGCGAGGAAAAGTCGCTTCTTTGTTTCGACTTAAATTCCATCCTGCGCCCGAAGATCACTTTCAGCGAATTTTACGACGAATATGAAGCCGCCAATTTCGCAATGCTGCCGCATGTGCTCCGCGGCATTTCCGATCTTGCGGAGCAAAACGGCAGGTTTCTCTGGGACATGGAGCGCGGCTGTTTCGTTCCGCGGGAAGAACCCGCCTGCGAGATCGTGTCGAGGCTCGTTCCCCGCGTTCCTGCCCACAACCGATGAGAAACGTTTCCCATAAAATGACACGCGACATGGTATCATAAGGATGCGGCCGACGACGCCGCTTGAAGGCGGGGCGGCATGTCCGCATGAATCCATGCCGCATCGCTATAAAAATGCTATATAATTTAGGAAGCGATTCCGAAATCACTTTGCACTCGATTCGATGTTAAGGAGGATCCCCCATGGCGCGCGAAGCAGAATCTTTCACCCTTGTTTCCGAGTGCGACGGTCTTCCCCTCTCCGGGCTCTGTCTTCTGCCCGAGGGCGCGCCGCGCGCGGCGGTGCAGCTGACGCACGGCATGTGCGAACATAAGGAGCGATATCTGCCGCTGATGCGGTATCTTGCCCAAGGCGGGTTCGCCTGCTTCATCATCGACCACCGCGGCCACGGAGGAAGCGTCAAGTCGCCCGACGATCTCGGTTATTTTTATGAAGGCGGCGGCGACGCGCTCGTGCGCGACATGGAGCTTTTGACGCGGCACATCAAGCGTCTTTATCCCGATCTGCCGCTGTTTTTGTTCGGGCACAGCATGGGTTCGCTCGCCGCGCGCGTCTACGCCAAGCGCTATGACGACGAGATCGACGGGCTGATCGTCTGCGGTTCGCCGAGCAGGAACCCCGCCGCGCCGCTCGGAAAGGCGTTTTTGCGCGTCGTCGCTGCTTTTCGCGGGGACCGCGCCCGAAGCAATGCCGCCAACGCCATGTTCAGCGGCGTGTTCAACAAAAAATTCAAAAGCGAGGGCGAAAATGCGTGGGTCTGCGGCAATCGCGACGTCGTCGAGGCCTACAACGCCGACCCGCTTTGCCATTTTTCGTTCACCGTCAACGGCTATCTGAATCTTTTGTATCTGATGGGCGAATGCTATGACGAGAAAAACTGGCAGATGAAAAATCCCGCGCTGCCCGTTCGGTTTTTAAGCGGCGAGCTCGACCCCTGCCGCGTGGATGAAGATCACTTTCAAGACGCGGTCGAGACCATGCGCCGCGTGGGGTATCAAAACGTCACCTCGCGCGTTTTTCCCGATATGCGGCACGAAATCCACAACGAGGCCGCGCACGAAATCGTCTTTTGTGACATCGCCGAGACGCTGGATAACTTTCTTTCCGCCCACGCATCGCGGGAAAATGCGTAAAAGCGCCGCAAAATCAGCGATTTGCGCCGCAAAGTATTTGACAGGGCGGGTATTTTCTTCTATAATTTAGAAGGTTATCCCCGTCTTGCCAGCCGAAAGGCGCGCAGGGCGTGATAGTAGAACCCGATTTGAAAGGATGTTTGATTATGCTTCGTACTTATCAGCCCAAAAAACGCCAGCGCAATAAGGTGCACGGTTTCCGCAAGAGAATGCGTACCAAGTCCGGTCGCAACGTCCTGGCACGCCGCTGCCGTCGCGGCCGCAAGCAGTTGACTGTGTAATCTTGACAATCGGCCGCGCAGACGACGGGCGTTACTGCCTTGCCGTATGCCGGTCTTTTTGTTCCCGCGCATAAAAAAAGAGGCTGCGTTAAAGTGAACCGAACTTACCGTCTGCGCAAAAACCGCGATTATCAGCGGGTCTATCGGCGCGGAAAATCGGTCGGGTCGCATCTGATGGCGCTGGTATACGTCCGCGCGCCCGGTGGGCTGAAGATCGGTTTTTCCGCATCCAAAAAAATCGGCAACGCCGTGACGCGCAACCGCGCGCGCCGCAGAATGCGCGAATGCGTCCGCGTGCGCATCCCGCGGATCAAAAGCGGGTGGCACATGGTGTTCATCGCGCGGCGCAGCATCGCCGACGCCCCGTTTTCCGGCATCGAAAAATGCGTGGATAAACTCCTGACGCAGGCCAATTTATGGCGCAGCGCCGAAACTTCGGGCGCACCGCGCGAACGGGAAGCTCGTCCCGCCCTGGCGGGCAAAGAGGCGGCGGAGCCTTGAAACAACTCATGCTCTTTTTGATCCGGCTGTATCGGCGTTACATTTCGCCGATGCTCGGGCCCCACTGCCGCTATACGCCCACCTGTTCGCAATACGCGATCGAGGCGATCGAAAAATACGGCGCTTTGAAAGGCGGCTGGCTTGCGCTGCGGCGCATCCTGCGCTGCCATCCGTTCCATCCCGGCGGCTACGATCCCGTGCCCTGAACAAAAGAGCGGGACGCGTCGGGCTTTTGTCGAACGTTTTCATCGGAACGAACCCATCGGAGGTAATGATTCATGGATTTAGGGCTTTCCAAGCTTATCACGCCCGCTCTGCAGTGGCTCTGCGACGTGGTCGGCCAGTACGGCCTTGCGATCATCATCGCGACGATCCTTCTGCGTCTTGTCATTCTGCCGCTTGACATCATGCAGCGCAAAAGCTCGCTGCGCATGCAGGCGCTGAACCCCAAGATCGAGGAGATCAACCGCCGCTTCGCCAACGACCAGCAAAAACGCGCGCAGGCCGTGCAGCAGCTGTATAAAAAAGAAGGCGTCAGCTCCTTTGCCGGCTGCCTTCCGCTTCTGATCCAGCTGCCGTTCTTCGCCGGTTTCTTCACCGCGATGCGCACCATCGGCTATCAGACGACGTATCAGTTCTATGAGCTCGTCAAGGCCGGGGACATGGCCGGCTTCACCACGCTGCTCGACCGCTGCCGCTTCCTTTGGATCGGCAACGTCTTCCAGCCCGACGCGATGTTCACGCTGTCGCTGAAAAACCTCTTCGGCGGGACGAATGCGATCGTTTCGATCATCCCGACGGCCGAGGAAGCCGCCATGGCGTTCAAGGCGCTCGGCGTCGAAGTCGCGGACTATGCGTCCGTCATGGGCGACGTGATCTCGCAGTTCAACACGAAGACCAACGGCCTTTTCATCATCGCCATCCTTGCCGGCGTGGCCAGCTATTTCCAGCAGAAGTCCATGCCGCAGACGGCCGCCAACGCCGATCCGCAGCAGGCCGGGACGATGAAGGGCATGATGATCTTCATGACGATCTTCTCCGTCTATCTTTGCGCGACCTACAACGCCGCCTTCGGTCTTTACTGGATGGTCACCATGGCGATGGGCATGGCGCTTCAGATGATCCTGAAGAAGGTCTACACGCCCGAACGTCTCGCCAAAAAGCGCGGCGACGCGCCCGATGCGCCGACGTTCCCCGACCGCAAGAAAAAACGCTCCGCACAGAAGGAGGAAAAATAAATCATGAACCGTTGTGTGGAAGTTTCCGCCAAGAACGCGGAACTTGCCATCGCGCAGGCGCTTGAGAAGCTCGGCATCGCGCGCGAACAGGCGCAGATCGAGGTGCTCGACGAGGGCCGTGCCGGCATTCTCGGCCTCGGCAGCCGCGACGCCGTCGTTCGCGTCACCGGAATCGAGACGAGCGAAGACCGCGCCGTCGATTTCTTGACCGAAGTCACCGAAAAAATGGGCGCGCCCGCGAAGGTCGAGGCCAAAATGGGCGACGAGGCCATGAACGTCGAGCTTTCCGGCGAGAATATGGGCATGCTCATCGGCCATCACGGCGACACGCTCGATGCGCTTCAGTATCTGACCAGCCTCGTCGTCAACCGCGGGGCGGAAGATTACACCCGCGTCGTTCTCGACACCGAGGGCTATCGCGACAAGCGCGCCAAGGCGCTTGCCCAGCTTGCGGAACGCACCGCCGCGCGCGCCATTCGCACCGGCCGCGTCGCGCTGGAGCCGATGAACCCCTACGAACGCCGCATTCTTCATACGACCCTGCAGGATCATCCCCGCGTCACGACGTATTCCGAGGGCGAAGAGCCTTACCGCCGCGTCATCGTCGTGCGCAAATAATTGAATGACCGCTTCGGCGCGGACGGGCGTTTGCCTTGCCGCGCCGTTTTTCTTGATTTTTCCGTATGCAGATTCACTTGTCATATGTGGAAAAAGAGGGCGGTTATCCACCGTTTCCACCTTGTATCCACGCCATAGCGGTGGATAATGTGGATAACTACCCTTTTGACCACCATATACTGGGGGTGCAGCAATGTCGAATGCAACTTTTTCCGTCGGCGATACAATTCATGCAATCCCGGCCGAAACCGATACCGTCGCGGCCATCGCGACCGCGCCCGGCGAGGGCGGCGTGGCGATCGTCCGCGTCAGCGGGCCCGACGCGCCGCGCATTTTGACGGAGGCGTTTCGTTCGGGAAAGCGTCCGATCGATCCCGACAAAATTCCCGACCATATGATGCGATACGGGCATGTCCTGGACGCGTCGGGGAACGCGATCGACGAGGCGATGGCCGTTTTGTTCCGTGCGCCGCGGTCGTACACGGCGGAAAACGTCGCGGAATTTCACGTCCACGGCGGGCGTCTCTGCGCCGAACGGACGCTCGCGCGCGTGCTTGAACTCGGCGCGCGCATTGCCGAACCGGGCGAATTCACGAGACGCGCGTTCGAAAACGGACGGATCGACTTGACGCAGGCCGAGGCCGTGATGGACACGATCCGCGCGGACGCCGAGCTTGCACAGCGCGCCGCGCAGGCGCAGCTGTCCGGCGCACTGCGAAAAAAGATCGAGGATTTTCAGGAACGGCTTTCGATGCTGCTTGCGAAAATCGACGCGGCGGCGGATTATCCCGACGAGGATCTCGATGAGGAGACGCGCGTTTCCTGCGTCAACGAATTTTCGGCGCTGTCGGACGAGATCGACGCGCTTTTATCTTCCGCACAGGACGCGCGGCACATCCGCGACGGCGTGGCGACGGCCATTTTCGGCGCGCCGAACGCGGGCAAATCCTCGCTTTTGAATCTTCTCGTGGGCAGCGACCGCGCAATCGTCACCGACATTCCCGGCACGACGCGCGACACGCTCGAGGAGCGCCTCGTTCTGAACGGCCTTTTGTTCCGTTTGATCGACACGGCCGGGCTTCGCGACGCCGCCGACGCGGTCGAGCAGATCGGCGTGGATCGCGCCCGCGCCGCCATCGACGCGGCCGATCTTCTGATTTTCGTCGTCGATGCGGCCGACCGAACGTCGTTTGACCGGAAAATGCTGCAAAATCTTCCCGAAAGCAAACCGTTGATCGTGCTTTTGAACAAATCCGACCTTCCCGCGGCGGTGGAAAAGTCCGAAATTCTGTCGCTTGCGCCGCAGGCGGTCGTTCTGTCGATCGCGGCAAAGACGGGCGAGGGCGCGCAAGACGTGCAAAACGCGCTCCTTGCCGCGGCGCTTTCCGAAACAAGGCGCGGCGACGGTCAGCTTCTTTTGGGGAACGCGCGGCACGTCCAATCGTTGAAACTGGCGAAGACGGCGATCGACCGCGGCCGCACCTCGGCACAGGACGGACTTCCCGTCGACCTGCTCGGCGTCGACGTGCAGGAGGCGTGGCAGGCGCTCGGCGCGATCACGGGGCAGACCTGTCAGGAAGACGTGATCGATAAAATATTTGAAAACTTCTGCGTCGGCAAGTGACCGACGGTGGATAACAGCATAGTTATCCACATAGGTTATCCACCTTCTCCACCACAATGTGGATGGAAATTGTGGATAATGTGGATAACTTTCCCCGTTTTCGGGGATTTCGATGGGAGGAGAACGATGGAAACGTATCTTGCGGGCAGTTATGACGTGATCGTCATCGGCCTCGGACACGCGGGCTGCGAGGCGGCGCTCGCCTCGGCGCGGCTGGGTGCGAAGACGCTTGCGATGTGCATTCAGCTGGACTCGATCGCGCTCATGGCGTGCAATCCCGCCATCGGCGGCACGGCGAAGGGGCATCTCGTCCGCGAAATCGACGCGCTGGGCGGGGAAATGGGCGTCGCGGCGGACGCGACGTGCATTCAGTTTCGGATGCTCAACACCGGCAAGGGCCCCGCGGTGCATTCGCTGCGCGGGCAGGCCGACAAAAAAGAATATCAAAAGCACATGCGCCGCGCGCTGGAGGCGGAGCCGAACCTCGACATTTTGCAGGCCGAGGCCTGCGACATCGTCTGTGAAGACGGCGCGATCCGCGCGGTGACGACCACGACGGGCGCGCGCTATGACACCAAAAGCGTCGTTGTGGCAACGGGCGTCTATTTGAACTCGCGCACGATTGTCGGCGACTACGTCCGCTCCTCGGGGCCGAGCGGCCTGTTCCCCGCGACCCACCTTTCCGCGTCGATCGCCGCGCTCGGGATCCCGCTCATGCGGTTCAAAACCGGGACGCCGCCGCGCCTGGACGCGCGCAGCATCGATTTTTCCAAAACGAGCGTGCAGGACGGAGACACGCCCGCCGTGCCGTTCTCGTTTTTGACCGATGAGATCGACATCGAGCAGATCCCGTGCCATTTGACCAGCACGAACGAGCGCACGCACAAGATCCTGCGCGACAATATGCACCGTTCACCGCTGTATTCCGGGATCATCGAAGGGACGGGGACGCGCTACTGCCCTTCGATCGAGGACAAGGTCGTCAAATTCCCCGGCCGCGACCGGCATCCGATCTTTCTGGAGCCGGAAGGCCGCGGCGGGATCGAGATCTATGTGCAGGGCATGAGCTCTTCCATGCCGGAGCAGGTGCAGTTCGACGCGCTGCACACGATCGAGTCCCTCGAAAACTGCCGGATCATGCGCACGGCCTACGCCATCGAGTACGACTGCATCCGCGCGGAGGTGCTCGACCACGCGCTGTGCTGCAAGGACATTCCCGGGCTGTACTTCGCCGGGCAGGTCAACGGCACGTCGGGCTATGAAGAGGCCGCCGCGCAGGGGATCGTCGCCGGGATCAACGCTGCGCTGTGGGTCAAGGGCGAAAAACCGTTCATCCTCGATCGCGCCGACGCGTACATCGGCGTTCTCGTGGACGATCTTGTGACGAAGCAGACGCCGGAGCCGTACCGCATGATGACGTCCCGCGCGGAATATCGTCTGATCCTGCGGCAGGACAACGCCGACATGCGTCTGACGGAAAAATCGCACGCAATCGGGCTTGCGTCGGACGAACGCATGGCGCGCCTCGAGAGAAAACGCGACCAGCTCTCGCAGGCGCTCAATGCGCTTTCCCGCGTGCGCATCCGCTCGAACGACATTTATAATGAAGAAACCGCCGAATTGATCGCCGAAAACACGTCCTACACGGGCGCGGAGCTCGTCGCGCGCGGCTTTTCGTATGACAAGGTCCGCGAATTTGCGCCGGAGCTTCCGAAGATCGACGCGCCCGCGCGGGAGCAGACGGAGATCTCCCTTCGCTATGAGGGATATATTTCGCGGCAGCAGAGCCAGATCGCGCAGTTCCGCCGTCTGGAAAGCCACCCGCTGCCCGCCGATTTCGACTATTCCAAGCTGGAAGCGCTGCGGCTCGAGGCGCGGCAGAAGCTTTCGGCCATCCGTCCGCTGTCGATCGGGCAGGCGTCGCGCATTTCCGGCGTTTCGCCCGCCGACATTCAGGTGCTGCTTGTGGCAATGCGGCACGGACAGCTCGACGGCTGATTTTATCAATCCGATGTTAGACGCCCGCTGCGGGCAGAGGAGAAACCGATGGAATTTACGCAAACGCTTCACGCGGCACTGGAAGACGACCTGCATCTTTCGCTTTCCCGGGACGCGCTCGCGCGCATGGCGGCGTATTGGGAGTGCGTGAAGAACGCGCCGCTCAACTTGACGGCGATCCGTGACGACGAATCCGCCGCAATTTTGCATTTTGCCGATTCTCTCGCGCCGCTCGCGTTCGATCTCTTCGAGCAGAACGCGTCCGTGATCGACGTGGGAACGGGCGGGGGCTTTCCCGCCGTGCCGCTTTGCATCGCACGGGGCGATCTCAAGGTAACGGCGCTCGATTCCACGCAGAAAAAACTGCGGTTTATCGAGGAAAACGCGAATTGTCCGAATCTTTCCGTGCTGCATTCGCGCGCGGAAGAAGCGGGTCACGGTGCGCTTCGAGAGACGTTTGACGTCGCCTGCGCGCGTGCCGTCGCGCCGCTTTCCGTCGTTTTGGAATATCTTGCGCCGTTCGTTCACGTCGGCGGAAGCGTGATCGCTTACAAAGCCGCGCCGGACGAAGCGGAGCGAAAGGGAGGCGTAGCTGCGGCGAAGCTGCTCGGGCTTCGCGAAAGCGAGTTTTTCTCGTTCGTTCTGAAAAACGGGGAAGAAACGCTGCACCGCACGCTCTGCGTGTATGAGAAGACAAAGCCGACGCCCGCAAAATATGCTCGTTCGCAGGCACGACAGAAGCCGCTCGGCTAAAATCGTTCGCAAAAATCGATCGAACCATTCATTTTCACCGCCGTTTTGCTGTCAAAGCACGGCGGTTTATTTTTATCTTTTGAAAATTTCAGATGTTTTTCGCGTTTTTCGTAGAACGATTTTTCCTTTCATCCTATTTTTTCCTGCGGAATTCCGATGTATAATTGCCGCAAGAGGCAGGAAATGCAGAAAATATGAATGAAGGAGAGGATGCTATGAAACTGCGGATCCAGCCGGCCGCGCACGACGTCAAGAACGGCATCGTCAGCATTCCCATCGCACAGATCGTGCCGAGCCCGAATCAGACACGGCGCCTGTTTTCGCAGGCCGCGCTGGACGAGCTGGCAACGAGCATGGAACAGGTCGGCCTGCTCCAGCCCATCACCGTGCGCGCGGCGGCACAGAAAAAATACGAGCTGGTCGCCGGGGAGCGGCGCCTTCGGGCGGCGCGGCAGCTCGGTTGGCGCTACATCGAGGCGCGCGTGATCGACGTGCCGCAGCAAAACGCGGCGCTTTTGACGATCATCGAGAATTTGCAGCGGGAAAACCTCAATTTCTTTGAGGAAGCGGAGAGCTACAAGCTGCTGATGCAGGAATACGGCATGACACAGGATCAAATCGCCTATCGGATCGGGAAGCGGCAGTCGACCGTTTCCAACAAGCTGCGGCTCCTGCGCATTCCGTCGAGTCTTCGGGAATACGTTCTGGCGCAGGGATTGACGGAGCGGCACGTTCGCGCGGCGCTTCGACTGCAACAGGAGCGCCCGATCGGCGAAGCGCTGCATCTGGCGGCGGACGAGCATTGGACGGTCAAGCAAATCGAAGATTACGTCGCCAAAAAGCTCGATCACACGCCGCCGCCCGCGCCTGCACCGCAGCAGAACGTCACGACGCTTCTTCGAGACAGCCGCATTTTCGTCAACGCCATCGGCGAGACGTTTCGGGAAATTCGAAAGACCGGCGTTCCGGCGCAGATGCGTCAAAGAGACGAGGAAGACGGCATTGTGATCGAGATCTTTCTGCCGCGGATCTGAGAAAAAAGAGACCGAGGGAATGTTTCACGTGAAACATTCCCTCTTTTGTTGTATTGGTCATTGCGGAAAGCCGTCGATGTTTCACGTGAAACATCCCGCTTCTTTCTTTTCGCGGATTTTAACATTCGGGCTTCAAAAGCGCGCGGACATCGTGTATAATAGATGTCAGACATTTCCTAAGAAAATCGGGGTTTCGCGACACAGGACCCTTCTGCGCGAAGCATTGATTACAATGGGAACGATCAGGAGGAATCGGCGTGAATATCGTCGCAATTGCCAATCAGAAAGGCGGCGTCGGAAAGACGACCACCGCCATCAATTTAAGCGCATGCGTCGCCGCCTGCGGCAGAAGGACGCTGATCATCGACCTTGACCCGCAGGGCAATACGACCAGCGGTCTCGGAATCGACAAAAATACGAAGTGCCCCGCCATTTACGACGTGTTGATCAACCGCATTCCGCTTCTGGACGCCGTGATCCCCACGCCGATGAAGGGCCTTTCCATTGCGCCCGCCAATATTTCGCTTGCCGGCGCGGAGGTCGAGCTTGTCTCCGAGATCGCGCGGGAGTACTTTCTGAAACGTGCTTTGGCGGAAGTGAAGGACGAGTTTGACGACGTCTTCATCGACTGCCCGCCCGCGCTCGGGCTTTTGACGCTGAACGCGCTCGCCGCGGCGGACAAACTGCTCGTGCCGATCCAGTGCGAATTCTTCGCGCTCGAGGGCTTGACCGATCTGATGAGCACGGTCGCGCTCGTTCACAAGCATTTGAACCCGAATCTGGCGGTCGAAGGCGTCGTCATGACGATGTTCGACAAGCAGACGAATCTGTCGCGTCAGGTCGTGGCGGAAGTGCAGCGGTTCTTCCCCAATAAAGTCTATCAGTCCTTCATTCCGCGGAACGTCCGCCTGGCCGAAGCGCCGAGTTTCGGGCTTCCCGTGATCCTCTACGATAAAAACTGTGCCGGTTCCACCGCCTATATGTCTCTGGCGAGAGAGTACATCAGCGGTGTTTCGGAAGGGAAGGAGTAAATTATGGCGCAAAAACGCGGGCTGGGCAAGGGCATCGGCGCTTTGCTCGGCGACAATCCGACTTATGATATGATCTCTGCGGCCAATGCTGCGGATGAGAATGTTTCACGTGAAACACTGGAGCTGCCGATCATCCAGATCGACAACAACCCCGATCAGCCGCGCCGCACGTTCGACGAAGAGGCGCTGAACGAACTGGCTTCATCGTTGAAATTATACGGCATGATCCAGCCGATCGTCGTTCGCCCGGGAAATAACGGGCGCTACACGATCATCTCCGGGGAGCGCCGCTGGCGCGCGGCAAAGCTCGCCAAGATGTCGACCGTTCCCGTCATCATCCGGGACGTCGAGGACCAGACGCTTCTGGAGCTGGCGCTTGTCGAGAACATTCAGCGCGAAAACCTGAATGCAATCGAGTCCGCCGCTTCGATGAACGTTCTGATGGAGGAATACGGACTCACGCAGATCCAGCTTGCCGAACGGCTCGGCAAGAGCCGCACGGCGGTCGCCAACACGCTTCGCCTTTTGAAGCTCGCGCCGCAAGTGCAGAAACTCGTGCGCGAGGGGCGGCTGACGGAGGGGCAGGCGCGCCCGCTGATCGGACTGGAGAACGAAAAGCAGATCGAACTTGCCGACGTGATCCAGAGGAAAAATCTGAACGCCCGGCAGGCCGAAGAGCTGGCCGCCGCCGCGCGCGGGAACGACAAGAAAAATTCGGAGCGCCGCGGCCGTTCGCTGAACCCCGATCTGCTGCTCGTGGAGAATCTGTGCCGCGACACGCTCGGCTGCAAAGTCAAGGCGCAGGGGACGTCGACGAAGGGGACGATCACGCTTTCTTACTTCACAAAGGACGACCTCGGACGCATCTACGACGCGCTGACGTCGCTTCAGCAGTCCTGATTTTTGCCAAACAGGGGACAAAACAGGGGTTATCCACCGAATTCACCGCTTTGGGTGGTGGATAATGTGGATAAGTCGGTGGAAATCCCCATGCTTATCCACTGTCTATGCGGCTGATTTTGAGAAAATGCAGGCATGGCGCGGTTTTTTACCGCGGTGGACAGGTGGATGATTTTCGCGGGCGCGGTGGATAAACGCAGTCCGCAAAAAAATTCGAAACGATCACGCTCGATCAAAGCCTTATAGGGGGAGGCGCGTTATGGATCAGATATGGGAAAATCTGCTGCTCTGGCTTCGAAGCAATATGTCGCTATTTAAATACGACACCTGGGTCAAGCAGCTGAAGTTCAAGGGAATCTACGGAGATGAGTTCGTCATGATCGTGCCGAATCAATCAACGCAGGAATTAATGCAGCAGCAGTACACCGCCGTTTTCACCAACGGCCTTCGCACCGTGGCGCCGAATATGAATTTGAAGCCGGTGTTCATTTTCGGAGCGGAAAATGAGATCGACGTGCCGAATCTGAACCCCAAATACACGTTCGACACGTTCGTCGTCGGCACGAACAACAACCTGGCTTACGCCGCGGCGAAGGCGATCGCCGAGGAGCCGACGAAGTACAATCCGTTTTTGATCTACGGCGGGCCGGGACTCGGAAAAACGCATCTGATGCACGCCATCGGGCATCGCATCAAAGAGGCCAACCCCAGCGCGCGCATTTTGTATGTGACGTGCGAGGAATTCACGAACGACCTGATCCGCGCGATCCAGAACAAGCAGAACGAGATGTTCCGCAACCGCTACCGCCATGTGGACGTGCTTCTGGTCGACGACATTCAGTTCATCGCCGGGAAGGTTGCCTCTCAGGAAGAGTTCTTCCATACGTTCAACTCGCTGCAGTCGGCGAATAAGCAGATCGTCTTGACGAGCGATATCCATCCGCAGTACATGTCGACGCTGGAGGAACGGCTCAAGTCGCGCTTCATCGCCGGGCTTTCCTATGACATTCAGCTTCCGAACCTTGAGACGCGCGTGGCGATTTTGAAAAGCAAGCTCGAAGCCGACGGCATCACGATGGACGACAACGCCGTTTTCTTCATCGCGAACATCCGCGACGCGAACGTCCGAGAGCTGGAAGGGTATTTGACGCGCGTTTTGAGCTATTCGAGTCTGACGGGCGAGCCGATCACGACGAAGCTGTGTGAAGTGGCGCTGCACGACATCATCCCGCAGGAGGTCAGCCGCGAGATCACGATCGAATCGATCACGAACGCCGTGGCGATGTATTACGACGTGCGCGTGGAGGACCTGATCTCCAAAAAGAAGAGCCAGAACATCGCCTTCGCGCGGATGGTCGCCATGTATCTTTGCCGCACACACACGGGCGAGTCGTTCAAGAATATCGGCAATTTCTACGGCGGCCGCGACCATACGACCGTCATGCACGGCAACGAACGCATCTCGACGATGGTCAAAAACGACGCGCAGATGCGATCCGCCGTGGACGACATCGTGAAACTGATCCGCCGCGGCAATCAGGGATAATTTCCGCGCGAGGAGGGGAAAGTTATCCACTTTATCCACCGTATCCACGTTGATAAGTGCGTGGAACAAAACACGATCGATCGAAACATGTTTTGCGGCGTGTGGACAAGGTGGAAAAGACGGGACGTTATCCCACGCCCGTCCACAGGGAATGTGGATGAAAAAATGCCGTCGCCGATTGGGTGGAGGGACGTTATCCACCTATCCACATCCCCCTACGACTTTTACGACGAACTGAAAATAAATAAAACAATCCATACACGAAAACGCGCCGTGCGGCGAACACGATTTTGAATCCCGCACAAACGACGCGCTTTCGCGAGCGATGAAGACGATGAACCGAACGAAAACGGAATGAAAACGAAAGGATGGCAATCCCATGCAGTTTGTATGTAACCGAGACGATCTGCTCGAGGCAGTGAATACCGTCACCAAAGCCATGGCGGCGCGCACGTCGATCCCCCTGATCGAGGGCATTCGTTTAAAAGGAGAGGCCGGAAAGCTCGAATTGTTCTGCACGGATCTGAAACTGTCGATCAAATGCACGATCAACGCGGACTTTGAAGGCGCGTTTGCCTGCGTCATGCCCGGCAAGCTCTTCAGCGAGGTCGTTCGCCGCCTTCCCGACGACGACGTTGAGATCGATCTGGAGGAGGCCAACGAGGGAAGCTTCAAAGTGACGATCCTCTGCCGTGACAGCCGCACCACGCTGACCGCGCTCGACGCGGCCGATTTCCCCGAGACGCCCGAAGTGCCGGATGAAAACGCCGTCGAGATCGAGGAACGCGTCTTGCGCGCCATGATCCGCCAGACGTCCTTCGCCGTGGCGCAGGATTCGACCCGCCCGATCTTCACCGGCGAATTGATCGAGATCGAAGACGGGCAGATGAACGTCGTCGCGCTGGACGGCTTTAAGTTCGCGATGCGCTCCTGCGAGGTCGATCCCGCGTCGCCCAAGCGCCGCTGCGTCGTGCCGGGGCGCGCGATGCTCGAAGTCATGCGCATTCTGGGCGACACGGCCGACAAAGTGCGCATCCACCTTGCGGGCAACTGCTTCATGCTGCAGAAGGATTCCACGCGCGTCATCACGCGTCTTCTGGAAGGCGATTTCATCCGCTACAGCCAGATCATTCCGAGGGAAAGCACGACGCAGGTGCGCGTCAATGTGGAAGACCTTCGCGCGGCGATCTCCCGTGCCGAGCTGATCGCGCAGGACGACCGCGTCAATCTCGTCAAGTTCCATATCGGCGAGGACGAGATCGTCGTGACGTCCCGCTCCGAGGCGGGCAACGTCCGCGAACGCGTGGCGTGCGAATGCACCGGCGCGAGCCTCGACACCGCGTTCAACATCAAGTACATTTCCGACGCGCTGCGCGCGCTGGAGTGCGACGAGGTGATGATGGATTACACCACCGCCGTCAGCGCCTGCGTGCTGCGCCCCGCCGGAGACGAGAAGTTCCTGTATCTCGTACTTCCCGTACAGGTGTAAACTTTCTGCTGCCTCCAAACAAGAAAACAATCGGTTTTGTAGGGGTACTGCGGCTGAATAACGCCGCCGCAGTGCGCCTGCTTTGGGACACTACTTTGTCATCGTCGGGACGCATACCACGCGGTATGCGTCCCTCCTCTTTCGCGCATTGCCCTCAAAGCAGACGCGCTGCGGTCGAAGAGTCCGAACGAGCCGTATTTGTTTCGGAGCAAGGCGCAAGTCCG
>CAKTSO010000006.1 GCA_934613185.1 uncultured Clostridia bacterium | reverse complement strand
GAACGGATCAATTCCGGCCACTGCGCAAGCGCCGAGGTGATCACGGCCATGTCGTCTTCCTCCGCCGTGACGGTAAACGTCATCTCGGAAAACGAAAGCTCGTAGACCTGCGCCGAGGAGACCTGCGCGGCGAGCGTGTTTTTGACCTGTTCGGCGTCGTATTCGCTGTTGAACGCCGTGGTCATCACGCGGTAATAATCACTTTGCAGGACGTATCCCGCGCCGCCCATGTCACGAATGGTCTGCGCGTAGTTGTCCGCATTGTCGGGGTTGGAAAACGCGCCGGCCTGCACGAGATAGACGCTCCATGCGGGAATCGTCACCGCCTCTTCATGCGCGTCGACCGACTGCGCGGAAGCGGCGTAAGCGGTCGCGGCAAGAGTGCTCGCCGTCGCCTCATCGTTATTTTCATTGTCTCCATCGTCCGTCTGCGCCTGCGGCGGAATGTCGGGCGAAATAACGCTCTGCCCCTTTTTGTCCTCGGAGGAAAGCTGTGTCATCGGCGAAATAAACCGATCCGTCAGGAAGATCCCGAGCGCGACGGCGGCGATCAGTGCAATCACGCCGAGACCGAGAATCAGAAGATTCTTCTTACGCTGCGGCGTACCGTGCGCGCGATTGCGGCGGACAGGCTCCTGCGTCCCGTTCTCCCGGTGCGCGTCATCGTCCTCGCGATCTTCATCGTAACGAAACGCGTCCTGCGCGGGCGGAAGCATGCGCGAGGCATCTTCCCTCGTGACGACCGCATCCGCAAAAACGTCGGCGGAAGGCTCCGCTTCTTTTTTTGCTTCTTCTTTTAATTCTTCTTTCTTCTCGTCATAGCGCGCGGCGAACGGATCGCCGCCCCACGGATCGGAAGTCCGTTCGAACGGCTTTTGATCCAAAGACGGCTGCTCAAAAGGCTTCTGCACTTCGCCGCGCGAGGATTCGCTTCCGTAGCCGTAGGAACCGTAACCGTAGGAGCCGTAGTCCCCGCCGCCGTAGCCGTAGCTGCCGTAGCCGAACGAAGACAAAGAACGGCTGAACGAACGGCTTTCGGAAAAGTCGTCCGATTCCGTTTTTTCGCCCGTTTCACGGCGAAAGGTGAAATCGTCGTAGAGAGGGTCCTCGCTGCCGCTGCCGGAAAAAATGCGGCTGTAGGAAGATTCCTGTAATTCGGAAAAACGCCGCTCGGGCGCTTTGGGCTGTGTGATTGGGGCGTCGCGATCAAACGCGGGCGGACGATAAAAGCCCGTGTTGGCGGAAATGCTTCCCGCAAGATCGTCCGACGGCGCGCGGTACGCGCCCGTTCTTCTTAAATAGGAAGATTCATCCCCCTCGTAGCGCAAAAGACGGTCTTGGGACGCGCCGTCAAACGCGCCGCGTTCCTCGTCCCAGTTGCCGCGCGGCCGTTGTTCGTTCACCAATGCCGCCGCCTCCTTTCGTCTCATGCTTTCAATCTATTCCCACACGGGATCATACATGCGTACATTGTTAATTTTCGCGATCTTTCGTTTCGGTCTCTTCGTATTTTTCCGGCTCGATGCCCGCCTGACGGAAAATGCTCATGGCAAAGTCGTCGGGATACCCTTCCTGATAGACCACGCGTTCGATGCCGGCGTTGACGATCAGCTTCGCGCAAATGACGCAGGGCTGATGCGTGCAGTAAAGCGTCGCGCCCTGAACGCTGACGCCGAGTTTCGCCGCCTGGATGAGCGCATTCTGCTCGGCGTGGAGCGCATAGCAAAGCTCTTGCCGCGTTCCCGACGCGATCCCGAGATTCCTTCGCAGGCATTCTCCCCGTTCCACACAGGAAGGGACACCCGCGGGCGCGCCGTTATAGCCGGTCGTCAATATTCTTCGGTCGCGCACGATCACCGCGCCGATCTTCCGATTGCTCTGATAACAGCTCGACCAGTTGCCGACTGTGCGGGCAAGCTCGATGAACCGTTTATTCCATATTTTGACATATCCTCCTTGTTGTTTTTTCCCCCTTAATAAGGAATAATAGACACTGTTGGTTAGCACTCGAAGCTGTTGAGTGCTAACAACCTAACAAAGCGGACAGTCCCGCCCGCAGATATTCATCAAAGCGGGCGCGGAATCACCATCAAATTCATGAAACGGGAGGTTTTCCATCATGACCATCAAACCGCTGTTTGATCGCATCGTCATCAAGGAACTGGAAAGTGAAGAAACCACCAAGAGCGGCATCGTGCTGCCCACCGCCGCGCAGGAAAAGCCGCAGATGGCCGAAGTCATCGCGGTCGGCCCCGGCGGCAAGGTCGACGGCAAAGACGTCGAGATGCAGCTCAGTGTCGGCGACAAGGTCATCATTTCCAAATACGCGGGCACGCCCGTAAAGATGGACGGCAACGAATATACCATCATTCGTCAGAGCGATGTTCTGGCGATTGTCGAATAATTTTGGGGAGGTAATTCATCATGGCTAAACAGCTTCAGTATGGCGACGAAGCGCGCCGCAGCCTCGAGCGCGGCATCAACACGCTCGCCGATACCGTTAAAATCACGCTCGGTCCCAAGGGCCGCAACGTCATGCTCGACAAAAAATTCGGTTCTCCGCTGATCACCAACGACGGCGTCACCATCGCCAAGGAGATCGAACTGGAAGACCCCTTTGAGAATATGGGCGCGCAGCTTGTCAAGGAAGTGGCTTCCAAGACGAACGACGTCGTCGGCGACGGCACCACGACCGCGACGCTGCTTGCGCAGAGCATCATCCACGAAGGCCTCCGCAACCTGGCCGCCGGCGCCGGCCCCATGCAGCTTCGCGTGGGCATTGAAAAGGCGACCGACGCCGCCGTCGAGGCGATCAAGGCCGTGTCCCGCCCCGTCGAGGACAAAAAGGCCATCGCGCACGTCGGCACCGTCTCTTCTCAGGACGTGCATATCGGCGAACTGATCGCCGATGCGATGGAAAAAGTCGGCAACGACGGCGTCATCACCGTCGAAGAGTCCAAGACGATGCAGACCGAGCTTACCATCGTCGAAGGCATGCAGTTCGACCGCGGCTACGCTTCGGCGTACATGGTCACCAACACCGACAAGATGGAGTGCGTCCTGGACGATGCGCTCGTTCTGATCACCGATAAAAAGATCTCCAACATTCAGGATCTGCTCCCGCTGCTTGAGAAGATCGTGCAGCAGGGCCGCAAGCTCCTCATCATCGCCGAGGACGTCGAGGGCGAAGCGCTGTCGACGCTGGTCGTCAACAAGCTGCGCGGCGTGTTCCAGTGCGCCGCCGTCAAGGCGCCCGGCTTCGGCGATCGCCGCAAGGCCATGCTCGAGGATATCGCCGTTTTGACCGGCGGCACCGTGATTTCCTCCGACCTTGGCATGGAGCTTAAGGAAGTCGAGCTGAACATGCTCGGTTCCGCGCGTCAGATCAAGATCGACAAGGACAACACCACGATCGTCGAGGGCGGCGGCGACGCCGAAGCCATCCGCGCGCGCGTCGCTCTGATCAAAAATCAGATCGAAGACACGACCTCCGATTACGATCGCGAGAAGCTTCAGGAACGTCTTGCCAAGCTGGCGGGCGGTGTGGCCGTCATCAACGTCGGCGCGGCGACGGAGACCGAGATGAAAGAGCGCAAGCTGCGCATTGAGGACGCGCTCGCCGCGACCCGTGCGGCTGTCGAAGAGGGCATCGTCCCCGGCGGCGGCGTGGCGCTTCTGTCCGCGATCCCCGCGGTCACCAAGCTCGTCGGCGAGCTTGAGGGCGACGAGAAGACCGGCGCGAAGATCATCCTCCGCGCGCTGGAAGAACCCATGCGTCAGATCGCGATCAACGCCGGCCTTGACGGTTCCGTCATCGTCGAGAACGTCAAGCGCGAAGACAAGAAGGACTTCGGTTTCGACGCCGCCAAGGGCGAGTACGTCGACATGATCGAAAAGGGCATCCTCGACCCGACCAAGGTCACCCGTTCCGCTCTGCAGAACGCGGCCAGCGTCGCGGCGATGGTCCTGACCACCGAGTCCCTCGTGTGCGACATCCCGCAGCCCGAACCGGCGGTTCCCGCCGCGCCCGCGGGCGGCATGGGCGGCATGTATTGATCGGCCCAGCCAATTAAATAGCTGACATAAGCGCCGTGCGAGAAATCGCGCGGCGCTTTTTCTTTTCTCTTATCCCCCGTTTTTTGTCAATCGTTGACGCGCGCCGACGCTTCGATTATAGTGAAGGGAGATAACGGAATCCCAAAAAATAAGAAAACAGACATATTTCCCATTTCATGCGAGGTCAGCCATGCAGCAAAGCGACGTTCAACCAAACGAATCCGTCAAACCCGATGCGGGCGGCGCGGCAAAATCCGTCGAAACGCTCGACGGCATTTTTCTTGACGGCCGACTCATCGGCGCGGTCAATTACGCTTCCCAGCAAAATCGCCTACCCATATTGCCCGAAATCTCCGTCGTCAACAACACGGACGCGCCGATTTGCGACGTGACGCTGTCGATTCAAAGCGCGCCCGAAATTCTCACGCCGTTTGAAACGAAGCTGCCGCAGATTCCCGCAAGGGAGCGGCTCACACTTCAAAACGTGCCGCTTTGCGCCAACGCCGCCTATTTGTGCGGGCTGACCGAACGCATCACGGGGCGGATCGACGTGCGTCTTCTTCAAAACGATCGTGTGCTTGTGGAGCATACGGAAGAATTGACGGCGCTTGCCTATGACCAGTGGCAGGGCAGCCTGTTTTTTCCCGACCTTCTGACCGCGTTTGTCACGCCGAATCATCCGCAAACCGCGCAAATTATCTCCCGCGCCGCAAGCCAGCTGGAAAAATGGGGCGACGAGCCCGTGTTTTCCGCCTATCAGTCCCGCAATCCGCAAAAAGTCCTGCGGCAGGCGGCCGCCGTTTATGCGGCAATTCAGGAACTGAACGTCGTCTACTGCGTCGCCCCGGCAAGTTTCGAAGCGATCGGGCAGCGCGTGCGGCTTTGCGACGCCGTCGTTTCGCAGAAACTCGGCAACTGTCTGGATCTGACGCTGCTTTACGCCGCCTGTCTGGAGGCGATCGGGCTGCATCCGCTGCTCGTTCTCGTCCCCGGACATATCTTCACCGGCGTCTGGCTGGAAAATCAGATGTTTCCCGAAAGCGTGCAGGACGACGCCTCGCTTTTGACCAAGCGACTGGCAAGCGGCGTCGGCGAGATCGCCGTGATCGAAACCACCTGCGTCGCGGCGGGAAAAAGCGTCGATTTCGACGAGGCCTGCCGCAGTGCGGAACACACGCTGCAAAACGGGATCGATTTTTTCATCGACGTCTGCCGCGCGCGTCTTTCCGGCGTGCGCCCGCTGCCCCTCCGCGTCATGTCCGCCGACGGCTGGCAGATTGTGCGCGAAAATCGCGATGAGGACGATCTCACCGCCGCGCCCGAAAAGCGCCCCGACGTCATCCTCGTCGACGAAACCGTTCCCGAATCGATCGGCCGCGTCGCGCTGTGGCAGCGCCGCCTTCTGGATCTGAGCCTTCGTAACACGCTTTTAAATCTGCGCGTGACCAAAAGCGTCATCCCGCTGTTGTCCGACCAATTGGAACTTCTGGAAGATTCTCTTTCCGACGGGGAGGAATACGGCGTTCGCCCCTGCCCCGCCGAACTGCGCGCTTCCGAGATCGAAAAAACGGAAACTTCCGCGCGCGACCCCGGGCTTTATGCCGCCTGTTCGTCGCAATTGCAGCAGCCGCTGCTTCATGCGGAATTTGAAAATCACCGTCTGCGCGCGGCGCTCGGCGAAGCGGAACTTACTCGCGCCATGACGTCTCTTTACCGCAGCGCCCGCACGGCGCTGGAAGAAAACGGCGCCAATACGCTATATCTGGCGCTCGGCGTTCTGCGCTGGTACGAAAGCCCGCAGAGCGAACGGGCAAGATATGCGCCGCTGGTGCTTCTGCCGATCGAAATCATCCGCAAATCGGCCAAAATCGGCTATGTCATCCGTCTTCGCGACGAGGACACGCAGATCAACGTCACGCTTCTTGAAATGCTCAAGCAGAATTTCGGCGTTCGCATCGGCGGACTCGATCCGCTGCCGCAGGACGAGCACGGCGTCGATCTTCGCGCCGTGTTCACCGTAATCCGCCGCGCCGTTATGGAGCAGCCGCGCTGGGACGTCGTGGAAAGCGCATTTATCGGCCTTTTTTCCTTCTCTCAGTTCGTCATGTGGAACGACATCCGAAACCGCATGGACGACCTTCGGCGCAATCGGATCGTCAAAAGCCTCGTCGACGGCAAGCTCAGCTGGGAGGCGAAACCGATGCGTCTTCCCGAACAGGTTTCGCCCGACGGCGCGCTTTTGCCCATTCCCGCCGACGCATCGCAGCTTTTCGCCATCAAGCAGGCCGCGCAGGATCGATCCTTCGTTCTACACGGACCGCCCGGCACCGGCAAATCGCAGACGATCACCGCGTTGATCGCAAACGCGCTGGCGCAGGGCAAAACCGTCCTTTTCGTCGCGGAGAAAATGGCGGCGCTGTCCGTCGTACAACGGCGGCTGGATTCGATCGGAATCGGCGCGTTCTGTCTTTCGCTGCATTCCAATAAATCCAAAAAGCGCGACGTCCTGGAACAACTCGCCGCCGCGGCCGAAGTCGCGCACGGGCGTCCGCGACAATCCTGGCAGGAAGCCGCCGACCAATGCGCCGCGTTGCGTTCGGAACTGGACGCTTATGCGAACGCGCTTCACAAAACGCGCGCCTGCGGCAATTCTCTCTTCGAGCTTGTCGATCGCTATGAAACCTGCCGCAACGCGTCGGACGCGGTTCGTCTTCCCACAGAATTTGCAAAAAACGCCGCGGCCGCATCGTTAAGCGCTCAGGACGCGCTCGTCGGCCGTCTTTGCGCCTGCGCCCGCGACGTCGGCGACCCTGCCGCGCATCCGCTTTTCTTTGTCGCGCAAACGCAGTACGACCCCACCGCGCGCGACGCCGTAAAAGCCGCGCTGGAAGCCATGGCTGCCGAAACGTCCGATTTGCGCAGTGCGGCGAACGCGCTTTGCGAAGCGCTGAACGAAACCGAAGTTCCGGAACATGCCGCGCAGTTTCCCGAACTCGGCGCGCTCGCGCAAAAGATATGCGAATATCTCTCCCTTCCCGAACAATGGATCACGAGCGCGCAGCAGGAGCAAACATTGCAGGCCGTCGACACGTATGCGCTGCGCGAACAAAAATGCGCGGCGCTTTCCGCCGAGCTTGGCGCGCGCTGGAAAGAATCGTTCCTCACAATCGACGCAAACGCGCTGTCCGCTTCCTGGAACGCCGCGGCGCTTCAATGGTTCCTGCCCCGCGCGCTTGCGCAAAAGCGCATGGAAAAACTTCTTGCGCCGCACGCGAAAGGCAAGATCGACCGAAACGCGCTGGCGTCGGATCTTTCCCTTTGCTGCGCTTATCAAAAAGAGCGCGACGAGGCCTCTCGTCTGCAACTGTCCGCCGCGCCTGCGCTTTTGGGCGTCACGGGCGGTTTTGAACGGTTGCGCGAAATGGTCGAACGCACGCGTCTTCTGGCAAACGCGATTCGCGCCGCCGCGCCGCAGGCCGCTTTCGCCGACCATGCCGCCATATCGCGCGCATGCGCGCTCTGCGAAAATTATCTTAACAAAATGCAAAGCGCCGGGAAATCTTACGAATCTCTTCGCGCGCGGCTCGCGCTCAAGGCCGAATGCGCGGATATGTCCGCGGTCGATTTTCAAAACGCCTGCGCGCTTGCCGCGACGCAGCTTCCCGCGCTTCGCGCGTGGTGCGCCTGGAACGCCGTCTGCGAACAGGCACGCGGCGCCGGCATGTCGCCGCTTGTCGACGCGATGGAGCGCGGCGCGCTTACGGCGGACGATGCGCCCGATGCGTGGCGTCGCGCCGTGTGCGTCTGCCTCATCGGCGATATCGTCGCAAGCGAATCCGCGCTTTCCGAATTCACCGGCACGATTTTCGACGAGAAGATCGCGCAATTTGCCGCGCTGGATCGACAATTGCGCGAACTTTCCCGCTCCGAAATTTTCTGCCGTCTGGCGTCCCGCGTTCCCGACTTTACGCGCGCGGCGGCGACTTCTTCCGAGGTCGGCATTCTCCAGCGTGCGATTCGAAGCGGCGGACGCGGGGTCAGCATCCGCAATCTTTTCGAGCAGCTGCCCACGCTCCTGCCGCGGCTTTGCCCCTGCATGCTCATGAGCCCGATCTCCGCGGCGCAATATCTGGATCCGCATCGCGCGCCGTTCGATCTCGTCGTCTTCGACGAAGCGTCGCAGATCCCCACATGCAAAGCGGTCGGCGCGTTGGCGCGCGGCAAAAACGCCGTGATCGTCGGCGACCCCAAACAGATGCCGCCGACGAGTTTCTTCGCCGCGGCCTCCAATTCGGACGACGACGCGCCCGAAGAAGCGGATCTTGAAAGCATTCTGGACGACTGCCTTGCGCTCAATCTGCCGCAGAGCCACTTATTGTGGCATTACCGCAGCCGCCACGAAAGCCTGATCGCGTTCAGTAACCGCGAGTTTTACGAAAACCGTCTCTACACGTTCCCCTCCGTCAATGACCGCGAACGCAAAGTACGCCTTGTATCCGTCGACGGTTTCTTTGACCGTGGAAAGACGCGACACAACCGCGCCGAGGCGGAGGCCGTGATTCGGGAACTGCGTCGCCGCGCGCACGACCCCGCGCAAAGCGGCATGAGCGTCGGCGTCGTCACGTTCAACATCTCTCAGCAAAACCTCATCGGGGACCTTCTGGACGAAGCGTGTAAAAACGACGCGGCGCTTGAAACCTGGGCGTTTCACAGCGAGGAACCTCTGTTTATCAAAAACCTTGAAAACGTGCAGGGCGACGAGCGCGACGCGATCCTCTTTTCCATCGGTTACGGCCCCGACCGCGACGGACGCGTTTCGATGAATTTCGGTCCGCTCAACCGCGACGGCGGCTGGCGCCGCCTGAACGTCGCCGTCTCCCGCGCGCGCCGCGAAATGATCGTGTTTTCCGCGCTTTCCCCCGACCAAATCGATCTTGGCCGCACGCGTGCGCAGGGCGTGGCGGCGCTGCGCGATTTTCTGCGCTATGCAAAAGATGGAACGCTGCCCGACGCCGTCCGCGGCGACGATAAAGCGGCCGAAACGCAGAGCGGAATCGCCGATGATATCTGCCGCGCGCTCGAAGAAAAAGGCTGGGCTTGCGTCCGCAGCGTCGGTCGTTCCCGATTCCGAATCGACGCCGCCGTCTGCGATCCGGAACGCGGCGGCGAATATCTGCTCGGGATTCTTCTCGACGGCGAATCCTATCGCATTGCGCAATCCGCGCGCGACCGCGAGCTTGCGCAATGCGACGTTCTGCGCGGCCTCAGCTGGCAGCTGCACCGCGTTTGGACGATGGATTATCTGGACGATCCGCAAGGGCAGATCGACCGCATCGACGCGCGTCTTCGAGGTCTTCTTGCCAATCGCCAAAACGAGCCGCCCGCCGAAGCGCCGCCGCAAGACGCTTTGTGCGAAGATATCATCGTTTCAAACGACGCAGAAAACGCCGCCGCGCCCGTCTATCGGGCGTTTGAAGAGACGTTGGACGCGCTGAACGCCGAGCAATTGCTCCTGCCCGAACATCAAAAAACCGTCCGCGAATGCCTTTCCCGCATTCTCGAATGCGAAGCGCCAATTCGCGAAGGGCTCCTTCTTCGCCGCGCCGCGCAGGCGTTCGGGCTGTCCCGCGCCGGTTCCCGCATTGCGGAACATCTGCATCAAACGCTCGTGTTCATGGACGTCAAATCGACAAGACAGGACGAAGATATTTTCTACTGGCTCGCCGACCAGACGCCTGAAACCTATCGCGGATTCCGCCAAAGCGGCGAAGACGCCTGCCGCCGCGACGCGCGCGACATTCCCGTGCAGGAGGCCGCCAACGCCGTGCGCGAAGTGCTGCGCAGTCAGCTCGCTCTGCCGCGCGAAGATCTCGTTCGCGAGGCCGCGCGCCTTTTGGGCTACACGCGCCTCGGGCCCGCACTGCGCACGCTTTTGGAACGCGGAATCGATTACGCGCTGCAAAACGGATCGATCGCGCAGCCGAAACCGGATTATTACGCCGACGTTCCCGAAAACTGAACCTGCCAACGGAGAAAGCCCGAACGCGGCTTTCTCCGTTTTTTCGAATTTTCAGAATCGTTTCGCCGTCGAATGTTCGCATTTGCACACTGTTTTTTAATAGATTTGCAGATTTTCGCCGTAGAAACCGTGCAAAACGCGGACGTTATCTTGACAAGCGCCCATGCGAGTGCTAACATTTCACCGTATCAGGACTTGATACGAAGGCGCGAATGGGCGTGCCTTCGCTTTTTGTGTGTTTGACAACGCGGAGGTTTCATGCACGATAATTACACAAGCTCGCTGAGCACACGCTATGCGAGCGAAAAAATGCGTCATATTTTCTCCGACGACATGAAGTTCTCCACCTGGCGGCGGCTTTGGGTCGCTCTGGCCGAGGCGGAACATGAACTCGGTCTTCCCGTGACGCAGGAACAGATCGACGAACTTCGCGCGCATGTGGACGATATCGACTACGAATGCGCGGCGCGCTATGAATCGCAGCTGCGCCACGACGTCATGAGCCACGTCCACGCCTACGGCGACGCCTGCCCCGGCGCGCGCGCGATCATTCATCTGGGTGCGACGAGCTGCTACGTCGGCGACAACGCGGATATCATCATCATGCGCGAGGCGCTTTTGCAGATCAAATCCCTTTTGGTCAACGCCATCGCCGCCGTGAGCGATTTCGCCGAACAATACCGCGACGTACCGACGCTCGCCTACACGCATTTTCAGGCGGCGCAGCCGACGACCGCGGGCAAACGCGCCTGCCTCTGGGCGCAGGATCTGCTCTTCGATCTGGAACAGCTCGACTTTCAGCTTTCCCATCTCCGCCTTTTGGGCTGCCGCGGCGCGACCGGCACGGCGGCAAGCTTTCTGGCGCTGTTTGACGGCAACGCCGACAAGACGCGAAAGCTCGAGCAGATCATCTGCAAAAAAATGGGCTTCGACGGCGCTTACGCCGTGTCGGGACAGACGTATTCCCGAAAGGTGGACTACAACGTCCTGTCCGTTTTGTGCGGCATCGCGCAAAGCGCGTCCAAATTCGCGACGGATCTTCGGCTGCTCGCCCATTTGAAGGAATTCGACGAGCCGTTCACCGACAAGCAGATCGGCTCTTCGGCGATGGCCTATAAGCGCAATCCCATGCGCTGCGAGCGCATCTGTGCACTGTCGCGCTTTGTCATGTGTGACGTGCTCAACCCGGCGATCACCGCTGCGACGCAGTGGTTCGAGCGCACGCTCGACGACTCCGCCAACCGCCGATTGAGCGTCTCCGAGGCGTTCCTTGCGACCGACGCGATCCTGAATCTCGTGATCAACGTCATGCGCGGCGGCACGCTGTATCCGAACGTCATGCGCGCGCATCTGGAAGAAGAGATGCCGTTCATGGCGACGGAAAACATCATGATGTACTGCGTGGAAAAGGGCGCGGACCGGCAGGATATCCACGAGGCGATCCGCCGTCACAGCGTCGACGTCACGCACGAAATCAAATTAAACGGCGCGAGAAACGATCTTTTGGAGCGCATCGCCGCCGATCCCGTGTTCCGTATCACGCGCGAAGAATTAAAAAATATCTGCGACAGTTCCGCATTCACCGGCCTTGCCGCGCAGCAAACTCGCGACTTCATCGACAACGTCGCGCGTCCCGTGCTGGCGGCAAACCGCGCGCTGCTCGGCGTCGAAGCCGACGTGCGCGTCTGATTTATCCCCATCGACGATTTCAAGGAGGGCTTTCACAATGTTAACAGCCGTTGTAGGCATCAACTGGGGCGACGAAGGCAAGGGCCGCATGGTCGACCTTCTGAGCAGTCAATACGACATCATCGTCCGCTATCAGGGCGGCAACAACGCGGGCCACACCGTCGTCAACGACCGCGGCAAGTTCATTTTGAACCTTCTGCCCTCCGGTATTCTGCGCCCCGAGGCGGTCAACATCATGGGCGTCGGCATGGTCATCGACATCGAGCATCTGATCGGCGAGATCGGCCGCCTGCGCGAAAAAGGCATCGAGATCACGCCGGATAACCTCAAGATCTCCGACCGCGCGACGATCTGCATGCCGTATCATAAGCTTCTGGACTGCCTGGAGGAAGACCGCCTGGCGGACAAGAAGTTCGGCTCCACCCGCCGCGGCATCGGCCCCGTCTATGCCGATAAATACATGAAAAAGACCATCCGCATGGGCGACCTGCTGGACGACCGCGACGCGCTTCGCGAGCGCCTTGCCGACCTGATCGAATGGAAGAATCTGTTCGTCGTCAACGGTTATCATCACGACCCGATCGACGTGGACGAGATGATGGACTGGCTCAAAACCTACGGCGATCCGTTGAAGGATTATATCTGCGACACGACCGAATATCTTGACAGCGCCCTTGAAAGCGGCAAGAACGTCATGTTCGAGGCGCAGCTCGGCGCGCTTCGCGACATCGATTACGGCATCTATCCCTACACGTCCTCTTCCTCCGTCATCGCCGCCTACGCCCCCATCGGCGCGGGCATCCCCGGCAAGAAAGTGGACAGCGTGCTCGGGATCATGAAGGCCTACTCCACCTGCGTGGGCGAAGGGCCGTTCACCTGTGAAATGTTCGGCGACGAAGCGCACGTTCTGCGCGAAGCCGGCGGCGAATACGGCGCCGCGACGGGTCGTCCGCGCCGCGTCGGCGGGTTCGACGTCGTCGCCTCCCGCTTCGGTGTCAAGGTTCAGGGCGCCACGAGCATCGCGCTGACGAAGCTCGACGTACTGTCCTGCTATGACAAGATCCCCGTCTGCGTCGCCTATGAACTCGACGGCAAACGCATCGACACCTTCCCCACCGGCGACAAGCTCAACCGCTGCAAGCCCGTCTACGAATACCTCGACGGCTTCGGCGACGTGGCCGGTCTTCGCGATTACGATGCGCTGCCCGAGAACGCCAAGCGCTACATCGCCTATCTGGAAAAGGCCGTCGGCTGCCCGATCCAGTACGTCTCCACCGGCGCCGAGCGCGACAGCTATATCAAACTGTTCTAAAGCCAGGCATAAAAGATGCCGTATCGATTTTTCGATACGGCATCTTTTCTTTTCGGAGTTATCTTTGGAAATTAAAAATTAAAGTCAAACTGCGAAGCTTCCATTTGCGCCTGCGAGAAGAATTCGTTGATCCCGTCGGCGATGGCCTGGGCGATCGTCTGCTGATAAAAACGCGAGTTTAATTTTTCGCGCTCCGCCGCCTCGGTCAAAAAGCCCGTCTCGATCAGCGCGGAGGGCATTGACGCCTCGCGCGTGACCATAAAGCTCTGCGAATTCTTGATCCCCAGATCCTGCGCGCCGGTCGCCTCGACCGCCGCCGTCTGCAGGCACTGCGCAAGCATCTTGCTGTAATCGTCCTTATTTTCATACCACGTTTCGATCCCGTTCGTGGTCGTGTCGTTTTCCATCGCATTTTGATGGACGGCGACGAAAAGATCGGCGTGTACTTCGCCCGCCTCGTTCAAGACGGCCATCGTGTCCACATCGCTGTCGTCCCGCCGCGTCATCAAAACGGTGTAGCCGTAGGCGCGCAGGATCTTTTCCGTCTCAAGGCAAATCGAAAGGTTGATGTCCTTTTCGTCGATCCCCTCCGCGCTCGTGCCGGGGTCCGTCCCGCCGTGGCCGGGATCGAGCACAACGCAGCGCTGTTTCGTCTGCTCCGACGCCTTCGGCACGCTCGACATCGACAATAGCGTGAAGCGCGAGGCAAGCTGTTCGTTCGCCTTGTTTTTCCGGACCCCGGAGATCAGCATGCATACGCCGAAGACGATCACGGCGAGCAAAAGCACGACGCTCATGACGATGCGGCCGTAGTTGATGTGATAGATCTTATTTCCCTTGTGAACGGTTTTTACAAAATAACCGGACATTGCGTTATCTCCATTTTGAAATCTCTGCTTCTTCGTCGGTAATTCCCATTTTCTCCGCCATGTACTCCATGCCGTTTTGCTCGTATTCGTCGATCAGATTCTGGAACGTATAGTTCTTCGGGATCATGCGAAGGCGAAGCCACATGGAGTCGCCGTCGAGCCATCCCTCGACGCTCGTCTGCTCGCTCAGTATATCATAAGGCACGTCTTTTAAGATAGCGCGCATTTGAGAATAATTGATCAATTCTTCATAATCTTCAATGCCGCCGCTTCCGAGATATTCGACGTAGCCCTCGATACGCCCCGCCGGCGAAGCGTAGCACCAGTTCTGCGGCACGTCATCGCCTTCCGGGTACACCCACGCGGTCATGCTCCAGACCTCGGCGGTCACGGCGTTGATGGAAAGCGACAGGTCGCAGAAGGAATTTTGCAACGTCACTTCCCAGAAGCTCGCGCGGTAATCCGGCTCGGCTGCATCCATGCTCGCATTGTAAAGCGCCGCGCCGCTGCTTGACAATTTCTCGTACAGGCACGATTCGGGCAGCATCTTTTTATCCACAAACGTCTCGACAGCCTCGTTTGCCGTGTCGATCGCCACGCTCATCGAGATCTGCCCCACGACCGGATTGTGATACATCCCCACAAGGCCGTTTTGCATCAGGCCTTCCTTTTCGCCGTACCAAAGCGACAGCACTTCGCCGTATTCCTGCGGATCGAGCGTCAGCACCACGTCGGTGGAAACCTCCTGCTCGACGATCGTCTGTTTTTGTTCGAGCATCCCGTCCACATGCGCGTTCAAAAGCGCGCCCGGCGCAAAATACCCCGCCGCCGCAAGCACCAGCGCCGCCGCCATGCCGACCGCCGTGCGCGCCGCAACGGACAGCTTTCTTTTCTTCTTTTGTTTCTTCGGTTTATTCTTCATCATCGGCATACTCCAGCGACAGATGCACACAGCTGCCCTCGCCGTACTGGCTCGTGACGTTCAGTTCGCTGCCGTGAACTTTGGCGATCCGTTCACACAGCGCAAGCCCGAGTCCCGCGCCGTGCTGCTTGCGGGAACGGGATTTGTCCACCATATAAAACGCCTCGGTGATCTTGGCAAGTTCCTCCTGTTTGATGCCCATGCCGTCGTCCAGAATGTGAACATCCATCTTATCTCCGTTTTTCCGCGCGATCAGATAGACGTTTTTCGCGTTCGCCTTGACGCTGTTGTCCACAAGGTTCAAAATCATCGTCTTAAACAAATCGAACTCGACACGGACATACCCTTCGTCGATCGAGCGGGACAATCGAACGCCCTTTTTCCGGCATAGCGGCACAAGCGTTTCAACGATATTGTCAAACAGCTCCCGCGCATTCAGCCATTCCAGGACGAAATCCTGCTTGTCCAGCACGATCATATCCATCAGCTTCAGCGACAGCGCCTCCAGTCGAAGGCCCTCGCCAAGAATATAGCTCGCCGCCGCGCGCGTATCCTCGCGCCCCAGATCCCGCTGATAGATCATATCGGCGTATCCGATGACGCTCGTCAGCGGCGTCTTCAATTCGTGCGCGAAGTTCGCGACAAAGCGTTCTTTCTGCTGCACGCTCGCCTCAAGATCGTCGACGTTCTTTTCGATCTGCGCCGCCATTTGATTGAAGCTCTGCGCCAGCGCGCCCAATTCGTCCTGTGAACGGGTCTTGACGCGCCGCGAATAATCACCCTGCGCGACCGCCTGCGCCGAGGTCGAAAGCGCGCCGAGCGGCCTTGTCAGCGCACGCGTTAAAATCAATAAAAGCACCGCCGCCGCAGACCACGCGGCAAGATAAATGCGCCGATAGCTTTGCTGCATCTGCCGCACGCTCGTGACAAGATTCGTCACGTCCTGCCCCGTGCTGACGCTGACGCGCTGCCCGATCTGCGTAAAGGCGCCCGTCACTTTCAAAAGCCAGCCGCCGGCATACGGCACAATCTCGGAGACGACGTCGTCGCCCGCGGCCTCCTGCGCCGCGCCGCCCGGAAAATTGGAATAGGCCTTTTTCCCGTCGATCGAAACGGAGATATAGCCGCCGTTCGACATGCGCTCCAGCCGCTCGTAAAACGTCTGATCCATGCCGTTTGACAGCATCTGCGCCTGAATGGTGAAGCAGGTAAATCGATAGCGGCTGATCATCTGCGTGCGTTCGCGCGCGATCGCATCGTCAAACGAGCGCGCGATCAGAAAATAGCCTAAGAAAGAAAGCGCCAGGCTGACCACCAGCGTCGCGCAAAGAAATATCTTGGCGATCAGCTTCATGCCCCTTCCTCCTTACACTTCCAGTCGATAGCCGATGCGAAACACGGTCTTGATATGATCGTCCCATCCGAGCTTGGCGCGCAGGCGGCGGATGTGAGAATCCAGCGTCCGCGTCTCGCCGGTGAACGGTTCGTGCCAGACGCGCTCGTAGAGCTGCTCGCGATACAGCGCGATGTTCTTGTTTCGCACAAGCTCCATCAAAAGATCGAACTCCTTGACGGTCAATTCGACGTAGACGCCGTCTTTTTTGACCGTCCGCGAATCCGCGTCGATCGTCACGCCGAACAGTTCATAGTGCGAATGCGTCTTGCCCGCGCGGCGCAGCAGCGCCTCCACGCGCGCGATCAGCTCGCCGACCTGAAAGGGCTTGACGATGTAGTCGTCCGCCCCGAGGCGCAAGCCGCGGATGCGGTCGCTGACCTGCCCCATTGCGGTGATGAAGATCACGGGCGTTCCCGTCGGACGGATATAGTCCAAAAGCTCGTAGCCGTCGATCTTCGGCAGCATGATATCCAGCAGAACGAGATCATAGACGTTTTCCTCGATCAGGTCCGCCGCCTGTTCGCCGTCGTAGGCCCGGGTACAGGCGTAACCCTCGTTTTTCAAATTCAGATAGATCAGATTGTTGATGGGTTCCTCGTCCTCGACGATCAGGATGCGCAGCATGGCTCTTTTATCCCCTCTTGACAGTTATCGTCTGTCATGATACCGCAAAGTTGTGCCGAACTTGTGACATCTTCCATTATAAGCCGCCGCATGCGCCATGACAATCTTTCTGTTTTCCGCGGTTTTGCAAGCAGACACGTCATATGGTATGATGGATTAAATTTGTTTTTCAGGAGATTCGCAATGCTTACCATTCTTGACGAAGACCGCTTCGACGCTTTTTTTTCGATCCTTGAACAGAGCTTTCCGCTCGATGAATATCGCACACGGGAGGAGCAGCGCGCGCTGTTTGATCTTGCGGAATACACCGCGCTCGCCGCACTCGACGAAAACGGAAAAATCAACGGCGTTTTCGGCGTGTGGGATTTGGAGGATGTCCGTTTTGTCGAACATTTTGCCGTGTCGCCCACGCTGCGCGGCGGCGGGCTCGGCACACATATGTTTCACGAACTGCTCAATATATCCCCCGCCCCCGTCGTTTTGGAGGTCGAACCGCCGAACGATCCCGTCGCCGTGCGGCGCATCGGGTTTTACGAGCGATGCGGCATGGTTTTGAACCGCTATTTTTACATGCAGCCCGCCATCACCGCGGGACGACACGCAATTCCGCTTTATCTGATGACGCAGAACGCGCCTGTCGACGAAACGGAATTTTTCCGTCTGCGCGACCTTCTTTACCGCCGCGTGTATCGGCTCGATGTAAGCGATCCTCTTTTTTGCAAGAAAACGGCTGTGAAAAAGCCGTAAAATAAGGAGAGTACAGTCATGGCACACCCCACGTTTACCGCGCGGCGCATCACGCCCGACACCATCTGCATCGGCGGGCCCGGATGCGACTGCTATCTTCTCGTCGGCGACAATGAAGCGCTCATGATCGACTCCGGCATGTCGGATCAAAACATCCGTGCGTTTGCACAAAGCTTAACGGACAAGCCGCTTCGCGCCGTTGTCAACACGCACAGCCACTTCGACCACACCGCGCAAAACGGCGCATTCAACGTCGTCTACGGCACGCCCGGCATCGCCCGCGGCGCGAAGAACATCATGGACTGCCCGCCGCTGGATTATCCTCTTGACTATGAATTCACGTTCGTAAACGACGGCGACGTCATCGATCTTGGGGATCGACCGCTGCGCGTGATCGTTCTGGACTGTCATGCGCCGGGGAATCTTGCGATATTGGACGAAACGCGGCGCATGCTGTTCCCCGGCGACGAGCTGGAATCCGGGCAGGTATTGCTTCTGCCGGGCTACGCCGAGGAAATCGGGCAGATCCATTCCAAGCCCGCGGCCAGCGTCGAAACGTATCTTCACGCAATGAAAAAACTCGACTCGTTTTCCGATCAATTCGACATGATCCTGCCTTCGCACAACGGCACGCCGATCGACAAGGGATATCTTGCCGATTACATCGCACTTTCGGAGGCGATCCTGCGCGGGGAAATCGAAGGTTCGCGCGAGTGTTCTTCTCCGTCGTATTCGAAGATTGATCTCCACTTCCCGCATTGGCGCGCCAACTACCGCCGCGCGGAACTGCACGGCGCAAGTCTCGTCTACTGCCGCGACCTCGTCTTTGACAAGGATTACGCAAACGCAGACGCGCTCCCGCCCGCAACGAACCTACATCTTGTCAGCAGCCAGAACGCGCGGCAATAATTTCATACAAAAAACATGGGAAGGCGGTTTCGCTGCCTCCAAATAAAAAACAATCGGTTTTAAACTGATCTTTTCCGTTTTGGCGTTGTGAAAATGCTCGGGCGACGCTTCCGGCGTCGCCTCCGCTTTTCACTTAGCCAAAAGCGAAAAATCTCCAGCTTAAAACTGCAAGCATCAAAAAATACGGCATTTTGATGATGCAAATCCGTTTCACTCCACTTTTGTTTTAGAAACAACTTGTGGCAGCATAATCGGCTTTACATATCATGCCGTATTTTTTGACGATTGTTTTCTTATCTGGAAGCAGCTTTCGCCCTCCCATGTTTTTCCCAAAATCGTCACTTGATGAACTTTACTTCAGGGTAGATCGCCCGTTTGACGTCCTCCTTGCGCTTGTTGTAAAGCACTTTCCGCTCTTCAAACAGATTGCGCCCTTCGGCGTCGATCGACACGATCAGCGGGCCGAACTCGCGGACTTTGCTGCACCACAGCGTCTCCGGCATGCCCAGTTCGTCCCAATGATGCTCCTCGATCTTCAAGACCTCCGTCGCGGCGACGACGGCGCACCCGGCGGGAAACACGCAGTGAATCGCGCCGAACTCCCGGCAGGCGTGCTCGGTATTCGGGCCCATGCCGCCCTTGCCCACGATCACGCGGACGCCGGTCTGTTTCACAAATTCGTACTCGAATTTCTCCATGCGCATGGACGTCGTCGGCCCGATCGAGACCATTTCATAATCGTCCTCGCTCCCCTCAACTTTGCGGACGATGGGGCCGGCGTGGAAGATCGCTTTGCCGCGAACATCATAGGGCAGCCGGCGGTGATATTCGATTAAACGGCGATGCGCCACGTCGCGGCAGGTCATGAGATCGCCGTCCAGCCAAACGACGTCGCCGACGGAAATCTGCTTCAGATCTTCCGCGCTGACGGGCGTCACAAGAACTTTTTTCTCTCCTCTGATTTCAATCACGATATCCCCTCCGATCAAGCGCGAAACATCCAGCCGGAATGCGTGTCGCACACAACGTTCAGATCTTTATCGACGACGATATGGCCCCTTCGATGCGACCAGCAGCCGACGTTGACGGCCACGCCGATGGTCGACGGATGGCGAGCGGTGTTTTCGATATGAACGCCCATCACCGAGCAGGCACCGCCCATGCCCTGCGGCCCGAGTCCGAGTGCGTTGATACCGTCTTCCAAAAGCTGTTCCATCCGCGCAGCGTTGGCGTTTTCGTTATGGGAGCCGACGGGACGCATCAGCGCTTTTTTGGAAAGCAGCGCGGCCGTCTCCACCGAGGTCGCCACGCCGACGCCGACCAGAAGCGGCGGACAGGCATTCAGTCCGTAGCTCGTCATCTGATCCAACACAAAATCCGTCAGGCCCTCATATCCTGCGCCCGGCATCAGCACCATCGCCTTTCCCGGGAGCGTGCAGCCGCCGCCCGCCATGTAGGCGTAGATCTCACATTGATCGGAATTGGGCACGATATCCCACCACACGGTCGGCGTCCCCTTGCCGACGTTGCGTTTGGTGTTGTATTCATCGAACGTCTCCACGCTATTGTGACGCAGCGGCGTAGCGAACGTCGCTTTGACGACGGCCTCCTTCAAAAGCGCCTCCAGTTCGTCGATATAAGGGAAATGCGTGCCGCATTTGAGCCAGAATTGAATCACGCCTGTATCCTGGCAGCTCGGCCGATCCAACTGCGCCGCCAGATCCTGATTCTTTGCCATGGTCTCATATAAGATCTTGGGAAGCGGCTCGGTTTCCCTCTGCGCCAGTTCCCGAAGTTTGGATTCCACATCGTCGGGCAGCTTTTTGCCGATATAGCCAACAAAGTCCGCCACCATATCCGTCAGGCGCAAAACGCCGTCTTCTTTCGTCATCGAAATTACCTCCTCGTTCCATGCAAAAGCCGCACGGTGCTTTCCAAGTTTCATCATAGTGTCGCCGGAACATAAAATCAATTTAATATGTTATATGATTCAATTTAAAATATTTATATCTATCGTAATTTGAAAAACAAAAACGGGGACTGCATCTTTCGCAATCCCCAAAGAAGGCGCGTTTCACTTTTCGAGCAGAGAATACCTCCCGCAGACGACATCCCAGGCGGCTTTCTGCATGATTTCGGCCTGTTCCCGCGTGACGCTGCCGCCGTCCATCCCCCATGTATGCGATTTCGGCACGCCGAGACCCTCGGGCGACTCGCCGAAGATCACGCCGTAATACACGCACGCGGCCAGATAATTGCCCTGATTGTTCTGGTGCGCGTCGTCGCCAAGCTCCTGTCCGGCATGAAGATAGGGATCCACGCGGTCGGCGTGATGCGCAAGGATCGCATCGTAAGCCGTTCCGACCTGCGCCACCCGGATCTCGTCCGAGATCGCACGCGCCATTTCCATATACCAGTTTGCATTTTTTGCGGCCATCTGCCGTTCGGTCAGCGTCAGCGTATACGCCTTCCCGTCTTTTTCAAAGGCCTGCCCGACGCTGCCCTTTTCCCACGGCTTCGCGCGCATATCCCGAAAATACCCGTATCGATACCCGCGCGTCGCCCAGAGGATCAATCGCGCGCCTTTGGATTTCGCCCGCTCCCACGCAATCTCGGCGCCTTTTTGCATGTCGGCGCGCTGATTATAATCGGTCGCGCCAATGGTTCCGCTCGCCGTGGAAACGCCCTCGTCGCTGTTCCCCGCCACGGAGTAAAAATCGTAATACTCGTTGGCGGCGAGCATTGTTTCCGTCTGCTGCGACCGCGCTTTTGTCCCGGCGATCAGCCCCGCATGGTGCGCAAGCCCCGTACCGCTCCAATAGCTGTAAGCGATCTGCGCGTTCCAGCCGCCCATTTTTGCCAGTTCCCGGAAATAATAATAGCTTGAATCCCAAAGGCCGGTGAAGCTGTGGCCGCTGAAGGCGATCCGCGGGCCGCGGGCGACGAACGAAACGGCCAAAGATACGCCGAGATCCGGAAATTCTCGAACGATCGTTTTCGTCCACTTGTCGTCCGAATCCTTATCGGGCCACACCATCGCGTGATGGATCTCGCCGCGGTACACGCCGCGGCGTTCATCAAACAAAGATTCGTCGATCGTATGTTCCACGCCCTGATAATAACCGACGGCGCGGAACGCGTCATACCGCAGCGCGACCTGCCCCGTTTTCCAAACGGAATTTGCCGTAATGCTGCCGATCGATTCCGTCGTTTCGACGCCGTTGTCCCGAATGCGCAGAGTAATGTCGTTCAATTTGAAAGGATTGCTGTTTTCAATCTCCGCGTGGAGGGTTCCGTCCGCCTGTCGATATGCCCTCAGAGAAACACGATATTCTTTCGGCGCCATTGCCACACCTCTTTCCCGCTGTTTTCGATAAAACCAATGATTTCTCATTGTAAACCGTTGCGTTTGATAAATCAATTTAATATAATTGATCGAACGATAAATTTCTTATAGGGACGGTGTTTTCATGACGCTCAACCAGCTGCGCTATTTCACCTGCGCCGCGCGCTATCACAGCATCACGCGCGCCGCGCAGGAAATGTTTGTGACACAACCCGCCGTTTCGATCGCCATCCGCGAGCTGGAAAAAGAATTTTCCGTCACGCTGTTTTCCAACACGCGAGGCCGCATTTCTCTCACGGAAGAGGGCGAAGCGTTTTATCGCCGCGCCGCGGAAATTCTGGACGCCTGCGACGATCTTCGCGCAGATTATCAAAACAGAAACGCCGTCAAATCCAAAGTCGTCATCGGCATTCCCCCGATGCTCTCGACCGTCTTTTTCCCGGAGCTTCTGGAATCGTTTCACGCACAGCACCCGGACGTCTGGCTCACGCTGAAAGAATACGGCTCCGTGCGCGCCCGCGCAATGGTCATGGACGAACTTTTAGACATCGGCATCGTCAACATGGAAGACCCCGACACGGACAAGTTCCATTCCCATATTTTAACGCAGGACGAACTCGTGTTTTGCGTCTGCAAAAATCATCCTTTTGCAAAGCTGGCGCAAATCGACATGGCGCAGCTTGACCGGCAGGATCTTCTTTTGTTTCATCAGGATTCCGTACAGAACAAAATTTTGACGCAGCGGTTTGAACAGCTTCGCATTCAGCCGCGCGTGATTCTCTATTCCAGTCAATTGACGACCATGCTGAAATTTCTCCGCCGCGGAAACTGCGGATGTTTCCTGTTCAAAAGCATGCTCCCCGAAACGCCCGAACTTGTCCATGTGCCGCTCACTGCGCCGATCCCCGTCCGCTCGGGAATCATTTGGAAACAGGGCCGCCATCTCAACAAAGGCACGCAGGAATTCGTGGACTTCTGCAAACAAGCTTTTCAAAAATAGTTTTTTGTCAAGAACAAACAAAAAGGACGATCCTTGAGAATCGTCCTTTTTTGAATTCGTTTCGTTCATACCTCGAACTTGTAGCCGACCGCCCAGACTGTCGTGATCTTCCACGGATTTTCGGGCCTTTCCGGATTTTCGAGCTTCTGACGCAGACGCTTGATGTGCACGTCGACCGTGCGCGACGTCCCGCCGAAATCAAAGCCCCAGACGGCCTCCATCAGCTGTTCGCGCGTGAAGACGTAATTGGGATGGGACGCAAGATAATACAGAAGTTCGATCTCCTTGGGCGGCATGTGAAGTGTGTCGCCGCAATAGGTCACAAGATAGCGATCCAGATCGACCGAAAGATTTTCCAGCTCCACGCACTGCACGCGCGGCGTCCGCACGCCGCAGCGGCGAAGCACGGCGCGCACGCGTGCGGTCATTTCCTTCGGGTCGAACGGCTTGACAAGATAATCGTCCGCACCGCGGTCGAGCGCGGCGATCCGCTCCGGCGCACAGTCCCTCTCGTTCGTCATGATGACGGGAAGCGCATTCTGCTCCCCACACAGACGAAACACCGCCCCGCTTTGCGGCAGCGCCTCATCAAGTAGGACAAGCGAAATGTCGCCCCTTTGCAGCAGGCGCGCCGCTTCCGCAGCGCTCGCGGCGCTCGGGCAGTCCCAACCCGCACCTTTTAAGTACAGGCTGATCAGATTTACAGCATTTGGATCGTCGTCCACGACGAGAATTCGCGTATTCAAGGTTTCGGCTCCCGGATCGATTTGGATAAGTCCCCGTTATTCGGCAAGAATCTGCGCCGTTTGCGCATAGCAGTCTTTGAGCGCGGGATACAGCGCGCGGTAGACCGGATAAAACGTTTCGTAGACCTTTGCCGCGGCCTCGTCTGGCTTTTGAACGGGATTTTGCTTGATGACCGTCTCGCAGGCCTCGGGAACGCTGCCGTAAACGCCCGTGCCGACGCCCGCCAGAAGAGCCACGCCGAGCGCCGGCCCTTCGGCCGACTGGATCGTCGCCACGTCGCTTCGGAACATATCGCAGATCATCTGCCGCCAAAGCACGCTCCTCGCACCGCCGCCCGAGGCGCGCACGACGTCGGCGTCGCCGCCCAGTTCGCGGATGATATTCATGCAATCCAAAAGGCTGTAGGACACGCCCTCCATCACGGCGCGGATCATGTCGCGGCGCTTGTGCATCGCGGTAAGGCCGAAGAAGACGCCCTTCGCGCTTGCGTCAAGATGCGGCGTGCGTTCGCCCATCATATAAGGAAGGAACAAAAGTCCGTCGCAGCCCGGGCGCGCCAATGCCGCCTCTTTGTTCATCAGTTCATACGGATCGACGCCGAGGCTCTTTGCGATCTCGCGCTCTTCGCCCAAAAATTCGTCGCGCAGCCATTTTAAAGAAATGCCCGCGCCCTGCGTGACGCCCATGATGTGCCACGCGCCCGGCACGGCGTGGCAGAACGTATGCACGCGCCCCTTGGGATCGATCGCAAGCTTGTCGGTATGCGCAAACACGACGCCGGAGGAACCGATCGTCGCCGAGACGATGCCCTGGCGCACGATGCCGTTGCCGACCGCGCCCGCGGCCTGATCTCCGCCGCCGCCCGCAACGGGAACGCCGACGGCAAGTCCCGTTTCTTTCGCGCCGCGCGCATCGACGCGCGCGCTGATCTCCTGCGACTCGTAGACGTCCGCCATCCACTCATAGGGGATCTCGAGCTTTTCCAGAACCTCGCGGCTCCAGCAGCGATTCGGAACGTCCAAAAGCTGCATGCCGCTTGCGTCGGACACTTCGGTCGCAAACTCGCCCGTCAGGCGGAAGCGGATGTAGTCCTTGGGAAGCAGAATCTTTCGGATCTTGTCGTAAATTTCCGGCTGGTTCTGTTTGACCCACATGATCTTCGAGGCGGTGAAGCCCGTGATCGCGGGGTTCGCTGTGATTTGGATCAGACGTTCGCGACCGATGATCTCCGTGATGTCGTCGCACTGTTTCTGCGTGCGCTGGTCGCACCAGATGATCGCCGGACGAAGGACCTCGTTGTCCGCGCCGAGCAGAACCATGCCGTGCATCTGCCCCGAAAGCCCGACGCCCGTCACTTCGTCGCCGCGCGTGCCGCTTTTTTGCAGAACTTGTGCAATCGTCTGCGCCGTGGCGCGCCACCAGTCCTCGGGATCCTGCTCCGCCCAGCCGATATGCGGCTGATACAGCGGGTATTCCGCCGTGGCGCTGGCGAGCGTCGTGCCGTATTCGTCGAACAGAACGGTCTTCGTGCCCGACGTGCCGATGTCCACACCGAGTAATCTTGCCATAATGGGATCTCCTTATGTTTTATTCAAAAGCGAAATCGCGTTCGCTTTTCGATCTTAATTGATATGGCGCGTTATTTCAGCTCCACGATGCTCACGCCGTCTTCCCCTTCGGAGAACTTGCCCTCGCGCATGGATTTGACCAGCGGATGCGTCTTCAAATACGCGCGGATGCCCGTGCGCAGTGCGCCGGTCCCCTTGCCGTGGACAATCGTGACTTTCGTAAGCCCCGCGAGCATCGCCTCGTCAAGATAGCGGTCGACCTCGATGCGCGCCTCCTCGATCGTCATGCCGCGCAGGTCGCATTGAAGCGGAAGATCGCGGCCGACAGCCTGAAAATTCTTCGCCTGCGGCATGGACGGCGCGGGGCCCGAAGCGCTGCCGCGCGTGTGATAAAGCTCTTCTTTCGGAGCCATGAGCTTCATCGAGCCGATCGCGATCTGCACGCGGCCGCTGTCGTCGGGCAGACGAAGGACGGTCGCCTTCTGGTTCAGTCGTTTATACAAAACCGTCATGCCGACTTCAAACTGCGTGACGACGCCCTCTTCCGTTCCCATCGACGCCATCGGCGGCGCGGGCGCGGCGGCGTCGAGCTTTTCGTCGAATTTCTTTTGCAGTGCGTGCATTTGATGCGGCTTGATCTGCCCGTTGCCCTCGCGAAGGAGGCGGTTCATTTCGTCGATGATCTTCTGCCCCTCGCGCTTTGCCTCGGCGATCGATTCCGCCGCCTGCGCACGCGCAAGCTCCAGAAGCTTATCGCGCTGTTTGATCCACGCGTCGCGCGAACGGATGGCCTCGCGGCGCGCCTCTTTTGCCTCAAGGAGCGCCTGACGGGTGTCTTCGATCTGCTGCTCGGCACGGCGCTGCGTCTCCTGCGCGCTGGAGATGACTTCTTCAAAGCGCACGCTTTCGCCCGAGACATAATCTCTTGCGCGGTCGATGATCCGTTCGTCCAATCCGAGGCGCTTGGAGATCTCAAACGCGTTCGAGCGCCCCGGCACGCCGATCGACAGCCGATACGTCGGACGCAGCGTCTCCACATCGAACTCGACGGAGGCGTTGCAGACGTTTTTCGTCGTCATGGCGTAGGCCTTCAATTCGCTGTAATGCGTCGTGGCGATCGACAGTGCGCCGCGGGAGCGGATCTCCTCCAAAATGGAGACGGCGAGCGCCGCGCCCTCGGTCGGATCCGTCCCCGCGCCGAGTTCGTCCAAAAGAACGAGCGTCTCGTCGTCGGTATCTTTTAAAATCTGCACGATGTTCTTCATGTGCGCCGAGAACGTCGACAGGCTCTGCTCGATGCTCTGTTCGTCGCCCACGTCGGCGAACATGCGCGCAAAAACGGGAAAACGCGTCCCCTCGTCGGCAGGCAGGAAAAGCCCGCACTGCGTCATGACGGCGAAAAGCCCGACGGTCTTCAAGCTGACCGTTTTGCCGCCGGTATTCGGGCCGGTGATCAAAAGCTGCGTAAAATCCTCGCCGATCCAAAGGTCGAGCGGAACGACTGTCGCAGGATCGAGCAGCGGATGCCTTCCGCGCTTGATGACGATCGAAAAATCGTCGGAAATCGCAGGGCGCGTCGCTTTCATCTTGCGCGCCAGTTCGCCCCGTGCGAAGATCGCGTCCAATTCGCCCATCGCGGCCATGTTCTGCAAAAGCTCGCGCGATGCGCCCTCGACCTGCGCGGTCAGGACGCTCAAAATGCGCTCGATCTCCTGCGCTTCCTCTCCCGCAAGCGTACGAAGATCGTTGTTGATCTGCACGATCGCCATCGGCTCGACGTAGATCGTCGCGCCGCTTGCGCTTTGGTCGTGGACGATGCCGCTGACCTGCTGGCGATATTCCTGCCGCACGGGAAGAACGTAGCGCCCGCCGCGCTTTGTGACGATCGCATCCTGCAGCACTTTCTGCATCGAGGACGAATGGATCATGGAAGACAGCCGCTGCTGAATTTCGGCGTTCGCGCTTTTGATGCGGCGGCGAATGGACGAAAGCGTCGCGCTTGCCGTGTCGCTCATCTCGTCGGGGCTGATGATGCAGCGCTCGATCTCCTGTTCCAGGCGCGCATGCGGATCAATCAGGCATGCGATGGCGCAAAGGTCGGGCGCGATGGTCGCCGTCTGCCCCACGGCGCGGTTGACCTGAAGAGCGCACCGGAGCATCTGCGCCACATCGAGCAGCTCTTTCATCGACAAAACGCCGCCTGCGCGAGCGCGCGCGACCACGCCGCGCACGTCTTCAAACGGCTGCACGGGGTTGTCGCCGCGATTGTAAAGCAGGCTCTCCGCCTGCGCCGTTTTTTCGAGCATTTCTTCCACGACGCTGCGCTGCGCGCTCGGCGTCAAAGATTCCAAAATCTCGCGTCCGGGCGCGGTGCGCGCGTTTTCACAAAGCATCGCGTGAACGCGCGGCCAGTCGATGTTTTTTCCTTCGCCGAGAATCTGCATGGGTTTCCTTTCCGAAAGAATATAGAAAAATATGGAATGATCCGAATAAAATCCGAACGAAAAAGCATAAGCGAGCACAGTCGTCCCATGCCCGCCGATGTTTCAAACTATAAAATTGCCGCGTGCTTTTGATCCGCTTACTGGCGGCGCGGCGCGGCGCCCTGACGAGCCTCGCGCAGAAGGATATTCTCCTTTTGCAGGCGGTTCATCTCCGTAGCGTTCGCCTCCTGCTGGCGGGTCAGCGCCTCGACCTGGCGGCGCGCGTTCTCCAGCTGCTGGCGCATGTCGCCCGTCTCCTCCCGAAGCTTGAGCAGTTCGTCGGCAATATTCAGGCACGTCAAAACGGCGAGCATGGTCGTGCTCAGATTATTGTTGCTCTCCTCGATCTGGGACATTTTGCGGTCGACATAAATGGCGACGCGATGGATATATTCCTCCGAATCGCTGCCGGTCATCGTATATTCTTTTCCGCCGATGCGCACGGTGGTTTTGATCTTATCCATAACGATCCCTCGCTCAACTTTAAAAACTCATCCGCCGCGCATATCGGCGCAGCTTCTTATCATCTATTATACCGAATCGCGTCGGTTTATACAAGGGCGGTGCGACAAATGATTTTTCTGCCGATGCAAAGCCGCAAATTGCCTTTCGGAAAATTCCGCGCTTATGCTATAATGACTATGGAACACAACGCTGGAAATGGAGGATTTACGTATTGTCGGACCTGACCTGTCTTTTCGGCGATCAATTCGTCCCCAAAACGCACCCGCGGATCGTCTTTCGCGGGCTGATCGATCGTCTGGAGGCCGAATGCACGCTCTGCGCCGCGCTTTGCACGGATGCCTTTGTTTGCGCTTCGCTGCACGACATACTCGGCATTTTGGCCGATATCATGCGCGCGGAAGTTCTGGAAAAGCCGCTGCCGTCGTGCGATCGCTATCATGTCGGCGGCCGGCCGCTGGATGAGCTGCACGCGCTGTCGCACGACCCGCCCGGCGGGCATCGCCTGATCGACGAAAGCGTCGGCGAATGCTGCGCGCGGCTCAATCTTTTCCGCACCGATATCCGCCGGGCCGAACTGGGCGCGATCGAACTTCTGCCCGAACGTCACGACATTCATGACACGCTCAACGCGCTTTCCGGCGCGGCGTACGTTCTTTTCTGCCAAATGCGGGAAAGTCAAAGCGGCGGCGCGATATGACGCGATGCTGTAAACTGTAATAGGAAGACAAGCCAATCGTAAAAGGAAGTGGAAACGCCATGAAAAAGAGAATTCTCGTTCTTGCAAGCGCCAACCGCGACATGATCCTTGAAATGGATCACATGCCCGCGCCCGGCGAAACCTTCCGCGCCGAGTCCTACGGCTATGCCGTCGGCGGCAAGGGGAGCAACGCCGCCGTCGCGTTCGCCCGTCAGGACGCCGCCGTCACGATCGCCGCGTGCCTCGGCGACGACAAGGACGGCCACGCCATCGCCGAAAGCTATAACGAAGAGGGTCTGGACACGCGCGCCGTGCGCTTCACCGACCGCGCACAGACGGGATTTGCGCTTTGCACCGTCGAACACGACGGAAACAGCCGCATCATCGTCGTCCCCGGCGCAAACGAGCATTTCAGCTTCGACGACATCCCCAAAGAAATTCTGGATGAGCCGTTCGACGCGATGATGACGCAGTTTGAAGTGCCGTTTGATTCCGTCGTGAAGGGCTGCGCCTGGGCGGCCTCCCGCGACATTCCCGTCATCATCGACGCGGGCCCCGCGCTGCCGCTGCCCCTGGAGGAGCTTCGCGGGATCACGATCTTCTCCCCCAACGAGACGGAGACGACGCTTTTGACGGGCGGTATGCCCGTGGAAACGATGGACGACTGCCTTCTTGCGGCGCAGGATCTTTATAAGCGCACGCAGGCGAAGTTCGTTGTCTTAAAGCTCGGCGCGCGCGGCGCTTTTATCTACGACGGACGGGAATCGACGTTTGTGCCGTCGTTCCGCGTCGACGCGGTCGACCCCACCGCCGCAGGCGATTCGTTCACCGCCGCGCTGGCTTTGGGCTATGTGCAGACGCACGACATTTTCGCCGCCGTCCGCCGCGCCAACGCCGCGGGCGCGCTCGCCGCGACGCGCATGGGCGCGCAGCCGTCCCTGCCGAAAAAAGAAGAAATCGACGCCTTTTTGGCGGCACAGAAAGATTAAATCGAAAATCTAATTTCAGGAAAAGCGCTTTTGCACGCGTTCGATCCATTCTTCGGGCGGCGCGTCGCCGATGACGACGACGTCCTGCCCCGGAACGTCGCTTGTTTGAAACAGGTCGACCGTGATCTCGCGCGTCTCGTTCTCTCGAACGGCGACGTGCAGAACGAGCGTGTCGACATAACCGTCCGCGCGGATGAAAAGCGCCGCTTCGTCCCATCCGCCGCGAAGGCTCCGCGCCAGATCGGCGTTGGCATCGCGCAGGATGGGAACGGCTATCCTTTCCGTCGACCCGTCCGCCGCAGTCAAAAAACGTCTGCCCGTTCGAAGAAGCGTCACGCGCGCGTTTTCTACCGGCGCACCGTGAAAGCCGTCGCGCACGCGCACGATCGCCGCGCCCGTTTTTTCACGGTTCGCCGTCTTTATCATGCGCAGCGCAAAAAACACAATGCAGACGCACAAAATGGCTGTTATAATAAAAAAGGGCTTTTTCTTCATGCCGCAGGATCGCCGCCTTTCAAAAGGAGCGTATGCGCCCCTCGGATGAAAAAGCACGAAAAAGCCGCGATATCCCATCGAGACCGACCAATATTAATAAAAAAGAAAGGCTGGAAAACGTTATGGCTACACAGCAGTGGAAAGAATCGATGCGTCTTCGCGTCGACATGAACAACATGTTCGATGAATTTGTCGGCGAAGGCCACGGCATCACCGCGGACGACGTCGCGGGACTGGAAGGCCGTCTGCACGACGCGCACGAGGCGATTCAGGCCGCGCGCGGCAAAGGCATGATGGGCTGGATGGTTATGCCCTATGAACAGGAAGAGATCGTCGCCGACATTCTCGACGCGGCGCGCGAGATTCGCGAGAATTTCGACACGTTCGTCGTGCTCGGCATCGGCGGCTCGGCGCTCGGGCCCACGGCCATTCAGTTCGCGCTCAACCACATGCGCTGGAACGAGCTGCCAAAAGAAAAGCGCAACGGCTATCCGAAGCTCTACGTCGAGGACAACGTCGACCCCGAGCGTCTTGCCGCGCTGTTCGACGTGATCGATTTGAAGACGACCGCGTTCAACGTCATCTCCAAGTCCGGCGCAACGAGCGAGACGATGAGCCAGTTCCTCATCATCCGCGAAAAGCTGATCGAAGCCGTCGGCGACGACTGGGCGCGCCACATCTACGCCACGACCGACAAAGAGCGCGGAAATCTGATCAAGATCGCCGACGCCGAGGGCATGCGCAAGTTCGTCATCCCCGACGGCGTGGGCGGCCGCTTCTCCGAGATCTGCCCCGTGGGTCTTCTTCCCGCCGCGGCGTGCGGCATCGACATCCGCGCGATGCTCGAAGGCTGCGCATATATGGACGAGATCTGCCGCGTGAACGACATTTCCAAGAACCCCGCGATGCTCGGCGCCGCCGCCAAATACGCCGCGATGCACAAGGGCAAGAACATCTCCGTCATCATGCCCTATGTCGACAGCCTTAAATACATGGCCGACTGGTACGCACAGCTTTGGGCCGAATCCCTCGGCAAAAAGTTCGACCGTCAGGGCAACGAGGTACGCGTGGGTCAGACGCCCGTCAAGTCCCTCGGCGTTACCGACCAGCACTCGCAGGTCCAGCTTTACGCCGAAGGCCCGCGCGACAAGTTCGTGACGTTCGTCGGCGTGGATCGCTATCGCACTGTCATGCCCATCCCCGGCGCCTACGACGACATCCCCGACGTCTCCTTCCTCGGCGGCCATACGCAAAACGAGCTGATCTGTGCCGAACAGCTTGCCACCGAGTTCGCGCTTTTGAAGCAGGGCAAGATGAACCGCACGATCACGCTGCCCGAGGTCAACGCGTTCACCATCGGCGAACTCATGTATTACTTCATGATGGAGACCGCCTACTGCGGCGAGCTTCTCAACATCAACGCCTACGACCAGCCCGGCGTCGAAGAGGGC
>CAKTSO010000005.1 GCA_934613185.1 uncultured Clostridia bacterium | reverse complement strand
CGGAATTCGCCTACGAAAGCTACGGCGTCCACGCCGCGGGGTATCTTTTAAAGCCCGTCGCCGCCGACGCGCTGGAACCGATTCTCGACCGAATGCTGGAGGCGGAGCTGAAGCCCGCCGAAGGGCTGACCGTCAAAAGCGGCGGCACGTATATCCGCATCCCGTTTTCCCATTTGAGTTATGTGGAAGTGATCGGGAAGCATCTTTATTTCAACCTCGCGGACGGCGGGGTGCGCGAGGTCGCGGGCGCGCTGAGGGAATACGAAACCGCGCTTTTGTCGAGGAAAGAATTTGCGCGCATCCATCGATCGTATATCGTCAACATGATGCAGATCGAGACGCTCTCGCAGGGCAGCGTGCAGACGTTCACGGGCAAGACGCTCCCCGTCTCGCGGCTTTTGTATCCCGCGCTGCAAAAAGCGTATATGAAACTGCTCTTTGACCGGGAGGAGATGTGACATGATGCCGGATGCTTCCTCCGTGCTCGGCGGCGTGAACGACGCGCTGGTATTTATCTACGGGCTGATTTTAAGTGTTCGGCTCGCGGGCGGCTGCGAAAAACGGCGGCAGAGGCGCATGGTCGCCCTGGCGTGCGTGCTGTCGCTTTCGGTGCAGCTTGCCTTATGGCACCTCGTCGGCGCGGAACGCGTGCGGCGGCTGTATCCGCTCGTCGTGCATCTGCCGCTGGTGCTGCTTTTATGGCTCGGGCTGAAGAAAAAATTCGGGTTGTCGCTCGTGGCGACCTGTACGGCCTATCTTTGCTGTCAGCCGCCCAACTGGGGGCGCATGGCGGCGACGACGGCGACGGGTTCCGTCGTGATGGGCGACGTCATCTACATCGGGCTGCTTTTCCTGTTTCTTTTTTTATACGAACGCTATTTTGTGGAGGCGGCCTACAGCGCCATGACCTGCTCGCACGGGACGCTTTTGCTGTTCGGCAGCCTGCCCGTGTTTTATTACATCTTCGATTACGCCACGACGGTCTATTCCCACGCGCTTTACGAGGGCGTTCGGGAGCTCAACGAATTTTTGCCGACGCTGCTCGTCGTGTTTTATGTGATCTTTCTGTCGGCCTATTATGTGCAGATGCGCGACCGCGCGCAGGCGCAGCTGGAGCGTTCGCTCCTTGCGGCGGAGCGCAGCCAGTCGCGCATCGAAATGGACGCCCTTCGGCAAAAGGCGCGGCAGACGGCGGTCTATCAGCACGACATGCGCCATCATCTGAATATGATCGAAAGCTATCTGTCCGTGGGCGACGTGCGGAAGGCGCAGGATTACATTCGAAAAGTCTACGGAGACGTCGACGCCGTCACGCCGCGGCGCTTTTGTCGGAACGAGACGGTGAACCTTCTGTGCTCGGCGTTTGCGCAGCGGGCGCAGCGCATGAACTTGGAGTTTGATGTGGAGGCGTCGCTGCCGCCGCAGCTGCCGCTGTCCGACACGGAGCTGTGCGCGCTGCTTTCCAACGGGCTGGAAAATGCGATGAACGCGGCGGCGCAGACCCCGCCGAAGGGAAACGTGCGGCTGTACTGCGGCGTGCGGCTGAACAAACTGCTCATCGAGATCCGAAACCCCTACGCGCAGCCGCCGCGGATGGAGGGCGGCGTTCCCGTCTCCATGGGCGGCGAGGGACATGGCTACGGCTGCCGCAGCATGCAGGACATCGCGCGCCAGCACGGCGGATTGTGCCGTTTCGAGGCGGAGGGCGGCGTCTTCACCGTTCAAATCGTTCTGCCGCTGCAAACGGAGGAATGACGACCCAAACGAAAGGACGATCGGTCAATCATCGGGGCGCAGCGACGTCCTCTTGATTTTTCCGCTTTGCGGCTGCGTTCGGCTCACTGTAAAAAATCGGAAATAAAAAAGATACGCGCATCCCATTTTGATAAAAATGGGATGCGCGCACTTTTTGGGGAATAGTTATGCGACTTACACCGCTGCGGGCCGGAAGTACAGGGCGTTGAGCCCGGTAGAATCCGTCAGCGCGATCATCGTGGGGTTGCCGTTTTCATCGGCGATGAAAAGCGCTGCATATGTGACGCCGCCGACCTCGATCTTGATCGCGGGCGTGTCGCCCTCGGCTGCGGCGTAAGTGCCTTCGGTTACCGTGTCGTCGCCCTCGGTGAGGGTGACGGCGGATTCGTCGTTGAACGCGAACGAATAGTCCCCGTTCATCTGTTCTTCGATCTGCGAAACCTGTTCGTCGGTCAGGGTCCTGCCCTGAATATAGCCGCCGGCAAAATACCAGGTGCTGCCGGAAAGCTCGTCGACGCCGATAAAGTCGTCCGCCAGCGTTTCGAGGATGCTCTCGCCGTCCTCGATCTGCGGCAGGGCGGGCGCGGCCGCTTCGTCGATCGCCGTATCGTCTTCGGTCGCTTCGTCCTCTGCGGTGTCCTCGACCGTTTCTTCGATAGCCTCGTCGTCGGGCGCGTCGATCTCGTCCGTCGAGCCGCCGCAGGCCGCCATCGCCAACGCGGCAAAGGCCAGAACCAGCGCCAGCATCATCGCCAGAAGTTTTTTCGTTTTCATTTTTGCTCCTCCTCCATCCATTGAATACGGATGTTTATGCAAACCGCCTGCGCGGTTTCCAACGAAAATCAGATCCCGAGGAGCTGTTTTTTCTTGGCGGAGAATTCCTCCTGCGTGATGACGCCGGAATCGAACAGCTCTTTGTATTTGCGAAGCTCCGACGCCGTGTCCGAAGCGGCGGGCGCGGCGACTGCGGCGGCGGGCGCCGCAGAGTCGTCCAGCGTTACCTCGCGGCAGGCGGGATCGACGACGTGCGCGAGCGCGTTCGCAAGGTCGCGCAATTCGGAAACTTTGGACTCGTATTCGCGGACGTAATCCTCGGCGCTCGGCTGATAGCGGTTGAAGTCGGGCGCGTTGATCTCCTTGCGGAACGACGTCCAGTACGGATGCCGCAGCGTCAGCTCCAGCGCGAACTTGCGCACCGGCGCGACGACGTCGAACGTCGGCTCGGGTCCCGTCGACGCGGGCTTTTCGCCCTGACGCTCGGCGCGAAGGCGATTGAGTTCTTCCATATTTTCGTATTGCTGTTTCTGCAATAAAAACTGCCCGATCAGCGGCTGCATCGCGGCGGCCTTTTTCGGCGCGTCGCTTTTGTGCCAGCGCAGCGCGCCGTCCTCATAGTCGAACAGAACGCGTCCGTCCTCCGTGATGCGGAACGAGGCGAGCGAGGCCGCCGTCATGACGAACGTGTCGTCGCTCGCGCGAAGGCGAAAGAGCCGATGCTCCGCGTCCACGACGAAGGAACCGGCCAGAAGGCCGAAGGTGTAGCCGTAAGTTTGGTGAAACTGTTCGCGCAGCGGGCGGTTTTCTTCATAGACCGTCATGTACTGCTTCAAATTGGAGACCGACATGCGATCGAGCGCGCCGTCGGGCAGGTCGATCTTCGCGGCGCATTCCTTGCAAAGCGGCTGATCGGCCACGCACGTCGCCAAAAGGCGCGGCGTCGGCGCGCCGCACAGCGGGCAGAGCTTCTTTTTATTGGTGAACAATCCCATGGACGCGTCTCCTCGTCGATCGCCTGCGCGAAAATCTGCGGCGCTTTTCGCGCCGACAATGCCAGTATAGCCGTCCCGCGCACCGACGGGGCGAAATCGGCGCGAAATGCACGATTTTCGACATGAAATGTATGATTGCGAACGGGGCGGTGGGGCTGTTATACTAAAAAAGACAGCGAAAAAGTCAATGTTTATAAGGAGGAAACGCGTCATGCGGATTCGAAAGGCGACGGCGGCGGATATCGACGCGGTCGAAGCGATCTACAATAAAATTCTGGATGAAGAGGAGGCGGGGCGCGCGTGCGTCGGCTGGCAGCGCGGCGTGTATCCCACGCGGCGGACGGCGGAAGAAGCGCTCGCGCTCGGCGAGCTTTACGTTTTGGACGATCATGGCGTGAAGGCCGCGGCGCGCATCAATTCCCGCCAGGTCGCCGAATACGCGCTTGCCGCGTGGGAGCAGGACGCGCCGGAGGACAAGGTGCTCGTTTTGCACACGCTCGTCGTCGATCCCGCGGCGAAGGGCCGCGGCTGCGGCACGGAATTTGTGAATTTTTATGAGGAAATGGGGAAAGCGACCGGCCGCCCGTTTCTTCGCATGGACACCAATGAGAAAAACCGCGCCGCCCGCGCGCTGTATCATAAACTGGGCTATCGGGAGGCGGGGATCGTCCCCTGCGAGTTCAACGGCATTTGCGGCGTCGGCCTCGTCTGCCTTGAAAAAACGCTCGATTGATTTCCCGGGAAACGCGGGAAATATTTCGCAAGTGAAAAAGAAGCCGCGGAAGAAAAAGAGCTTCCGCGGCTTTCTCGTCTCCAAAATGAAAAAGTACAGGACTGCGCTGGGAGAGGCGGCGCAGTCCTGTAAATGGGGATAAGATAAATTCTGTACTTATTATAGGTTCGGATTCCCCTGGTCGGCAATTGCTTTTTACGCCGCAATTTGTTAAATTACGGACGTGAAAAAATAACCGAATATCGATTGAAAACCCCTTGAAAATCGCGTTTTTTCAAAAAACAGGGAAATACATAGCAAAATACGGACAAAAATACGGGTGCTTCGGGCGGTTTTGTGCTATACTTTTTGAAAAAAGGAGGGTGGCGCATGATCGTATATACCAACTTCAATATGGACGAGCAGCAGCGGGAGATCCTGTCGATGGACAAGGTGCGCTTTCCCTACACCTGCCGCTGCACCCGCCTTCAGCAGTACGCCGACTGGTCCGTTCCGTGGCACTGGCATCCCGTCTTCGAGGTCAACTGCGTCGTCGCGGGCGAGGTCGAATATCGCGCGGGGCAGAAAAAGCATATTCTTCATGCGGGCGACGTGCTTTTTATCAACACGAACGTGCTGCACACGAGCCGTTCCGTCGAGCGGCGCGAGAGCGAGACGTATAATCATATGTTCGATATGCATCTTTTATCGGGCATGTACGGCAGCATTTACGAAGAAAAATACTTCATGCCCATCCGCCGCAGCCGCAGCCTCCAGTCCTATCTCATCCGCCCCGATTCCTACACGCACATCCGCATGGTCGACATTTTGATGCAGACGATCGAGACGGCGCGGGAGGAACGGGAGGGCTACGAATTCGACATCCGCGCGCAGCTTTGCGATTTCTGGCGGCTTTTGTGGCGCGACACGATGGAGCTGCGCCGCGGTGACGATGTTCGCGACGAGGGCGGCACGAAGCGCGTCAAGATCATGATGGAATTCGTGCGGCGGCATTTTGCCGAACCGCTGAGCGTGGCGGACATTGCAAAAAGCGTCGGCGTCAGCGAGCGGGAATGCACGCGCTGCTTCGCGGCGGGCATCGAAATGTCGCCGATGCGCTATTTGAACGAATACCGCGTCAGCATGGCGGCGCGGCAGCTGCTTTATTCGGACGCAAGCGTCGTGCAGATCGCCGAGGCGTGCGGGTTTGCCTCCGCCAGCTATTTTTCCGCCGTGTTCCACCGCTCGATGGGCATGACGCCGGGCGAATACCGCCGCCTTCGCAGCGCGCCGCAAACGCGAGACGAAAACGGCATCCTGATCCCGCTGCCCGAAAAATTAAAGTGAGGCGGCTTATGCGACGGAAACGAAAACAAAAGGATGAATTTTTGCCGGAACTTGCGAAATATTCCCACATGCATCCGCCGCTTTCGCCGCGTTTCGTGCGCATGACGCAGCCGCCGATGTGCAGCGGCGAAGACATGGAAAAATACTTCGAAATGTATGAATCGAATGAAAAGACGGCGCCGCGCGGCACGGAACGCGCGCTTTTGTCGCCGGCGCAGGCGGAAGACGTCTCCGATTTTCCGCCGACATACATCGAGGCGGCGCAGTTCGACTGTCTGCGCGACGAGGCCGCGGCGTTCGCCGAGCGTCTGCGGGGCGCGGGCGTGCCGGTGCAATTGTTCGAGATCAAAGGCGCGATGCACGGCTACGACATCGCGCGGCGTGCCGAATTTTGAAAGCCGATCATGAAGCGCCGAGCGGAATTTCTTCGCGGGGTTTTCAATCAAAAAACAAAGTGATACAATGAATCTGACGTTCGGCGCGTTGCTGCGCCGAGGGGGAAACTGCCGGGGAATCGGCAGTTTTTCAAAACGACATGAGTTAGCCAAAACTAACGAAACGATGAATCGGGGGAAGCGGTATGAGCATTGCGGCGGCGCTGCTGCGCGGCGCGTATCGTCTCGTCGGTGCGAAACGGGCGTTCGCGCTGCCGAAGGACGAGATTTTGAAGGTGATCGAAAAACAGAACAAAAATCGAGGCGTCTTTGTGCCGACGGATCATAAGGCGCATTACGAAACGATCGACGTCGGCGGCTTTCCCTGTCTGATCGTGCGGGAAAACCCCGCGCCCGCAAAGCGCGCGGTGCTCTATTTCTTCGGCGGCGGAATGGTCATCGGCCCCGACCGCGGGGATCTTCCCGTCATGCGGAAGCTCTGCCGCGAGTCGGGCTGCGACGTATGGTTCCCGTTTTACCCGCTTTGCACGGAGCATTGTATCACAAAAACGTACGACATGGTCTACGAATGCTACCGCCGCATGATCGAGCGCTACGGCGGCGGGAACGTCAGCACATGCGGCTTTTCCTCGGGCGGGGCGCTGGCGCTCGGGATCGCGGCGCACAACAACGCGCAAAACGCGCCGCTGCCGCAGCCGCGGCACATCGTGGCGGTCTCGCCGGGCGAGGTGACGTGGAACGACGAAGAGAAAAAACGAATGCACGAGTTGAACGCGCGGGACGTCGCCATCGACGTCGCGTTTATGGAGCTGGTCGAGGAATTCATGCGCCACGGAAATCCCGACGTCCCCGATTACATGATCTCCGGCTCGCGCGGCGATTTTTCGGGCGTCGGCGACATTTCGTTTTTCTACAGCGCGGACGAAGTTCTCTACGGCGCGCTGCCCGATTTTGAGGCGGCGTGCAAGCGCGCAGACGTTCCGTACACGGCACAGGCGCGGCCCAAAATGGTGCATTGCTACTGCATGCTGCCGTATTTCAAAGAGGCAAGAGAGGATTTTGCAAAGATCACGGCGATCTTGCGCAAGTGATCTTGCAAAGGAATCGAGGGGGGACGACGATGAAAGAATGTTATTTGACGAAAGACTTCCGCGCGAGCGTCGCGCGGCGCTTCCCGGAACGGGCGGCGGAACTGAACGCCGCGTTCGACGCGCGAATGGCTGAGCTTTGGCACGACAACGCGGATGCGTCGGAGGATCAAAAGCGCCATCTGCGCGGGCAGATCCTCCCGGGGATCGCGGCGTATGAGACGCTGCAGCGCGTGATGCCGAAACGGGAGGCGTTGCAGCTTGTTCACGATTTTGTGGAAAAGCGCGCGTGGAAACTCAAAAAGACGATCCGATTTTTGCTGCATATCCCGGGATTGTATCGCTGCGTGCCGGAGCTGTTCCGCAAAAAGACGCCGCAGTTTTTCGGCGAGACGGCGGGCTTTGCCGCGAATGAGATCCAAACCTCGGGCGGCGTCTGGCGCATCGACATGACACGCTGCCCCTATCACGACGCCTGCGTGAAATACGGCTGCCCCGAGCTTTGCCCGTGCTTTTGCGACAGCGACGACATCACCTACGGCGACCTTCATAAAAACCTCGTCTGGCATCGGACGAAGACGCTCGGCCGCGGGGACGACTGCTGCGATTTTCTGATGAAAGTGAAACGATAACGCGAAATACTTCGAACCCGGGAAAGAAAACAAAACGCGCATGGTCATGCTCCGCGGCGGCCTTGCGGGAGAACGTCCGCGGCGCTTCGCCGAAGAAGCTGCGTTGGCGCGCGGGGGACGGGAAGGATAACGCCGCCCGATTTTTCCAATAAAAAACGGATGCAGCTCTGCATCCGTTTTTCTTTTGGAGGTTCAATCGTTTTCCTGCGCGATCAGAAGGTCGATCGCGTCGAGATAGCCGTCGAAGCCGCGGCCCGCGATCGTGGCGACGCAGGCCTGACGCACATAGGAGACCTGACGGAAATCCTCGCGTGCGGACACGTCGGAGATATGCACCTCGACCGTCGGGATGGCGACGGCCTTCAGCGCGTCCAAAAGCGCGACGGACGTGTGCGTGTAGGCGGCGGGATTCATGACGATGCCGTCGACGTTGCCGTAGGCTTCCTGAATGCGGTCGACGAGCGCGCCTTCATGATTGGACTGGAAAAACTCGACCTCGACGCCGCGCTTTTTGCAGTGGTCGCCGATGAGGGAAAGCAGCGCGTCGTAGCTTCGATTCCCGTATAGCGCGGGCTCGCGGATGCCGAGCATGTTCAGGTTCGGACCGTTGATGACGAGGATTTTCATGCCTTGTGTGCCTCCCAGATTTTTTTCGCGGTGTCGCGGGCGGAAAGATTGTTTTTGACACGATCGTCCGCCGCGGCGAGATACACGGGCATGCGCGCCTTTTCGAGCGCCTCCAGATCGATCGACAGCGGCCGCCCGTCCGTGGGCAGAAGATTTCGGTCGCGCTCGAGCAGGATCAGCCGCCCGTTCTGCGACAGCGCGCGGCGGTTTTCTTCAAACAGAGGCGTGCCGCCGCCGCAGGCGATCACGACGCCGCTTTTTTTGCCCGCCAGCGCCGCGGCTTCGGCTTCCAACGCGCGGAAGTGCGCCTCGCCGAAGCGGTTGATGATGTCGGGCACGGGCATTTTCGCGGCCTTTGCGATCTCGTCGTCAAGATCGATGAATTCCCGCCCCGAGATCGCGGCAAGCTCGCGCCCGACGCTCGATTTCCCGCAGCCGGGCATTCCGATCAGAACGATGTTTTCCACGTCGCTTTCCACGGCGCGGAAGACGCGGTCGATCGTGTCCGCGTCGTATTTGACGTTCAAAAAATGCTCCGAGGCGACGATCGCCTGCCCGACGAGCATGAAGAGCCCGCCGGTCGCGGGGATGCCGCGGCGCATCGCGTCCTGCACGAGCGCCGTGCGCATGGGGTTGTAGATCACGTCGATCACGCCGCACAGTCGGTCGAAGACGTCGAGCGACAATGCCGCGCGCCCGTTGTCGGGGAACATCCCCACGGGCGTCGTGTTGACGAGAATGTCCGCGTCGCGGTGGCGGGCGATGTTCTCGTAATTGTCCTCGCCGCTGCGGGAGACGACGACGATTTCCCGCGCGCCCGCAGTTTTCGCGCAGTAGCGCGCCGTGAGCATCGTGCCGCCCGTGCCCAAAATGACGACCTTTTTATCCTTAAAATCGATTCCCGCGCGCTTTGCCATGGCGAAAAAGCCGTCGCAGTCGGTGTTGTAGCCGACGATGCCGCGATTTGTAAAGCAGAGCGTGTTGACGCTGCCGATCTCGCGTGCCGCGCCGGAAATCTCGGCGCAATAAGGGATGACCGTTTTTTTATAGGGCCGGGTGACGTTCAGGCCGCCGAGATCCTCTTTGGCAAGGAACGCGGCGATCTCGTTTTCTTCCAGCGGGTAGGCGCGGTAGTCGTAGTCGCCCAAAAGCGCATGGATGCGCGGCGACCAGCTGTGACCCAGCGGGTTTCCGATCAGACCGTAACGCATAATCGTTTCCTTTCGGGAAGTTAGACTTCGGCGTAGTTGCCGAGGAACGTGAACGTCTCGCCGCTTTGCGCCATTTCGCCAAGAAGCTGCATGACGTCGGGCGACAGCGCGGAGGCGTCCACGTCGACGTAGAACATGAACTCGAAGTCGCGGCCCGGGATGGGGCGGCTCTCCAGTTTCGTGATGTTCAGCCCGAGCGCCGCGAAGCGCGCGATCGTGCGGTAAAGCGAACCGGGCGTGTGCGGCAGGGAGAACATGAGCGACATCTTGTTCGCGCCGGGGTAAATTTCAAGCTCGCGCGTGATGCAGATGAAGCGCGTGTAGTTGTTTTCGCGGTTTTGAATGTGCTCGGCGAGCGTCGAAAGCTCGTAGAGCGCGGCGCAGGTGTGCGACGCGATGGCGGCGACGCCGGTTTCCGTCGATTCGGACGCCATGCGCGCGGCCTCGGCGGTGTTGGTGCAGGCGACGACCTTTGCGTTCGGCAGTTTGGCCAAAAATTCGCTGCACTGGCCGATGGCCTGCTCGTGCGAATAGATCACGCGCACGTCTTCAAGCGTCGTGCCGTGCTTTGCAAGCAGGCAGTGATCCACATGCAGCTTCATCGCGCGGACGATGGAGAAGTTGTAATTGCGCATCAGATCGTACACCGCGCCGACGGAGCCGTAGGAGCTGTTTTCGATCGGCAAAAGGCCGAAGCGGCAAAGCCCGCTTTGCACGGCCTGGAACACGCCCTCGAAGGACTTGCAGTACATGATGCTCGGCGCGTCGAACATTTTGCAGCAGGCAAGCTGCGAATACGCGCCCTCCACGCCCTGGCAGGCCACGACCGCGCGCTGTGGGAAAAGCTGCGGCGTGGAAGAAAGCGCGGCGGCGATGCGATCGGTCAGCTCGCAGGAGTGGTCGCTTTTGCCGTTTTGATACGCGCGGGAAAGGTCGAACAGCGTCGAAAACAGCACGCGCGCATAGCCCTCCATGTCCTCTCCGGCAAGCGCGCTGACCCGCGCCAGCACGTCGCGTTCGCGCGCGGGATCGTACACGGGCAGATGATGCTCTTTTTTATATTCGGCGATCCCGGCGGCGACGTCCATGCGGCGGCGGAAAAGATCGATCAGTTCTTCGTCGATGCCGTTGATCTGGCTGCGAAGTTCGTCCAGTTCCATTGTTTTGCTTCTCCTTATCCTTCTTCGTTTGTCTTCCGATTTAATTATAGAACGCAAATCGTCATTTCCCGCGCTTGTCGCTCAAGACAAGGTCGAGCGCGGCGCACGCGGCGGCCGCTTCGACGCAGACGACCCCGCGCGTGACGATGCACGGGTCGTGCCGCCCGACGATGCGAAGCGTCGTTTCCGCCATCGTATGAAGATCGACGCTTTTTTGCTCCCGCGCGATCGACGGCGTGGGCTTGAACGCGGCGCGGAACAAAAGGGGCATTCCCGTCGTGATCCCGCCCAAGATGCCGCCGCAGCGGTTCGTCTCGGTCATGACGCGGCCGTCTTTGACACAGAACGCGTCGTTGGACTCGCTGCCGCGCAGGGACGCAAATTCGCACCCCGCGCCGAATTCGAGCGACTTTACCGCGGGGACGCCGAAGATCACGCGCGAAAAGCGGTTTTCGACGCCGTCGAACATCGGGTCACCCAGCCCGGCGGGAAGCCCCGTCACGGCGCATTCGACGCTGCCGCCGACGGAATCCTCCGCCGCGCGCGCGGACAGAATTTCTTCTTTCATGCGCGCCATCGCGCCTTCGTCCAAAACGCACAATTCGTGCGCCGCGGCGCGCGCGAAGTCGTCCTTTGAGACGTTCACGGGATCAAAGGGAATGTCCCGCGCCGCGCCGACGGACAAAATGTGCGCGCCGCATTCGATCCCGCGGCGGGACAGAATCTGTTTGGCGATGCCGCCCGCGATGCAAAGCGGTGCGGTCAGCCGCCCCGAAAAATGCCCGCCGCCGCGCATGTCGACGGATTCGCCGTATCGCATGCGCGCGGTGTAATCCGCGTGCCCCGGGCGGGGAACGGCGGCGAGATTTGCGTAATCGCCGCTTTTTTTGTTCGTGTTTTCGATCACGGCGCAAAGCGGGAAGCCGTTCGTAACATTGTTTGTCAGCCCCGACAAAAATCGGGGTTCGTCGGCCTCGCGCCGCGGCGTGGAAAACGCATTTTGCCCCGGCGCGCGGCGCTTCAAAAACGCGGAAAGCGCCTGCGGATCGATTGTCTCCCCCGCGGGAAGGTTCTCGATCACGACGCCGATCGCCTCGCCGTGCGACTGCCCGAAGATCGAAACGCGCAGCGTTTCGCCGAATTCAGATGCCATCGACTTGCCCTCCGATCGTTTGATAATCGCGGAAAAACTGCGGGTAGGACTTTGCGACCGCCTCGGCGCGGTCGATCGTGCTGTTGCGTTCGGCGTGCGAAGCCGCGATGGCCGCCGCCATGGCGATGCGGTGGTCGCCGAAGCTGTCCGCCGCCCCGCCCGAAAGACCGCCGCCCGCGATCACGAGCGCGTCGCCGTCGATCTCGGCATTTCCGCCGAGGGAAACGACCATCGCGCGAACGGTCTCCAAACGATCCGTCTCTTTGATGCGAAGGCGCGCGCAGTTTTCGATGCGCGTCGCGCCGCGGGCGAACGCGGCGACGGCGGCGATGATCGGGACAAGGTCGGGGATCTCGTCCGCGTCGAGCGCAATGCCGCGCAGCTCGTTTTTTCGGACGGTGACGGCGTCCTGCGAAAAATCGACGTCCGCGCCGAAATTTTTCAGCACGTCGGCGATTTTTTTGTCGCGCTGGAGCGAATCTTTTCGAAGTCCGCGCACGGTCACGGGCCCCGACAGCGCCCCGCCGCAAAGCGCGAACGCCGCGCCCGACCAGTCGCCCTCCGCACGAAGAGACGACGGGCCGCGATAGACCTGATCGCCGGGAACGAAGAAGCCGTCTTCCGTCTTCTTCACGCAAATGCCGAAGCGGGACAGCGCGTCGAGCGTCATGTCCACATACCCCGCGGACGAAAGCGCCGTCAAAAGGACGATTCGGCTGTCCCCCGAAAGCAGAGGAAGTGCGAACAAAAGCCCGGAGATATACTGGGACGAGACGTCGCCGCGAATCGCGAACGTTCCGCTTTGCAGACGACCCGCAAGCGTCAGCGGCGCGGTGTCACGATCCGCAGACACGCCGTTCGGTTCCATCGCGCGGAGCAGCTCGGCAAGCGGCCGCGTGCGAAGCCCGCCGCGCGCCGTGAACGATGTCTTATCGCGAAGCGCCGCCGCAACGGGCAAAAGAAACCGCAGCGTCGAGCCGCTTTCGATGCAGTCGAGCGTCGGAACGCCGCTTTTTCCCTCCCGCGGCACGGGGGTCACGACGATGCCGTCGCCGTCCCGCGAAAACTTCGCGCCGAGCGCGGAGAGCGCCTGTATCGTGGCACGGACGTCGTCGCACGACCCCGCGTTTTCGATGCGAACGGGCGCGTCCGACAGCGCCGCACAGATCAAAAGCCGGTGTGCGTCGGACTTGGCGCTCGGCGCGTCGATTGCGCCGCAGAGGGCGGAAGGCGTGATGCGCGCCTTCATTCGGCACGCTCCGCCAATCCCGCGGCGAAGAAATCGCGAAGCTCGTCCGTCGGGATCTCGTAAAGCTCGCATTTGCCGATCTTTCGCGGCAGAACGAGCGTGATCTTTCCGCCGCGGCGCTTTTTGTCCGACAGCGCCGCTTTCGCCATGGATTCTGCGTCAAATTCCGTCTTCGTCGGAAGCTCCTGCGCGCGAAGCAGCGCGCACAGACGATCCGCAAACGGTTCTTCGGCAAGTCTGAGCGCTTCGCTTGCCCGCGCCATCACCGCCATGCCGATCGCCACGGCCTGCCCGTGCGTCACGGTGAAGTTCGACAGCGTTTCGATCGCGTGCGCGGGCGTGTGCCCCAGATTCAAAAACTGGCGCATCCCGAAATCACGCTCGTCGCGAGCGACATAGTCGTTCTTCAATTCCACGCAGCGGGCGATGACGGGGGAAAGATCGTCCCCGCGCTTGAACATTTCCAGTTCGGCAAAAAGATTCTCGTCGCAAAGAAGACCGTATTTGATCGTCTCCGCCATGCCGCCCGCGAACGTCTCCTGCGGCAGAGAATGCAGCGTCCGCGTGTCGCACAGCACCGCACCCGGCTGATAAAACGAGCCGACGAGGTTCTTGCCCGAAGGCAGGTCGACCGCCGTCTTGCCGCCGACGGAGGAATCCACCGCGGCAAGAAGCGTCGTGGGGATTTGGATAAACGGGATCCCGCGCAGATACAGCGACGCGGCGAGCCCCGCCATGTCGCCCGTCACGCCGCCGCCCAATGCGGCGATCGCGTCGGTGCGCGAAAGTCCGTTTTCGGCCAGAAAGTTTAAAAGCCGAACGAGCGTGTCCGTCGTCTTGGATTCCTCGCCGTTTTGAAAGACGAAGGGGAGAACTTCAAACCCCGCCTCCTGCAGCGAACGCGTGACCTCGCCGCCGTAGAGCGGATAGACGCGGTCGTCGCTGACGAGCGCCACGCGCTCGCACTTTTTGCAAAGCGCGGCGACGGTTTTCCCGGCTTTCGAGAGCAGATCTTCGCCGATCTTCACGTCGTACGGCGCGCCGGTTCCGATGCGGACGATTTTGGTTTCGCTCATTTTTCCCGTTCCTCCAAAAATTCCTTGCGGTCGCGCCCTTCCTTCAAAAGGGCGAACAGTTCCTCGCGCCTGCCGTTGCGAATGGCGTCGGAATAGGTCTTCAGCCGTTCGCACAGCCCGTCGATCTCGTCGCAAAGCGGCTCGGCGTTGTCCAGAAACAGCTCCGTCCACATCGTGGGGTTCAGATACGCCACGCGCGTCATGTCGCGGAAGCTGCCCGCGGAAAATCCCGTGTGCGTGAGCGCCGCGGGGCTTTTGACGTAGGCGCTGGACAACACGTGCGCAAGCTGCGACGTGTAGGCGATGATGCGGTCGTGCTCCTCCGGCGTGCTTTTTTGAAGCCGCGAGAATCCGAGCGCATGAAAGAAGGCAAACAGCCGCGCTTCCAATTCCTCGGGCATTCCTGTGACGATCATCGACGCGTTTTGATACAGCGTCCCCTGCGACGCATCGTAGCCCGACTTTTCGCGCCCTGCCATCGGATGCCCGCCGATATAGGTGAAGCCGTATTCGTCGGCGAGGCGCTGCATCCCCGGCGCGACGGCGCCTTTGACGCCGCAGCAGTCGATCACGATGCAGTTTTTCGGGATCGCGTCGGCGTGCGTGCGCGTAAATTCCACGCACGCGGCGGGGTAAAGCGCGATCAAAAGAAGGTCGAGCGTCCCGACGCTGTCTTTGTTCAGCACATCGTCGGCGACGCCGTCCGAAAGCGCGCGGGACAGAACCGTTTCGTCGCGGTCGTGCGCAAGCACGCGGCAGGGCGTGTTTTCTTTGATCGCCCGCGCAAACGACGCGCCGATCAATCCCAAACCGACGATCCCGACGTTCGTAAAGCCGCCCGGGGCGGCGGGAGACTGCTGCATTGTGAGCTCCTTTCCGCTGCGTGGAAGCGAATCGCCGTCTTACGAGAACGCTCCGCTCCGCAATCCCTGCTGTCAGTGACAAGCCGGTGATAAAGCAATGATAAACCGATTGTAACGATTATAATAGGTAGGCTTATTCCTCGTCAAAGTCCTGCGCGGCGGCGCGCACCAGGTCGACGCGCTTTTTCAAATGCGCGAACGCCGCAGGGGTGAGCGACTGTTTGCCGTCGCAAAGCGCCTTGGCGGGGTTGTTGTGAACCTCGATGATCAGGCCGTCCGCACCCGCGGCGGTTGCGGCGAGGGACATCGGCGCGACGAGATCGGCGCGGCCGGTGGAATGGCTCGGGTCGACGATTACGGGAAGGTGCGACAGCTTCTTCAAAACCGGCACGGCGCACACGTCAAGGATGTTTCTGGTGTACGTTTCGAACCCGCGGATGCCGCGCTCGCAGAGGATGACCTCCTCGTTGCCGCCCGCCATGATGTATTCGGCGCTCATCAAAAGCTCCTCGAACGTGCCCATCAAGCCGCGCTTCAATAAAATGGGCTTGCGGATCTTGCCGAGCTCCTTCAAAAGCTCGAAGTTCTGCATGTTGCGCGCGCCGACCTGAATGACGTCCACGTCGTCAAACAGCGGAAGCTGGGAGATGTCCATGATCTCCGTCACGATCCCAAGCCCCGTCTCCTTCTTGGCGATCGACAAAAGGCGAAGACCCTCTTCGCGAAGCCCCTGGAAGGCGTAGGGCGAAGTGCGGGGCTTGAACGCGCCGCCGCGCAGCATGTCCGCCCCCGCGGCCTTGACCGCCTGCGCAACCTCGACGATCTGCTCCTCGGATTCGACCGAGCAGGGGCCGGCGATTGTCATGAAATTCCCGCCGCCGATCTTTTTGCCCGCGACCTCGATGACGGTGTCGGCGGGGTGGAACTTGCGGTTGGCGTTTTTGTAGGGCTCCTGAATGCGCTTGACGTCCTCGACGATGTCGAGCGCGCGCACAAGATCGATGTCAAGACGGGACGTGTCGCCGACGAGCCCCAGAATCGTCTGGCCGTCGCCGTGGGAGATGTGAAGCCCGTAGCCCTGCTGCGTCAGCCATTCGGACAGGTTCTGCATTTGTTCTTTGGTCGCGTCGTTTTTGATGAGAATGATCATGACTTTCGTTTCCTTCCTGTTGGTTCAAGTTACCGTACTGCCGTGCTGCGTGTCGTTCGCAATCATTATGCCGCCATCGCGCGTTTTGCCGCGGAGAACTTTTTTTCAAAAAAGCCTTTCAAAAAAGCCCCGCAGCGGGTTTGCTGCGGGGCTTTGCATCGCGTGGTTTTTCTGCGGGAGAATTATGATCGATCTCCCGCCGCGGCGCCTTGTGCAGTCAAACCCAAAGAGGCCTTGCCGTAATAATACGCAAAGCCGTAAAAGGTAAAATATTCGACTGCATGAGACATGCGCTGCATACCGATTGCTCCTTCTTCTTTTACGCGAGGATCTCGCGCACGTTTAGAATAGCACCGCGGACCGCCCTTGTAAACCCCTTTTTTCGAGCATTTTAATAAATATTCATCTGCGCGTGCGGCGCGCCGCATTTTCGCTTGCGCCCGCGCCATGGTATAATACGGTTAACACCATCAATCGGAGGTGAACGCACCGTGCGGCTCAACATCGAACAGAAAGTTTTTTCCTTCCGCGACCGCTTTTTCATCCGCGACGAGGCGGGGCGCACGCATTACAGTGTCGAGGGCGAGGTGTTCACATGGGGCAAGCGCCTGCATCTGTACGACGCCGCGGGGCGGGAATGCGCGTTTCTTCGTCAGAAGGCGTTTTCGTTCCTGCCGACATTTTTTGTCGAACGAGACGGTGAAGAGGTCGCGCGGATCGTCAAGCATTTCACGTTCTTTTCGCAGGAATACGACGTCGAGGGCCCGGGCTGGACGGTCGAAGGCGATTTTACGGCGCATGATTATGAAATCTCCTGCGGCGGCATGACGGTCGCGCGCGTGCATAAGCGCTGGTTCAACTGGGGCGACTGCTACGAAGCCGAGTTCGACGACGGCGCGGACGCCGTTTTGATCGTCTGCGTCGTGCTGGCGATCGACTGCGTGCTTGCCGCCGCGGCGAACAATTAAAAAGGAGAAAGTGATGGATACGCGGGCGCTGCTGGAAAAACAAAAAGCGTATTTTGCTTCGGGCGCGACGCTGCCGTACGAATTTCGCGCGCGGCAGCTTCGGGCCTTCGCCGACGCGCTGACGGCTTGGGAAGATCGGCTGACGGCGGCGCTTTGGGAGGATTTGAAGAAACCAAAGACGGAAGCCGTCATGACGGAGACGGGGCTCGTGCGCGCGGAGCTTTCCCACGCGATGCGGCATTTGAAGCGCTGGATGCGGACGCGCCGCGTCAAAACGCCGCTTGCGCAGTTTCCGTCGAAAAGCCGCGTCTTCCCGCAGCCGCTGGGCGTGAGCCTGATCGTCGCGCCGTGGAATTATCCCGTGCAGCTTTCGCTCTGCCCGCTTATCGGCGCGATCGCCGCGGGATGCTGTGCGTGTGTGAAATTGTCGGCCAACGCGCCGCACACCGCCGATGCGATTTCTCAAATGCTGCGCGAGACGTTCGACGAGAACCATGTCGCGCCGATCACCGGCAGCCACGCGCAGCACGAGAATCTGACGGCGCAGAAATTCGATTTCATCTTTTTCACGGGCAGCGGCGCGGCGGGGCGCGACGTGCTGCAAAAGGCGGCGGAGAATCTGACGCCCGTCTTGCTGGAATTGGGCGGCAAAAGCCCCGTTTTGATCGACGAGAGCGCGAACATTCCCCTCGCGGCGAAGCGCACGGCGTTCGGCAAATGCCTGAACGCGGGGCAGACCTGCGTCGCGCCGGACTACGTCCTGCTCCCGAAAGCGAAAAAAGACGAATTTATTTCGGAATATCAAAAGGCCGTCGCGGCATTTTATCCGAACGGAACGCTCGATGATTCTCCCGCGATCGTCAACGCGCGTCACTTCGAGCGCCTTCAAAATCTGATGAAAGCATCAAACCTCGTCTTCGGCGGCGAATGCGACGAACCGTCTCGAAGAATCGCGCCCGCCGTCGCCTGCCCCGTTTCGTGGGACGAGCCGCTCATGTGCGAGGAGATCTTCGGGCCGATCCTGCCCGTCCTGACGTATGAAAACTGGGACGACGCGATCCGGGCGCTGCAGTCGCGCGACCGCCCGCTGGCGCTCTATGTCTTTTCGGAATCTCGCGCACATGTCCGCGACGCACATGCGCGCCTTCGATTCGGCGGCGGCTGCGTGAACGATACGATCGTCCATTTGTCGACGAACGCGCTCCCCTTCGGCGGCGTCGGCGAAAGCGGCATGGGGCATTATCACGGCAGGGCGAGCTTCGACGCGTTCAGCCACGAATGCAGCGTCCTTCAAAAATCGACGCGCCTCGACCTTCCCATGCGCTACGCGCCGTATACCGAAAAAAAGCTGCGGTTGATCCGCATGTTCTTAAAATAAGAGCGCGAAAATAAAAGGCCCGCTGTTTTCATAAGAAAGCAGCGGGCTTTTATCGAGTTCAGTCCTGTGTGCCGAAAATCTGCGCGCTGTGTTTTTGAAGCGCGAATAAAAGCGCCATGCCGAGGATGCCGCAGGCGGCGAATTCCCCGATGAAGATCGTCAGCGCAAGATAGGGAAGGCTCCCCGGCACGCCGTAGACGTGTCGCAGCACGAGCGGAACGATCAGCGCGTTTGCCGCGATCGGCCCGACGGGCGCGAGAAAGCGGCTTTTTTTGCGCAGCGCGCGCGTGACGAGCGCGCCGACGAGCGTGGCGAGACTGCCGAAGACGACGTCCCATACGGCGCAGCCGGTCAGGACGTTTGCGAGGATGCAGCCGACAAAAAGCCCCGGCACGGCGGCGGGGGTGAAGTACGGCAGCACGGTCAGGATCTCCGACAGGCGAAGCTGGATGGCGCCGCTTGCCAGGCCGAACGCGGCGGACGCGTACGTCAGCGCGACGTAGAGCGCGGCGATCAGCCCCGCGTAGGCGAGAAACAGGGTGCGGGCATGGGTCTTTTGGTTCATATTCGTTTGTTCTCCTTTAGTTTTGATTTTACGAAAACCTTGGTCTTTTTCGTACGCGAGGAAGGTCACGAACTCGCGGCACAACGTGCAACGGGCAGTATACCACACGCGGCGCGATTTGAAAAGCGCAAAGCGTTTGACGCGCGCGCCGTGCGGGCGTTATAATGAAAAAAGGTGTTTTCCGGGGAGCTTCGTGAAAAATGCGAACGCCGGCATACCATAAGAAAACGATAAGAAAACGACGACTTTGACCTTGGAGGTTTTGATATGGCGCGAATGTTTGGAACGGACGGCGTGCGCGGCGTGGCGGGCGCGGAATTGACGAGCGAGCTTGCCTACGCGCTCGGGCAGGCGGGCGCGGTGGTCTTGCGCCGCAACGGGCATAGCCCCCGCATTTTGATCGGCCGAGACACGCGCATTTCCGGCTGCATGCTGGAATCCGCGCTGGCGGCGGGCGTCTGCTCCGTCGGCGGCACGGCGGTCATCGCGGGCGTCGTTCCGACCCCGGCGGTCGCCTATTTGACGCGCACGGGCGGCTTCGACGCGGGCGCGGTCATCTCCGCCAGCCACAATTCGTTCGAGTTCAACGGCATCAAGTTCTTCGACGCCGACGGCTATAAGCTTCCCGACGCGACGGAAGACGAGATCGAGAAGCTCGTGCGAAGCGACGACGTCGCCAACGGCACGGGGCGCGGCATCGGTACGCGCGAGGAGTTTTCCGGCGCGGCGGAAAAATACATCGATTTCGCCTGCTCCACGTTAAAGGACGTCGACCTGTCCGGCATGAAGATCGTCGTCGACTGCGCCAACGGCGCCTCCGGCGCGGTCGCGCCCGAAGCGCTTCGCCGCATGGGCGCGGAAGTGACCGTCCTGCACGCCGAACCCGACGGCTGCAACATCAACGATCAATGCGGCTCGACGCACATGGATTCCCTCGTCGAGCGCGTGAAACAGACGCCCGGCGCGATCGGCATCGCCTTCGACGGCGACGCGGATCGAATGCTCGCCGTGGACGAAGACGGGAACATCGTCGACGGCGACGTCATCATGACCGTCTGCGCACTGGATATGCGCGCGCGCGGCGTGCTTACAAGCGACACCGTCGTTGTGACCATCATGAGCAACATGGGCATGGACATCGCCGCCCGCCGCGAGGGCCTGCGACTCGTCAAGACCGCCGTGGGCGACCGCTATGTTCTTGAAAAAATGCGCGCCGACGGCTACAATTTCGGGGGAGAGCAGAGCGGCCACATGATCTTCCTCGACCACAACACCACGGGCGACGGCCTCGTCAGCGCGCTTCAACTGTGCGGCGTCATCCGCCGTTCGGGCAAGTCCCTGCGCGAACTGTCGCGCGTCATGCACGTCCTGCCGCAGGTGCTCGTCAATGCCCGCATCGACAGCGAAAAACGCCGCATCTACGCCGAAGACCCCGTCGTCGCCGAGGAAATCCGCCGTCTGGAGAAAAAATACGACGGCGCGGGCCGCGTCCTGATCCGCCTGTCGGGCACGGAGCCGCTCGTTCGCGTCATGCTCGAGGGCGAGGATCTTGCCGACATGAAGCGCGACGCGCAGGCGCTGGCCGACCTCATGTGCGAGAGACTGGTGTAAAAACGAATCGTGAGAGCCGCTGTGGTTTACAGCGGCTTTTTGCGTTCCCGCGTCCTTCGCTTGCAATTTCAGCATCGCTTTGCCATAATGGAACTATCAAAACGGGGAGGGAATTTATGCAGCCGAGACTTACGATCGTCATCCCCTGTTACAACGAAGAGGCGGTGCTTCCGATCACGGCGCCGATGTTCAAAAAGAAGCTGGAAGACCTGGCAAAAGAGGGGTTGATCGCCGAGGAAAGCCGCGTTCTGTTCGTCAACGACGGCTCGCGCGACGACACCTGGCGGATCATTTGCGAACTGTCGCGCGCGGATCGGCATTATTCCGGGATATCTTTAAGCCGCAACCGCGGGCATCAGAACGCGCTGCTGGCGGGGCTCATGACGGCGAAGGATTCCTGCGACATCACCATCAGCATCGACTGCGACGGGCAGGACGACATCGACGCCATGGACGATATGGTTCGCGCCTATCTGGACGGGTGCCAGATCGTCTACGGCGTGCGCAGCGCGCGCAAGACCGACACGCTTTTCAAGCGTACCACCGCGCAGACGTTCTATAAGCTCATGAACGCGATGGGCGCGGAGACGGTGTATAATCATGCGGATTATCGGCTGATGTCCGCGCGCGCGTTGAACGAATTCGCCAACTTTAAAGAGGTGAACCTCTTTTTGCGCGGCATGGTCCCGCTCGTCGGCTTCAAAAGCACGAGCGTTGCCTACGAGCGGCACGAGCGCCTTGCGGGCAAGAGCCACTATCCTTTGAAAAAAATGCTTGCCCTCGCGCTGGATGGGATCACGAGCCTTTCCACGCGGCCGCTGCGCCTCGTCACGATCTTCGGATTTTTCGTGACGCTTGCGAGCTTCGCGGGCATCGTCTGGGCGGTCGTCTGCCACGCGATGCGCGCCGCCGTCGCGGGCTGGGCGTCCGTTGTGGCGATCATCTGTTTTTTGGGCGGCATTCAGCTTTTGTCCCTCGGCGTCGTCGGCGAATACATCGGAAAAATTTATCTTGAGACCAAGGCGCGTCCGCGCTATATTATTTCCGAATCGACGGACGAAGAAAACTAAGGAGGAATTTCGATGCAGCTTTGCGATATCGGCGTGATGGGGCTTGCCGTCATGGGCAGCAACCTCGCCAGAAATTTTGAAGAACACGGCTTCCGCGTCGCCGTGTACGACCGCGATGCGTCGTTTACCGACGCCTTTATGAAGGACGCCGGAAACGGCAATTTCGTTCGCTGCGACAGCCCCGAGGAACTTTGCGCGGCGCTGAAATCCCCGCGCGTGATCTTCGTCATGATCCGCGCGGGCGCGCCCGTGGATCAGACGCTCGAGACGTTCCTGCCGCTTTTGTCGGCGGGCGACGTGTTCATCGACGGCGGCAACTCGCTTTACACCGACACGATCCGCCGCGTGAAACTTGCGAAAGCGCGCGGCGTGGAATTTATGGGCGTCGGCGTCTCCGGCGGCGCGGAGGGTGCGCGCCGCGGCCCGAGCCTCATGCCCGGCGGCTCAAAAGCGGCGTGGGAGCGTGTCGCCCCGATGCTCACCGCGGTCGCGGCCAAGGCGGCGGACGGCGAACCCTGCTGCACCTACATCGGAACGGACGGCGCGGGGCATTTCGTCAAAATGGTGCATAACGGCATCGAGTACGGCGACATGCAGCTCATCTGCGAAAGCTATCATCTTCTGCGCGCGCTGGCGGGCCTTGACGAGGAGGCGATGCGCGCGGTGTTCGAGGAATGGAACCGCGGGAAGCTGTCGTCGTATCTGGTCGAGATCACGGCGAAAATTCTGGGCGTGATCGACGAAAAGACGGGGGAGCCGCTCGTGCGGCATATCCTCGACTGCGCGGGGCAGAAGGGCACCGGCATGTGGACGAGCCAGCAGTCGCTGATTCTGGGCGTCGCCGCGCCGACGATCGCCGAGGCGGTCTACGCGCGCTGTCTGTCCGCCGACAAAGCCACGCGTGTTGCGGCTTCCAAAGTTCTGGACGGCCCGAACAAATCGTTCGACGGCGACAAAAAACAGCTCGTCGACGACATCGCAGAGGCGCTCTACGCAAGCAAAATCTGCTCCTATGCGCAGGGCTTCGCGATTCTCTCCGCCGCCTCGCGCGCCTATCATTGGGATCTGGATTTCGCGGCGATCGCGCGCTCCTGGCGCGGTGGCTGCATCATCCGCGCGCAGTTTCTGGACGACATCGCCCGCGCCTACGAACACGACGCGGGGCTTTCCAATCTTCTTTTGGACGAGACGTTCCGCGCGGCGATCTCCCGCGCGCAAGGCGCATGGCGGCGCGTCGTGGCGAACGCGGCGCTTTGCGGCGTCCCCGCGCCGAGCTTTTCCTCCGCGCTTTCGTATTACGACGGCGTGCGCAGCGAGCAGCTTCCCGCGAACCTTTTGCAGGCGCAGCGCGACTTTTTCGGCGCGCATACTTATAAGAGGGACGATATGGACGGCGTGTTCCATACAAACTGGGAGTAACGCGAAAAACAAGCAGCCTCTGTGCGAGGCTGCTTTTTGTATGCGCAAATTTACGCGGCGCGGCTGTTTTTAGTGCGGCAAAATTTACAAAATCTGCTCGATCTGGAGCCGCTCGCCGTCGGGGCCGCGGAACATGGCGAACAGCTCGCCGCGCGGGTAAAGATCGCCGTCGAAGATGATGTCCGTCTCAAAACGGACGCCCTTTTGCTCCAACTCTTCCTTCGCGCGTTTGACGTCGCCGACCAGAAGCGACAGATGATTCAGATGCCCGTCGGAAAGCTCGTCGTCCGTCTGCATGATCTCGATGACGCACGAGCCGTTGCCCATAAAAAGCAGCTGATTGTCGGGCGAAGAAAACTCCCAAACGACGGAAAATCCGAGCATATCGCGATAAAACGCCTTGGAGCGCTCCGGATCGCGAACATGAATGCCGACGTGTCCGAGCCCCATGACATGAAATTGATCCGGCATGAGAAAAAACCTCCGAAATTTAAATTTGTTTCGTTCCAAACGTTAGATTCATTGTATCACATGAAAATCAAAAAAGCAGCTTCTGTTTTAGCTGCCTCCAGATAAGAATCCAATCGGTTTTAAGCTAAAGATTTTTCGGTTTTCACTTAGCCAAAAGCGAAAAATCTCTAGCTTAAAACTGCAAGCATCAAAAATACGGCGTTGCCTAGCAGCGCCGTATTTTTGACGATTGTTTTCTTATCCGGAAGCAGCTTTGAAGCTGCTTTTTGTGTGTGGATTTACGCGGACTGCCTTCGTTTTTGATCGAAATACACGGCGGCCAGCGCGTTTGCGGCGGCCAAAGCGGCGAGCGCGATCCAAAGCGCAGGGGACGCCGTGTCGCCGGTCTTCGCGGGCTTGTCGGGCGCTGCGCCGGAGGCTTGGATCGTAAAGTTGGCGCTGCATTCGCCGTCCCGATAGACGAACGTGACCTTGTGCTTTCCGACGGCGAGTTCGTTCAGACAGGAAGCCTTGATCTGGACGATCGTCGAGCCGGAAACGGCGGTGTACCGATCCTGCGGCAGAGGGGTTCCGTCGATGAGAAGATGGGAGAACCGATCAAAATCGCCGTTCGCGCGGAAGCGGAGCGCAAGTCCGCTGTCGCGCGTCCAGACGCTGTCCGCGCCTTCGATGACGCGATAGCCGTCCGCTTCGGGCGTCAAAGCAATATCGGTCGTGATCCAGTAGGTGGGCATGAAATCGGGATCGTCAATGGAAATGTAGCTGACGGTGTAGTTTACGAACTTGCCGTTGACCTTCAAGCGCGTGTTGCGCGTAAAGTGATAGCCCTCGCTCGCCTTGAAATACAGCCCGTAGGTGTAAGTCACGTTTTCTTTGAACGCATCGATGAGCGTTTCACCCTCGCCGGGGTGGTTCCAGAAGTCGGCGGAGGTGATCCACGATTTGCCGTCCGCCGCGACCCAGCGCTCGTGCTGATAAACGTACGGCGCGCCTTCGGGAACGGACCCGGTGAAGACGGGCTTGTCCCCGGCGGAAAACGAGAGGGATGCGCCGTTGATCTCGATCAGATCGATCGCCTGAGAATGGATCGTCTCGGGCTTGATCGTTCGGATCGCGGTCACGAACAGGCGGTTCGTCGAGTTGATGACGTTGCGCGCGTCGACGAAGCTGCCGTTGACCATGACGCGGCTGTTTTCGGAAAACTCGCAGTTGTCGCGCGCGACGAGCGACACGCTGTACATGTATGTCTTGCCCTCTTCAAACGACGTAATGCGTTTGTTTTCCGGAAGGGCGGCGTTCTTTGCGGGATCGGAATACCAGAACGCGACGGGCTCCATCACGCCCGGCGACGTTTCTTCCATCTGCTCCCAATACTCGTATTCGATGTCGTAATATTCGTCGTAGGGATCGAGTTTGCGGCCGGAGGCTGCGGGCGCGTCGCCCGGGGCGTAGTCGAACTTGACGCCCTCGATGTCCACGTCGCCGATTTTCGTGACGGAGGGCGTGGAATCAATGGCGGTCACGGGCGGCATGAACTCCCATGCCACGAGCGTCTTGCCGTTGTCTTTGACGTAAGTGCAGCCGTAATAATTTTTACCGTCGACGACGAAGGAAACGCGCCCCGCGTAATCGGAATCGTTGAACGCGTCCGAGAAGACGTAGCCGTCCTTTGCCGTAAGCGTGACGCTGTACCAGTACTCGCCGCCCGCAACAGGATAGCGGTCGGCCTCGGCGTCGGTGCTCTTGATGATATCGTCGACGGGCGGATCCTCGCCGTAAGTGGATTTTTCCCACGCTTCTTCGGCGATCGTCATTTGATCCGCGTCGGCGATCTGCGCGGTGAACTGCACGGGCGACGCCGCGTCGAGCGACTTGTTGATGCCCGAAAGGTTGACGTCGGTGATGACGGTGTCTTCGGCGGGAACGGACAGCCAGTTGATCCCATATACGATCGTGGTCATCCCCATGTCCTCCTGAGCGAGGTTCACCCGCGTGAAGGCGAACTCGGAGTCGTCGATATGGACTTTAAGCGTATCCAACGCGCTGAAGATATGCCCGAGATCCGCTTCCAGGACGACGTAGTGGGAATATTCTTTTCCCGCCTCGAACTGCGTGAACTTCTGGTTGTCGGAAAGCTTCGCCATCTTGTCGGGATCGGAATACCACCAGGCGCGCGCGTACCAGACGCCGCCCTCTTCTTTCTGATACATTTCGCGCCAGCATTCGTAGGCGACATGGCAGTCGCCGCTTTCGATCGTCACGGTGGCGCGCGGCGTGTCGCCGGCCTTATAGTCGGGAACGTTGGTGGACAAATCGACGCGGCTGATATACGGGTCGCCCTCGGCGCGCGCCGTCATCGGGAGCGCCGCAAGCACGGTGCAGACCATGAGCATGAGACAGAGAATGCGACATGCACGGCGGAACGGTTTTTTCTTCACGGGAAAAATGACCTCCTCGTTTTCGCGGTTCCGCATCTTAAAAAGGCGCGAAACGGTTATGAATTGCATTCATTATAAAGAGGCGGGCGCGCGGAAAAAAGCGGTGTTCCCGAAATGCCATTGCCTATGCGGGAACGCGGCGTCGAACGGATGGATTTTTGACGTTTGATACAAAATAAAAGATGGCGCTGTCTCCAGACAAGCCTCCAATCGGTTTTGTAGGGGTACTGCGGCTGAATAACGCCGCCGCAGCACGCCAGCTTTGGGACACTGTCATGTCTCGTCGGGACACATACCACGCGGTATGCGTCCTTTCTCTTCCGCGCATTGCCCTCAAAGCGGACGCGCTGCGGTCGAAGAGTCCGAACGAGCCGTATTTGTTTCGGAGCAAGGCGCAAGGCCGAAGACATAGCGGGCCTATTTCGAGGGCTTGCAACGCAGCGCCGGAGCAAATACGGCCCGTTCCGACCGGCGTTCTTTCAACCGCAGCACCCCTTGCTATTTTCCGTTTTGGCGTTGTGAAAATGCTTGGGCGACGCGCCCCGGCGTCGCCTCCGCTTTTCACTTAGCCAAAATCGAAAAATCTCTGGCTCAAAACTGCAAGCATCAAGAAAATGCGGTGTTGCGCCGCAACACCGCATTCTCTTGACGATTGTTTTCTTATCTGGAAACAGCTGGTATAATGCGCTTTCGATAAACCTTTACGTCAGTCGTGTTCCGTGTCTTTTCGGAACAGAAGCGGGATGCACCACAGCCCCGCGATGGCGACCAGCACGAACACGATGCGCGAAGCGCCGGAAAGCGCCACAGCACCCATTCCCGCGCCGCCGAAGATCGCGGAGACGAGGTCGAAGCGGAACAGCCCCACAAGCCCCCAGTTGATCGCGCCGACGATCGCGAGGATCAGCGCGACGATGGTCAAAACGGACATTTTTCTCAACTCCCCCTTTTTGAATTTCGGCAAAAACCGCCGCTATCGACAGTTTGCCCGCGCGCCGCGCGCGCCACTCATGGAAAAACAAGGGGAGCGTTTCCGAGCATCAAAAAACGGCATTTCAACAAATGCCGTTTTTTGACGATTGTTTTCTCATTTGGAAACAGCTTAAAGAATTTACAAGCCGCTTTTTTCGAAAAAACGTTTTTCTTAAAACAACCCCTCGAAGTCGGAAAATTCGTCCTCGGGGATGCCGTCGGCGCGCACAGCGCACTCGATCTCGAGCATATCGTAAGGAAACGATTCGACGAAATCGTCCTTTTTGAAGATCGCTCTGCCGAAGTTTTCAAAATCGCGGCAGTGACGCTGCAGCACGACGGGGCGCGGAATGTCCCAGGGGACGAGAAGCGGCTCCAGGCAGTCGGCGATGGCGTCGGCGGGCGCCGCGTCGTCGGGATAGGAAACGGTCGCGTCGCGCAGGAGTTTATGTTTTTTTCGCAAATAGACGTAGGCGTCCATGTGAGGTCTCCTTACTATATATAATGAAGTTTGATCGGATTTACGGGAACAGGGAAAACAGCGGGCTTTGAAACGCTTCGTCGCGCAAAGCGCTTTGCCGCTTGAAAAATTCCCGCATGGCGGGATCGGAAAGAAGCGCCCGCAGCGCCTCTTTGGCGTTTTTCACAAATTCGCGGTCGAGCGCGCGAACGCTCCCGCCCGCAAGCGGACAGACGCTTTTTGCAAGCGGATCGAGAACGAGCGTCGATTTTTCCTCCGTCATTTTGACAAACAGCGGGAAAATGCGGCACGAAAACGGCCGCTCTTTTCTCGGGCAGACCCCGCGGCAGACGAGAATGTCGTCCTCCCCGCGGCGGATCACGCGGCACCAGTCGGCGTTTTGATAGAGCGCGGCCTCGCCGGGCAGAAGCGCCATGCCGTCTTCGTCGCTTCCCCCGCAGCACGCGCCGCCGCACAGCGCGCCGCAGTCGCTCTTCATCGGCGTATGGGATTCGAGCAGTTCCCGCGCGCGCAAAATGCGTTCCATGTGCCGTCCCCTCCCGTGTGGAATCCCGTCTATCATACCATAGATAAATGTCTCGTTCAAATCCGCGCGGCGGTGTTGACATTTGCCGCGTTTCGCTTCAAAATGAAGGAGCAACAAAAATTATTGCAGGAATCTGCGATAGAACAGGGGGAAACACGATGGGAATGACGCTTGCACAAAAGCTGATTGCATCGCACCTCGTCTCCGGCGAAATGATCCCGGGGCAGGAAATCGCGCTTAGGATCGACCAGACGCTCACGCAGGACTCGACCGGCACCATGGCTTATCTTCAGTTTGAGAGCATGGGGATCGACCGCGTCCGCACGCTGCGTTCCACCGCTTATATCGATCACAACATGCTTCAGGTCGGCTTCGAAAATGCCGACGACCATAAATATATCCAGACCGTGACGAAAAAACACGGCATTTACTTCTCCCGCCCGGGCAACGGCATCTGCCATCAGGTCAACCTCGAGCGCTTCGGCGTGCCGGGGCAGACGCTTCTGGGATCAGACAGCCATACCCCCACGGGCGGCGGCATCGGCATGCTCGCCATCGGCGCGGGCGGCCTCGACGTGGCGGTCGCCATGGGCGGCGGCGCGTATTACATCCCGATGCCCAACATCGTCAACGTCCGCCTGCACGGCAAACTGCCCCGCGGCGCGGCGGCGAAGGACGTCATTTTGGAAGTCCTTCGCATTTTGAGCGTCAAGGGCGGCGTCGGAAGGATCATCGAATATTCCGGCGACGGCGTGGCGAATCTCTCCGTCCCCGAGCGCGCGACGATCACGAACATGGGCGCGGAACTGGGCGCGACGACGAGCGTCTTCCCCAGCGACGAAGTGACCCGTGCGTTCTTGAAGGCGCAGGGCCGCGAGAAGGATTTCACGCCTCTTTGCGCGGACGACGACGCCGTCTACGAAAAGACGATCGACATCGACCTCGGCGCGCTGCGTCCGATGGCCGCCTGTCCGCACAGCCCCGACGCCGTCTGCGACGTCTCCGAGCTCGCGGGCAAAAAGGTCGATCAGGTCTGCATCGGCTCCTGCACGAACTCTTCGTATCTTGATCTGATGCGCGCGGCGCGCATTTTGAAGGGCCGCCATGTGGCCGACGGCGTTTCGCTCGTCGTGTCGCCCGGCTCTCGCCAGGTGCTGTCGATGATCGCCGAAAACGGCGCGCTGAACGATCTTCTTTGCGCGGGTGCGCGCCTTCTGGAGTGCGCGTGCGGCCCGTGCATCGGCATGGGTCAGGCGCCCGGCACGGACGCCGTCTCCCTTCGCACGTTCAACCGCAACTTCAAAGGCCGCACCGGCACCGTCTCGGCGAACGTCTATCTGGTCAGCCCCGAGACCGCCGCGGCCAGCGCCGTGACCGGCGTCGTGACCGACCCGCGCACGCTCTCACCCGAAATCGATCTTGCCGTCGAGCTTCCCGACGTCTTCCCGGCGGATGACAGCATGGTCATCCCGCCCGCGGAGGATCCGTCCGCGGTCGAGGTCGTCCGCGGCCCGAACATCAAGCCCTTCCCGATCAACAAGGCGATGGAGGGCGACGTGGAAGGCGGCGTGCTCCTTAAAATGGAGGACAACATCACCACCGACCATATCATGCCCAGCAACGCGCGCCTTCTGCCGTATCGCTCCAACATTCCGTATCTTTCGGATTATTGCCTTACGCCCGTGGATCCCGAATTCCCCGCCCGCGCGAAGGCAAACGGCGGCGGCATCCTCGTCGCGGGCGAGAACTACGGCCAGGGCTCCAGCCGCGAACACGCCGCGCTCGTGCCGCTGTATCTCGGCGTGCGCGCCGTGATCGCCAAGAGCTTCGCGCGCATTCATATGGCGAACCTCATCAACTCCGGCATTCTGCCGCTCGTGTTCGCCGATCCCGCCGATTACGACGCGGTCGCGCAGGGCGATGAACTCGTCATCGAGAACGCCCCCGCGCAGGTCGAATCGGGCGAGGAGATCGTCGTCAAAAACGTCACGCGCGGCACGTCTTTTAAGACGAAGCTCGAGGCCTCGCCCCGCCTTCGCAAGATCCTTCTTGCAGGCGGCCTGATCCTCTACACCCGCGCGCAGCAGGAAAAATAATTAGATCGCAAGACAAAACAGAAGCCGCATCCGATCGGATGCGGCTTTTTCGTATGCGCGTTTTTCGGATGCCGATCAAAGATCCGCGACGTCTTCCTGCTCGATCAGGCGGACGCCGCCCGCCGTCAGCGCGGCGGACGCGGCGGCGTTGTCGGCCACGCGGAAGATCATGGTCGCCTGGTCGGACGTGCGCGCGCCGAGGAAGGCGTACATGTATTCGATATTGACGTTCGCGTCGGCAAGCAGCGTCAAAACCCTGTTCATCCCGCCGGGGACGTTGGGGATGTAGACGCCGATGACGGGCGTAATCGACGAGACGTATCCTTCGTCCTTCAAGATCGTCGCAGTCTCGTAGACGTCGTCGACGATGATGCGGGCAATGCCGAAATCCTCGGTCTCGACGATGGAAAGCGCGCGCATGTCGATGTCGTGCGCGGCGAGGATGCCTGTCAGCGTCAAAAGCGTGCCGGGACGGTTCTCCATAAAGACGGAAAGCTGTTTGATGCTCATAAGATACCTCCTTGATGGGATGATGCGCGTCAGATTCTGCGGTTGTCGATGACGCGCACGGCTTTGCCTTCGCTTCGCGTGATGGACTTGGGCGCCACGAGCGTGACTTTCGCCGTCAGGCCGAGCATGGCGCGCAGAGAATCGACCAGCGCTTTTTGGCGGCGGTCGATTTCGCCGAGGTTGTCGGTGAACATTTCGTTCGTCATTTCCACACGCACGTCGAGCGTGTCGGTGTTCCTGACGCGATCGATGATGATCTGATAGTTCGCGGGATATCCGCTGTTCAAAAGCACGGTTTCGATCTGCGACGGGAAGACGTTGACGCCGCGGATGATGAGCATGTCGTCCGAGCGGCCCATGGGCTTGGACATGCGCACGTGCGTGCGGCCGCAGGCGCAGGGCTCGCGGTTTAAAACGCAGATGTCGCGCGTGCGGTAGCGAAGAAGCGGGAACGCCTCCTTCGTGATCGACGTGAACACCAGCTCGCCCTTTTGCCCGTCGGGCAGCACTTCGCCCGTCTCGGGGTCGATGATCTCGGCGATGAAGTGGTCTTCGTTGATGTGCATACCCTGCTGCTGCGAGCATTCAAACGCCACGCCGGGGCCGGAAAGCTCCGTCAGACCGTAGATGTCGTAGGCCTTGATGCCGAGCGTCTGCTCGATGTCGCGGCGCATGCTCTCGCTCCAGGCCTCCGCGCCGAAAATGCCGGCCTTGAGCGGGATCCGGTCGGGGGTTAAGCCCATTTCCTTCATCGTTTCGCCCAGATACGCCGCGTATGACGGCGTGCAGCACAGGATCGTCGCGTTCAAATCGCGGATGAACATGATCTGCCGCTCCGTGTTGCCGGAGGAGGCGGGAACGGTCAGACAGCCGACCTTGTGCGAGCCGCCGTGCAGCCCCGCGCCGCCGGTGAAAAGCCCGTAGCCGTAGGCGACGTGGCAGACGTCGTCGCGTGTGCCGCCCGCCGCGACGATCGCGCGCGCGCAGCAGTCTTCCCAAAGATCGATGTCGTGCTGCGTGTAAAACGCCACGACACGCTTGCCCGTCGTGCCGGAGGTGGAATGGATGCGGACGCAGACGGACTTCGGGACGGCACAGAACCCGTCGGGGTAGCCCGTGCGAAGGTCGCTCTTGGTCACGAACGGCAGTTTATGCAGATCGTCGACGCCTTTGATATCCTCGGGACGGACGCCCGCATCTTCCATCTTTTTGCGATAGATGGGAAGGCTGTCCCAGACGTGGCGGACCTGTTTGACGAGTCGTTCGCTCTGCCAGGTGCGAAGCTGTTCGCGGCTCGCCGTTTCGATGTCGGGCTGGTAGTAACGTTCCATGAAATATGAACCTCGTTTCCGGCGGAAGAACCGATAATTGGGATACACCCTATTTTATCATTTTTCCGGCGCGCGCGTCAACGCGCACATCACGTTCGAAAGGTGCGCCGCTGCCCGCCATCCGATGCGGCTTTTTGCCGTAAAAACCGGGAACGGCAGGCAAAAAGTGCAGTTTTTGCGCCGAATCGTGCCATCTTTTGCCGCGCTCGGTTGTGCCGCGCGGACGCGTTTGCTATACTGGGAAAGAACAGAAATCCGCTCGAAACTTTTTCGGCGGCATGTCCGATCAAAGACGTCCGATCAAAGATGTCCGATCAAAGAAAGGATGGAAACAAGATGAAAATCGTCGTCATGTGCGGAGGCTTGAGCCCCGAACGCAACGTTTCGATTACCAGTTCCGCGCTGATCTGCCGCGCGCTTCGAAACCTCGGCCACAAGGCCGTTTTGGTGGATATGTTCTTCGGCATCGAGGACTTCGACGGCAATGCCGAGCGCTATTTTGACGAGCTGCCCCCGATCCCGGAGGCAAGCGTCGGCGGCGAGGTGCCCGACCTTGACAAAATCCGCACCGAACGCAAGTGGCAGTCCAGAAGCCTCGTCGGCCTCGGCGTCTTCGAGCTTTGCCGCGCGGCGGATCTGGTGTTCATCGGCATGCACGGCGCCTGCGGCGAAGACGGCCGCATTCAGGCGACGCTCGACCTGCTCGGCGTCCCCTACACCGGCAGCGGCTATCTTGGAAGCGCCATCGCCATGGATAAGAGCCTTTCCAAGAAACTTTTCCTGGAGAGCGGCGTTCCGACCCCGGCAGGCGCAATCCTGAAAAAAGGCGAGCCCACGAAGGAGCTCTGGGAGTACGGTCTTTCCCTTCCCTGCGTGGTGAAAGCAAGCTGCGGCGGTTCCAGCGTCGGCGTTTACATTGTCAATACTCAGGAAGAGTATGAGATCGCCCTTGCGGAAGCCTTCACCTACGACGATGTAGTGGTTCTGGAGCAGTACATCAA
>CAKTSO010000004.1 GCA_934613185.1 uncultured Clostridia bacterium | reverse complement strand
CGCTTATCCCTCGCCGCCCCGCGTCCCGTTCTGCCCACTGCTCACTGCCCACTACTTTACTGCGCGCGCCGCTTCGCCTGTCCGTCGCCGCCCCGCGTCCCGTTCTGACCACTAACCACTGACCACTGCTCACTGCCCGCTGCTTCACAGCGCGCGCCGCTTCGCTTATCCCTCGCCGCCCCGCGTCCCGTTCTGACCACTAACCACTGCTTACTGTCCGCTACTTCATTGCGCGCGCCGCTTTTGAGTGCTAAAATAGGAGCAAACAGGGATCATCGGCCGCGCGGATCGCGGCGATCCATCACGAACGACAGGGGGATTTTAGCACCGTGTACGATGTAACGATCATCGGCTGCGGCGTCATCGGCGCCGCGGCGGCCTACGAGCTTTCGCGCCGAAAACTGCGCGTTCTCGTTCTGGAGCGGGAAAACGACGTGGCGATGGGGACGAGCCGCGCCAACAGCGCGATCATCCACGCCGGATACGATGCCGAATGCGGCACGCTCATGGCGCGTCTGAACGTGGAGGGCAACGCGATGACGGGCGAGATCTGCGAAAAGCTGGACGTGCCCTTCAAGCGCATCGGCTCTCTCGTCGCGGCGTTCGACGATCATGACGAGAACATGATCCGCGAATTGTACGAGCGCGGCGTGAAAAACGGCGTGCCGTCTCTTCGACTGATCGACGCCGACGAGACGCGCAAAATGGAGCCGAACATCGCCGAGAACGTCCGCGGCGCGCTGTATGCGCCCACGGCGGGCGTCATCTGTCCGTGGGAATACACGCTCGCGTTTATCGAGACGGCCGTTCGAAACGGCGTCGAGCTGAAACGGGAATGCGAAGTGACCGCAATCGAAAAAACGGGCGATGCGTTCACGCTTTCCACGACAAAGGGCGATATCAAGACGCGCTTTGTCGTCAACGCGGCGGGCGTGCATTCGCAGGCCGTCCACGAGATGTTCCTGCCGCACGAATTCACGATCCATCCCGTGCGCGGCGAATACGACCTGCTCGACAAATCCGAGGGGACGCGCTGCAACACGGTCGTCTTCCAGTGCCCCGGCCCCGAGGGCAAGGGCGTCCTCGTCTCGCCGACCGTCCACGGCAACCTCATCGTCGGCCCGAGCGCCGAGGAGATCCCCGATCCCGACGACACCGCCACGACGGCGGAGGTTCTGTCGACGGTGCGCCGCCGCGCGCGCCGCGCGATCCCGAGCGTCGACCTTCGCCAGTGCATCCGCAACTTCGCGGGCGTCCGCGCCAACAGCGACCGCGACGACTTTATCATCGAAGAAAAAGACGGTTTTGTCGACCTTGCGGGCATCAAGTCCCCCGGCCTCACCGCCGCGCCCGCAATCGCGTGCTATGCGGTGGATCTTCTGGAAAAAGCGGGACTTGCCATGGAGAAAAAAGAGAGCTTCATCGACGCGCGCCGCCGCATTCGCTTCGCCGAATGTTCGCAGGAGGAGCGCGCGCGCCTCGTCAAAGAAAATCCCGCCTACGGCCGCGTGATCTGCCGCTGCAACACGATCACCGAGGGCGAAATTCTCGACGCGCTGCACTCGCCCGTTCCGCCCGTCTCGGTCGACGGCGTCAAGCGCCGCGCGGGCACGGGCATGGGCCGCTGTCAGGGCGGCTTCTGCGGGCCGCGCGTGGTCGACATTCTCGCGTGCGAGCTTCATAAATCGCCCGCGGAAATTTTGCAGGATGCGGACGGCAGCGAGATCCTGACGGGAACGCTTCGAGGGGAGGAACGCGCATGAAACAGCAATACGATCTGATCGTCGTCGGCGGCGGCCCCGCGGGACTTGCTGCGGCGCTTTCGGCGCACGAGGCCGGCGTGACCGACATTTTGATCCTCGAGCGCGACGTGTGCCTCGGCGGCATTTTGAATCAGTGCATCCACAACGGCTTCGGCCTGCATCATTTTAAAGAAGAGCTGACCGGCCCGGAATACGCGGGGCGCTTCATCGAACAGCTTTCCGGCACGGGCATTGAAGTCCTGACCGACGCGATGGTGCTTTCCGTCACGGACGACCGGCACGTCACGGCCGTCTGCCCGCGCGAGGGATATTTGAATCTGTCCGCGAAGGCCATCGTTCTGGCGATGGGGTGCCGCGAACGCACGCGCGGCGCGATCTCGATCCCCGGGACGCGGCCTGCGGGCGTGCTGACGGCGGGCGCGGCGCAGCGGTTCGTCAACATCGAGGGCTACATGGTCGGCAAGCGCGTCGTCATTCTGGGCTCGGGCGACATCGGGCTCATCATGGCGCGGCGCATGACGCTCGAGGGTGCGAAGGTGCTGGCCTGCGTCGAAGTCATGCCCTACAGCGGCGGGCTGCAGCGCAACATCGTCCAGTGCCTGAACGATTTTGACATCCCGCTTTACCTTTCCCATACGATCACCGACATTCGCGGCAAACACCGCGTGACCGGCGTGACCGTCTCCGAAGTGGACGAAAACCGCAATCCCATCCCGGGCACGGAAATGGACTTTGACTGCGACACGGTGCTTCTGTCCGTCGGGCTGATCCCCGAAAACGAGCTGTCCCGTCAGGCGGGCGTGCCGCTTGATGCGCGCACGAACGGCCCCGCGGTCGACGAAAACCTGCAGACGGGGATCGACGGCGTGTTCGCCTGCGGCAACGTGCTGCACGTCCACGATCTGGTGGACTATGTCTCCGACGAGGCGGCCCGCGCGGGGCGCGCAGCGGCGGCATATATTCAAAACGAACGAAAACCGTCCGGCAGGACGCGCCGCGTGACGCCGGGCGACAACGTCGGCTACGTCGTGCCGCAGAATCTGCACGAGGACGCCGACGGCCTTCGGGCGTTCTTCCGCGTGCGCCGCATTTTCGAACAAAGCCGCATCGACGTCACCTGCGGCGAAACGCTTATTGCCTCGTTCAAGCGCGAACACATGGCGCCGGGCGAAATGGAGCGCATCAACGTCCCCCGCGCGCTGCTTGAAAAAGCGCAGGGCGACCTCGTGATCACGGCAAGGGAGGCGTAACCGAAATGAAAAAAGTTCTCGTCTGCATCGGCTGCCCCAAGGGCTGCCGCGTCAGCATCGACACCGAAACGCTCGAAACCTCCGGCAACGCCTGCCCGCGCGGCGCGGCGTATGCCAAAGACGAACTGACGAACCCGACGCGCACGCTCACCAGCACCGTCGCCGTCTCGGGCGCGGCGATCCGCCGCTGCCCCGTCAAGACCGACCGCCCGATCGCAAAAAGCAAGCTCCTCGCCGCGGCGGAGGCCTTAGGCGCAATCCATATCGCAGCCCCCGTCCGCGTCGGCGACGTCCTCGCCGAAAACTTTGCCGACACCGGCGCGAACCTCGTCGCGACGAGGACGCTGGAGAAGGCGGAATAAGAACATACGAAGTCAAAAGCGTTCATGCAAATAATGCGTGAACGCTTTTGGCCTTTTTACGGGCTTTATGCTTGAAACGCGCGCTCTGTTTTTCGGATCTGTCGCGATAAGAACCGCTTTTTATTGCCATGAACGCAAAATATTACGCCATTATGATATAAACAGCCGATTTTTATAACAATAGCTGTCGCGTTATGCGTGAGCTTTATATAAATCGGGAAGTTTTAACGAATTCGCTTGTCAATTTTTCCCCAAACAAAACGGCCGTCGGAAGCAGCTCCGACGGCCGTTTGTCATTTAACCTTTTACACGCGGACGATATAGCCCTCCTTGCGCGGGGCGGGCGCGGGGGCGGGGGCGGCGGCATAGCCGAGCGCGATGCTGCCGACGCCGCGCAGCGTCTGCGGCAGACCCCATTGGCGAAGCAGCGCTTTGCCTTCTTCGCTGTCGAAGATCTCGCGCTCGCGGTGGATCCAGACGGACCCGAGGCCGAGCGACGCGGCGGCGAGCATCATGTTTTCCAGCACGCAGCTTGCGTCCTCGACGAACGTGTTCGCCGCGCCGTCCGCCAGAACGAGGACGATGACGGGTGCGCCGTAATACGGATCGGTGTCCTTGCCCATGACCGCCGCGTTGAGCTTTTCGATCTGCCTGCGGTATGTTTCGGACGTGACCGCGACGATCGTCGGGGACTGGCGGCCGCCGCCGGTCGGCGCGTACGTTCCCGCCTCCAGAACGGCGTCGAGCAGTTCCTGCGGCACGGCGTCGGGCTTGAAGGATCGAATGCTCCGCCGCGTTTTGATGAGCGTCAGAATTTCGTTGGTCATTTTCATTTCCTCCGTTTTCGGGAATTTGAACTTCACCGCGCATTTTTAATGCCCGGCGAAAAAATGATGTTCCGTGTTCTTCGCTCTCATTGTATCATGCGGCGGGTTGCATGCCAATCGCTTATTTCCCCGTTTTTTTGTACGCCTCGTCGATCTTTCTGCGCTCGGCGCGGCGCTTTTGCAGCTCTTTTTCAAAGCCGAGCTCGCCGGGGACGTAGTAATCCGCGCCCTCCAGCCCGGCGGGGCGGTAATTCTGCGGCAGATAGTGGCCGGGGAAGTCGTGCGGATATTGATACCCCTCGCCGCGGCCGAGCTTTTCCGCGCCCTTGTAGTGCGTGTCGCGCAGATGCTCGGGGACGTTCTCGTGCCGCATGGTCTTCGCATCGTCCATCGCCCGATCGATCGCCATGACGACGGCGTTCGACTTCGGCGCTTCGCAGACGTAGATGATCGCCTGCGCGATGGGCAGTTTCGCCTCCGGCATTCCCATAAAATTCAGCGCCTGCATCGCGGAGACCGCCTGCACCATTGCCATCGGGTCGGCAAGGCCGACGTCCTCGCTGGCGTGCGCCATGACGCGGCGGACGATCAAATGCGGATCGCACCCGGCCGCAAGAAGCCGCGCCGCCCAGCCGAGCGCGGCGGTCGAGTCGCTGCCGCGAAGGCTCTTGCAAAACGCCGACAGCATGTCGTAATACAGCGAATCGTCCATCGGCATGACCCGCTGCTGCATGGAATCCTCGACGACCGCGTCGTCGATGTGCACGACGCCTTTTTCGTCCGCGTCGGTCGAAAGCGCGGCCAGCTCCAGCGCGGTCAGCGCCACGCGAACGTCGCCGTTGCTCATGTCGGCCAAATGCGCAATGACGGGATCGGGCATGTCGATCTTCATGAAGCCCAGCCCGTCGTCGAAGTCGTTCAGCGCGCGGCGGACGGCTTTTTCCACGTCGGCGGCGGACAGCGCGCGAAACTCGAAGACGCGGCAGCGGGAGACGATCGCGGGGGTCATCGAGATCATCGGGTTTTCGGTCGTCGAGCCGATGAAGCGGATCGTCCCCTTTTCCAGCGCGGGCAAAAGCGCGTCGCTTTGCGCCTTGCTCCAGCGATGGCACTCGTCGAGCAGAAGATAGGTCTTTCGCCCCTCGCCGCGCAGGCGGTTTTCCGCGTCGGCGATGACCTCGCGCACGTCGGCGACACCGCTTGTGACGGCGTTCAGTTTGGCGAACGCGCTCTTGGTGTTCGACGCGATGATCGACGCGAGCGTCGTCTTGCCGCAGCCCGGCGGGCCGTAGAAGATGCAGCTGGTCAGCGTGTCGGCGGCGATGGCGCGGCGAAGGAGCCGCCCCTTGCCGACGATGTGTTCCTGCCCGATAAACTCGTCGAGCGTCTTCGGGCGCATGCGATCGGCAAGCGGGGCCATGCGCTCCGCCGCCTGAGAGAAAAAGTCCATGGATGATACTCCTTTGAAATCAAGGAAGATAAATTTTCCGCCTTTTTTGGTTTCAGCCGAACATTGCCGACAAAATCGGCATGACGGCGAACAGCAAAAGCATCGACAGCGCGCTTGCGGCGCTTGCCAGCTCGTCGTCCGCGCCGCTTGACTGCGCGACGATCGTGATCTGGCTCATCAACGGCATGGCCGCCTGCGCGACCAGCACATGCTGCGTGATGCCGGAAAGTCCGAAAAGGCGGGTCAAAGCGTAGGTGATCGCGGGCAGCAGCACGACCTTGCCGAGAATGGCGACCGCGACCTCCCATCTTCGGAAGATGCCGTTTTGAAGGCCGCGATGGATCACCCCGCCCGCGATCATCATCGCAAGCGGCGTCCCCGTCGCCGACAGCTTGCCCGCCGCGAGCATGACCGCCGACGGAATCGGAATGCGCAGCAGCAGGATCGCGAGGGAGACGAGCATGGCGATGAGCGACGGAGACAAAAGCGCTTTGAGCGTCTGTTTGGAGAAAAACGGCGCGCGCACGCCCGTGTCGCGGCGGATGCCCCACACGCCCGCCGTCCAGAACGTCAGCGTGTTGGCCAGAAAGTAAAACAGTGCGGGGATCGACGCCTGCGGCCCGAAGAGCGCCTGGCAGACGGGCAGCCCGACGAACACCGTGTTGGAACACGAGCAGGCGGCGGCGAACACGCCGCGGCTTTGTTCCCGCACGCCGAGGACTTTGGCAAACGCCATCGAAACCGCCCAGCAGATGTATCCCGCGGCGATCGGCACAAACAGCGCCGCGCCCGCGTCGCGAAAGCTCTCGGGTTCGAAATACGTCACGATGTTGACGAGCATCATCGCGGGAATGCAGACCAAAAGCACGAGCTGCGTCAGCTTGCGGCTCGTTTTTTCGTCCAGAATGCCGCCCTTTGACAGAAAGAACCCGCTCAAAAGCAGAATGAAAAAGACAATGATTGTGTTGACGGCATCATGGCTCACGGCGGGGATCCCTTTCTAACACAGAAATCAAGGCGATTTTGAAAAGCGCCGCTTCCGACATGCAAAATACGATCGGAGGCGGCGCGGTTTTTTGCGGTTTTACTTTTCAAACGCCGTATAAGCGGCGCGCACGGCGGGTTCGAAGTCCGCCTCCTCGACGGCGAGGATGATGTTCATCTCGCTGGAGCCCTGGTCGATCATGCGGATGTTGACGTCCGCATCGGCCAGCGAGCCGAAAAGCTGCGCGGCGGTGCCCTTGTGGCCCGCCATGCCCTGGCCGACGACGGCGATCAGCGCGATGCCGCGCACGATCTCGATCGAGTCGGGGTGGCAGACGTGCGTCAGATCCGCAAGCAGCTTCTCAAGATCGGGGATGCCGCGTTCGTCGATGACGAGCGACAGCGTGTCGATCCCCGAGGGCATATGCTCAAAGGAGACGCGGTGCATTTCCAGAACGCTCAGAACCTTGCGGCCGAAGCCGATCTCGTTGTGCATCATGTTCTTTTCCAGCGTGATGATGCAAAAGCCCTTCTTGCCCGCGATGCCCGTGATGACGCCGCGCGCGGCCATTTCCTCGGGAGCGATGCGCGAGACGATGCGCGTGCCCGCGTCTCCGGGGGCGTTCGTGTTTAAGATGTGGATCGGGATGTTCGCCTGGCGGGCGGGGTTGATCGCGTCCTCGTGCATGACGGTCGCGCCCATGTAGGCAAGCTCGCGCAGCTCGTTATAGGTGACGACGCCGATCGGGCGCGCGTCTTTGACGATGCGCGGGTCTGCCATGAGGCAGCCGGAGACGTCCGTCCAGTTTTCATAGATGTCCGCGCCGACGGCGGCCGCCACGACGGAGCCGGTGATGTCGCTGCCGCCGCGGGTGAACGTCACGATCCGCCCCGAAGGCGCCGCGCCGTAGAACCCGGGGATCACCGCGCAGTCGACATTCTTGAGCCGCTCGCGCAGGGAAACCTGCGTTAAAGCGGGATTAAATGTGCCGTTTTCGTCAAAGACGATGACGTCGGCGGCGTCGATGAAGGGGAACCCGAGGTATGCGGCCATCAGGCGGCCGTTTAAATATTCACCGCGGCTTGCGGCGTAATCGGGCGCGGACTGGAAGAGCATCTCGTATTTGACGCTCTCCAGCGCGTCGCTCATCCCGGCGTCCACGCCGAGATCGCGCTCGATTTGAAGATAACGCTCGCGAATGTGGGCGAACGTCTGCTCGTACGTCTGACGGTCGTCGCGCGCGCTGTAGCATCGATACAAAAGATCCGTCACTTTTTCGTCGTTTTTGTCGCGTTTTCCGGGCGCGGAGGGGACGACGAACCTGCGCGCGGGGTCGCTTTCGATGATCCTGCGCACTTTTTCAAACTGTTTGGCGTCGGCAAGGGAGCTGCCGCCGAATTTTACGACTTTCACTGTCATCTTCTTTCTCCTTCTTCCGTCGCGGCGAATTTTTATTCGCAACCCGCCGCAGCCTTCCATCCTTCGCGCGGGAGAAAACCCGCGTTAAATTCCACTATACGGAACGCGTCCTGATTTGTCAAGTTTCGGCGGCTCTCAGCGGATCGCGCGCGCCTCGGTGTAATAGCGCTTCTGTGTCGCCGTGCCGATGGAGAACGTTTTGCGCGGCAGTGCGCCGTTGTCGCCGATGATGCGGAAAAATGAATCTTTATCCGTGTTGGGCAGGAAAAATCCGATCGCATTGCGCTCGCGGCAGAGGGAAGCCAGCGTCTCGTCGCCGTGGATGTAGTCGATCTGCGCGTTCGGAAGGGTTTTGAGCGCATCGTCGAGCAGCTCCTGCACGACGTGTACCGCCCAGCGATTCTGCGGGTTTTCGGCATGAAAGAAAAACGCCTCTTCGCCCGCCATGCAGGGCACAAGGACTCCCTCGCACGCTTTTTCGTCCGAAAAGCCCGCAGCATAGCCGCGCGCGTTCGCCGCTTTTGCAAGCGCCGCACCGAGCGTTTCGCGCGTCGTGCCGAACACGGCGCGGTGGATGGGCGCGAACACGACCGCGGGATCGTGAATGTTGACGATCTCGACCATCGCGTATCTTGCGGGGTGATCCGCCGCCGCGCCCGCGGCCTTTAAATTCTCCCAATGGCCTTTTGCCGCGGCGAGCGAGTGGTTGCCGTCGCCGACGACGAGAAACGGCGCGTTTTCGCCGTTTCGCGCGGCGCTTTCGGCCTGCGCCCTTGCAAACGCCGCGTCGATGCGGCAAAGCGCGGATTCGTCGTCGATCACGACGCCGCGAAGATGCCCGCCGCCCATCGAAAGCTCGAAATCGTAAACGGGCGAAAGCGCTTCCGCCTCGCGGCGCACCGCGCCGAAGAATGTGTCCTCGCGGTCGTCGCAAAGGAGCATGACGTGCGACAGCTCAAGCGGCGCGTTTTTTCGAACGCGCATGCGCGGGGGAACGCGCGAGGCGATCGTCCCCTCCGTCGGGCGGATGCTGCCGCGCCCGGCGGGATCGTAGCATTCCAGATCGATCGTGCAGACCACGCCGCGCCGCACGCCCGAGGCGATCGTCCGCTCGATGGCGACGAAGCCCGGTTTCGTCTCTTGCAGCACGCCGCGCGACACATCATCTTCCATTGCGCGGACGGCAGCGGCGATCTTCTCGTCCGAATCGGCGTCTTCCAGATATGCCTCGGGCAAAATCAGCCGCAGCGCGGACGGCGCGTCGCCGACGAAGCGGTCGAGCGCTTCCCAATATTCGCGCTGAGACGTGAACTGGTCGCACGCGATGACCGACCATTTGGACATATCGCCGCCCGCGGGCAGCAGAAAACGCGCGGGATTCACGCCCGCCGCGTGCATTGCGGATACCTTCATGAAATTCCTCCGAAAAACCAATCGTTCCTTATCAAAATGCGGACGCTTTTATTATAGCATCGAAACGCGTCCGCGCACAGGCGCGTTTTGGGAGAAATCGAGACGCGGCGCGCCCAAACGAGCCGAACGCGGTTTTTTTCCGCAAAAAAAACGACCGTGCCGAAAGCTGCCTCCAAATAAGAAACCAATCGGTTTTAAAAGGGGTACTGCGGCTGAATAACGCCGCCGCAGAGCGCCTGCTTTGGGACACTGTCATGTCTCGTCGGGACGCATACCACGCGGTATGCGTCCCTTCTCTTTCGCGTATTGCCCTCAAAGCAGACGCGCTGCGGTCGAAGAGTCCGAACGAGCCGTATTTGTTTCGGAGCAAGGCGCAAGTCCGAAGACATAGCGGGTCTATTTCGAGGGCTTGCAACGCGGCGCCGGAGCAAATAGGTCTCGTTCCGACCGGCGTTCTTTCAGCCGCAGCACCCCTTGATCTTTTCCGTTTTGGCGTTGTGAAAATGCTCGAGCGACGCTTCCGGCGTCGCCTCCGCTTTTCACTTAGCCAAAAGCGAAAAATCTCTATCTCAAAACTGTAAAGCATCAAAAATGCGGCGTTACACAGCAACGCCGCATTTTTTGACGATCGTTTTCCCGTCCGGAAGCAGCTAAACTGATTATGTTTATTCGTCAAATCTGCGCGGCTGTTGTTTTTGACAAAAGAAAAACCGCAGGAGCGATTCCTGCGGCGAAATGGTGGTCTGTACTGGGCTCGAACCAGTGACCCCTGCGATGTGAACACAGTGCTCTGCCAACTGAGCTAACAGACCGTATTATCCTGTACCCGATTATTATAGCGGCAAAAATAACGTTTGTCAATGCTCATATTTTTCTTTCCCGCGGGAAAAATAGCGGCGCACGCAGTTTTTCGCACGTTCCATCCCGTTCGGATTTCAAATAAAGAAAGGAGCGCCCGGCATGGTCAACATCTTCCTTCGCGCGTTCGTCATCTATCTTTTCGTCGTGGCGGTCATGCGTTTAAGCGGCAAAGTCGAGGTCGGGCAGATGACGCCCGCGGAGCTCGTGTTTTCGCTGCTGATCGCCGACCTTGCCGCCACGCCTCTGGCCGACGACAGCATTCCCCTGCTGCACGGACTGATGCCGATTCTGGCGCTGCTCGTCGGGCAGATGCTCTTAAGCGTTCTGACCCTCAAAAGCCGCGCGATGCGCGCGCTGCTCGTCGGGCGGCCGTCCGTCGTCGTCCGTCACGGGAAGATCGACGAGATGGAGCTTGCACGGCAGCGACTTTGCGTGGACGATCTTTTGGAACAGATCCGCATCGCGGGCTGTTCCGATTTAACGCAGGTGGAGACCGCGGTTCTCGAGCCATCGGGCGACCTTTCCGTCTTCCCGAAAAAGAGCGCCGCGCCGCCGGGCGCGCAGGAGCTGGGGCTTTCTCCCAAAGAAACAGGGCTTGCCGTGACGATCGTCTCCGACGGCTGTCTTTCGCCCGAAAGCCTGCAAAAAAGCGGGCACGACGAGCGCTGGCTGCAAAAAATTTTGTCACAAAACGGCGTGTCCGCGCCGCAGGACGTTCTCGTGTTGAGCGTCGACGAGGCGGGAACGGTCTTTTTCCAAAAGCGCCGCACGCCCTACAAAGCCAAATCCGGCGCGCGAAAGGAATCGATGGAATGAAGGCATTTTTGATCACGCTCCTCGTCGCCGCCGTATTCGTGACCGCCGCGCTGTTCGTGCAGGAGCATATTCACCGCGAGATTGAGGAATTCCAGTCCGATTTCGAGCTGCTCGGCGGCTTCCTGCGCGCGGAAGATTGGGACGGCGCGCGCCGTCAATGCGAGTTAACCGTTCAAAAATGGAACGTCAAGCGCGAACAGTGGGAGCTTTTCATCGACCATTCGACGCTCGACGAGACGGAGAACACGATCTACGAGCTGCGCGGCCACGTCGAGGCGAACGCGTCGGCGGAACACTGGATGGGCGATCTGTCCCGCCTCTACGCCCAGCTCGTCCAGATCGACATGAAAACAAGACTGTCATGGGGGCATTTGTTCTGATCCCTCACAAAAACGACCCCTGCCAAAGAAGGCAAGGGTCGTTTTTCATATTACGGAAAATTCAGCACATCGTCTGCACCAGACGGACGAACTCCTCCTGATTCTCGGCGATGACATAAGGCGCATATTCTCCATACGCCGTCGGGCGGCTGATCGTCACCAGCTGCACACCCTTTTTCCCGACCATTTCGTTTAATTGCTTCTTCAAGCGCACCAGTTCCGCGCCGTGCGACGTCTGCAACGCATAGCAGCCCCGTTTATTAACGTCTTTCGCCACGAGATAACACATCCTCCAGCGCCTCCTCAAAATCCTTTTCGTCGTGAATCTCCCCGGATTCGTATCTTTGACGCAGCTGCGCGCCCACACAGTCCGGGTAGTTCTTTTTGTATAAATACGAATGTAGCCAGTTGTTCAGTTGACGGTCATACAACCGATTAAACTGAATCTCGATCGGATAGTATGCCGCATCCGCTTGAAAGTAAACGTGAACACCGCGATAACCATCGTCCTGTGCTTTTCCGTGCGACATATCCGCAATACGAAACGCCGCGCTTTTCAGCGCAAGCACTTCGTCATAATCGTCACACGCTGCGCGAAACCCCAGAATGTCATTGAACACTTCACGCATTTGACGATCGGAATGAATATACCGCTCGTACTTTGCCGCAATAGACGCCTCGCTTTTAATGCGATAATCCAGCGCAACGCGTTCCAATACCCCCTGCATATCCAACCACTGCGTCATGCGCGACAACTCTTCCATAAGAGCGGCACGCTCAAAATGCCGAAGGGTACGTTTTAATGAAATACCGAGATTGGAACGATAGGACAATTCCGTTAGCATAGGAACCGACAAACCATTGATTGCAAGAATCGATTCGTCCAACAAATATCATCCCCATTTCAAGTATTGACCCATCCAATCAGGTATTACCTAATTATTATAACATTTACCGCACGCTCTGCAACAGAAAAACAAGGCCGTCATGGGGCATTTGTTCTGAAAAAAGCAAAGAAAAACCGTCCTGCCGAAAATCGGCAGGACGGTTCGTTCGTTATCCGCGGTACAAGGTGTAGGTTCGGCCGTTCTGGTAGCAGTAGACGTCAACCATATCAGGCGACAGCAGTGTAAATTCGAATTGCTTCTGTGGGTTCTCATTTCCGTTCCACGTTTCCAATACGCCATCGTTTATCCAATAATGCTTACCATTCTCAAAATGCGGAAGGTCATAAGACGCACAACCATCTCTTGAAATATTAAAATAATACCCTTCCGTGCTTTCCCACGACCCTGTCAGAAAATCAGGTAAGAGACTCCAATTCATTTGAATGATATATGCAGCATCTTCCATATAAAACAGCTCTATCAGCTTTTGAAGTTCATCTTCTCGCGACCATCCCCACAGTCGTTCATGTTTCGCCTCAAGTAAAAACAAGTAGTCGTCACTCGCTGCATAACCATCAAGAATTGTAAACAAGCGTTCCGTTTCTTCATATTCATCTTTTCGATACGCTGCAATCCCTTCATTGTAGATTTTTTCTGCCAATATCTCACGCAGTTTTTCGGAATCTTCATAGGACGGCGCATAGTTTTTCAGTTTTAAAAACGCCCGCACATAATCGTTGTTTTCAATCAGTTCTAGCGCCCATCCGTAGTTCGCTTCCGCGACCAGTTCCGCCGATACGTCAATTCCTTGTCCTTTTGCAAGCGAAAACAAATGGTCTGCTTTTTCGTAATTAACATTCGTGCGCAAATAATAAACCGCAGCGTCGTAATAAACTTCCCCGCGCAGTTGTTTATCATCCGATTGTTTACAAATCTGAATGGCTTCTTCATAATTCTGCTCCGCCATCAAATAGCGAACTTCACGTTCGAGCATTCCGTCCAGCAATTTTTTCGACGAACGATACTCCCCGAGCGCTTCGAATTCCGTTTGCGCCGCGTCAAAATCATGATCTTCCATCGCACAGCCGGCAGACAGATAGGCAGTAAACTGCGGATCGTGCAGATTCGTCACAAAAGGCGCGAAGATCAATTTCTGCGCCGCTTTGAATTTTCCATCATCAGAAAGCTTGACCGCCGCAAAATACGTTCCGCCGTAAATCAAAAGTACTGCGGCAAGCGCACACGCCGTCGCGATCCACATGCGGCGTTTTGTGTTTTTCTTTCGCGGTTTCACGATTGCAAGGGCTGTATTTTCGTGTTTTCCATGTGCCGCTTTTTGCTTGTGTTTTTCATATTCCCGCAAACACGCGATCACGTTTGTCAAATCCTGCGTCCGCATTTGCACATTCAGCCGCATTCCCGCACGAACCATTGCCGCAAACGGAGACTTTGTCGGTGCAGCGCTTTCCCTTCTTTTCATCGCATGCGGCGGCAGTTTCCCGCACGCGGCATAGGACAAAAGCGCGCAGACAGCGTAGATGTCCGTCGCTTTGGTGGGTTCTTCGCCCGCGTAGCATTCCGGCGCCGCAAAGCCGTGCGCGAGGCCGTAACCGCTCTTTTTCTTTTTCTCAAAATACGTTTTTCCGCGGCGAACCAGAACCGTGTCCGGCGAAAGCGCGAGACAGAGTTTCCCCTTCTTATGCAATTTCTCGATCTGCGTCACAAGCGGCAAAAGAAGCTGTGCCGACGCGCCGTAGCCCATTCCCTGCGGATACGCTTCCATCCATTCCCGCAGCGTCTGCGTTTTTCTGTGCCGCACGCGGGTTCCTTCGCGGTGCTTTTTCTTGATAATCACCATCGTCCCGACAACCGCCGCCGCGAGAACCAGCGCCGCGCCGATCGTACACACTGCTACAAAGAACGCCGCGCCGCCCGTTTTGACTTTGACGCCGTTTTCTTTGGCAAGCGCGATCGTCTCCTCGATCGCAATCGCGCCGTTGATGCCGGAGCCGCCGACCCAGCCGTAGGTATTCATGCCGATGACGCGTCCCTTCACGTCAAACAGCGGGCCGCCGGAATTGCCGTGGTTGATATCCGCGTTGATCTGATACATCGTCACGTCTTTTCCGCTCGCCGTCACCTGTATCGTGCGCACGGCGCTGATGATGCCGTCCGTGATCGTGGCTTCCCGCGCGAGCGTGGCGACGCTTAGGGATAAATCGTCTGCCGCGCCGGGAAACCCGACGGCATAGATCGCGTCGCCGCGAGAGGCGCGCGTCGTCAGCGTCACTGCGCGCATGGGAAGCCGTTCGCTCGTCTTCAAAATGCAGCAATCGCTCTGCGCGGAGTCGGCGACGATCTGCGCCTCGACGAACGTATCCTGATCCAGATAGACGCCGACGCTTTCCGTCATCCCCTCGACGACATGATGATTCGTCGCCACATAGGACGCATCGCGGCCGTTTTTTATCACAAAGCCCGTCCCCGACGAGATTTCGCGGGACGACGTCGCCACGACGCGCACGACGGAATCCGCCGAGCGAAGCACGGCGCGCGGCACTTTCTCCGCCGCCCGCGCGACGGGCATGCACAAAAATCCGAACAGCAACACCGCGAGAACGAGCGCGATTTTCCCCTTGTGTTTTTCCAAAACAATTTCCGATCGATTCATGATTTCAACCCTGCCTGTGTTTTTCCAAAACGGAGTTCTTCTTTTATTATAACGCAAAAACCGACGTCTGCGCACTTGTTTTATGCGCAAAACGTCGGTTTTGATCGGTTTCGCAGTTGTCTTTGGAGTTGTTTTTCAGAACCCGATGCGCTGTTTGACGGTCTTTTGCATCTCGGCAAACTCGCTGTCGGCGCAGGCCTTTTCGAAGTCGACCGCGCGAAGGAGGATCGGCGCTTCGGGGTCGAGGCTGCGGCGGATGGAGGCCTTGCCCCAGGTGCGCTCGAAGAGGTTGCGCACGAAGCGGGCGTTGGCGAAATCGTCGGCTTCCATGATCTCGTCGCTCAAATTTCCGAAATAGGCGGCGACGCTGTCTTCCAGCGACGGCTCCCATTCGAACGACTTTTTGACCATCGTCATGAAGATCTGCGCCAATTCGTCGCGGGTGTAGTTCGGGAACTCGATCGTGTAGGGCATGCGGCTGGCAAGGCCCGCGTTGGCGGACATGAGTTTGTCCATGTCCTGCGGATAGCCCGCCATGATGACCATGAAGTCCTGGCGATGGTTCTCCATCTGCGCGATGAGCGTGTCGATCGCCTCGCGGCCGTAGTCGCGGGAGTCGCCGTCGCCGCGATAGAGCGAGTAGGCCTCGTCGATGAACAGCACGGAGCCGTAGGCGTCGCGGCACATGGCCGCCGTCTTGGGCGCGGTCTCGCCGATGTAGCGGCCGCAGAAGTCGCGCCCCGCGTATTCAAAGAACTGCCCCTTGGAAAGCAGGCCGCGCTCCTTCATCAGCTGGCCGACGATGCGCGCCACGGTGGTCTTGCCCGTGCCGGGGCGGCCGGTGAAGCGCATGTGGATGCTCGGGCGAAGGTTCTTGTCCGATTTTTGGGCAAGCTCGATCTGCGCCATGACTTCCTGCAAACGCTCTTTGATCGGGCCCATGCCGATCAGCGCATCGAGCTGACTCATCGCGTCGATCGCCTGTGCGCGGACGACGGGCGAGGCGGGCAGATCGGCGGCGGTGATGCGGCGCTCGTCGGCGGAATCGTCCGCGGCGCGCGCGGCGGACAGGTGCTTTTCGTAGAGGAACTCGTCGACGACCTTTTTGACCGTCGTCATGCCGTAGAAATGGCCGTCGTTCTTCTCGTCGACGATGCGCTGTTCGAACACCTGCCAGCCGTCCTCCTCCATGGTGAAGGAGCGTTCGGCCAGAAGGCGCTCGGCATACTGACGGAACTGCGCCATCGTGTACGGCGCGACGGCGACCTCGCGGATCGTCATGACGTCGCGCAGCGCGTCGGCGACGTTCTTCTGCGTCTCCTCGTCGACATAGGGAATGCGAAAGACGAAAAGCTGCTCGTCCGTCATGGCGTAGAGCGAGTGCAAAAACGCACGGAACTCGGGCGTGCGGACCTTGTCCATCCACTCGCGAATGTCAAAGCACACGAGGCGCTTGGCGCTGCCGTGGCCGTCCGCGGCGCGGAGCATGTCGTCGAGGGATTTGTCCGGCGCGACTTCCAGCACGCGCTTGCTCGAAGAAAACGGGAAAAGTTCAAGCCCGTCGATCAGTTCGGCAAGGAGCTTGAGCCAGGTGGAAAAGCCGCAGCCTTCGCCGATCATGAATAGATAGCTGCGCCGCGCGAACGCGTCCTGCGTCTTGTGGCGCAGGATCTGCGGCGCGACGTCGACCAGTTCGCGCGCGAGGGCCTTGAGGCTCTCCATGCCGATCAGGTTTTCGATGCGCGCCACGGCGGCGGGCTCGTTTTTGCGCGTCTGCTCCTCCTCGGGCTTCAGCTTCGGCTTGTCCTCCGCCTCGCGGCGCACATTCGCGGGCGTTTCGTTTTCTTCTGCCGCGGCGTCTTCGTCCGCATTCTCGATGGTCAGCTGCTGCACCGCGCCCACGGCGTCCATTTCCATCAAAACTTCGTAAGCCGCCTTTTTGACCGCCGCACGGTCGGGCGCGGTCACTTCCAGCGTGACGCTCGAGGCGTCCGCATGGACCGTTTCGCAGTCGGCAAAGCGCGATTTCATCCCCGTTTCAAACGGCTCGAGCGTTTCGCCCTGCCACTTGTCCGAAAGGGACAGCTTCAGCGTCCATACTTTATTTTCGTCGGACGGTTGCGAGCCTTCCGCCGCGTCTTCCGTTTTTTCCGGCTCTTGTGCCGTCTCTTCTTTTGCCTCAGCCTTTTTCGCGCCGGGCATGACGCGGAACATGACGTTCGGGTCGTTCACGTCGAGAGAAAACCGTTTCTTCAGAATTTTCTCCGCCCGCTCGCGCAGCGCCGTCTCGTCGCCCGCGGCCTCGATCGTGCAGCTGCAGCGGTCGCGCTGCACGACGTGCGCGCCCGCGACGTCGAAGACAAACGCGCCGATGAAAAGATCGATCGGCCCGGTGGACTTTTTCCAGGAAGAGACGAAGTCTTCCGCCAGTTTCAATTGAATTCTGTTTTTTTCATTTGCAGCCATGTTCAATGGCCCTCCTTATTTCATGGGACAATTTATTATAGCATTGCTTCCGTTGACAGAATACCGCTTTTTCCGCGCCGTTTTTTTAAGAAAAAAGCCATGCACCGCGGATTCATTCCCCGCACAAAAAAGAACCCCTTCGCAGGATCGCGAAGAGGTTCTTGTGAAATTACTTTACGCGGTTATTTGCTGACCGTGTACCAGGTGTCGCTGCCTTCCGCGCGCTCCGTGGTCGTGCAGCCCGTGCCGAGCACGATCTTGCCGGTTTTCGCGTTCACCGGGTCGACCGTCGTCACGCCGGGGTTATAGTTCTTGAAGCTGCCGCCGTTGACCGTGATCGTGCAGCCGCCCGTCGCGTTGTCCTGATGGTTCAGCACATAATAGGTGCCGTTCGACGGCGTCGCCGTTTCAAACGTACCACCGTTGATGACGACCGTCGCCTTGCTGCTGCTGTTCATGCTGGTCATCACGAAAATACAGGACGTACCCTCGCTCATGCCGTAGAAATGCCCGCCGTTGATCGTGAGCTTCCCGTAATTGCCGGCACGGACGGCGCTGGTCACCTTGTTGGTATATGATTTGTCGGAGCCGATCACCGCGCCGGTCTGCGCCGCGCTGGTGTCGTTGATGGTCAACTTACCGCCCTTGCCCCCAATGTAGAGCACGCTGCCGTTGTTCGGCTTCACATTTTCCGCATAGTCAAGACGGATCGTGTGGCCGTTCAGATCGACGACATAAGTCTTGCGGGACAGATAGATCTCGTCCGTCACGACGATGTCGCTCACGAGTTTGAAATACCCCTTACTGTCTTCCATCGCACAGGCCTGTTCGCCCGTCGCGATCAGATAGGGCGCAGCCTCCGTGCCGTTGCCGCCGTTGAACACGCTGTCGGAGATCACGACCGTGAAGGGCGAGAAATCGTCGGTAGAGTAAGTGATGATCCCGGTCGCCGCGTCGTAATAGTAGGTATCGTTCTGCGACGCCGCCGCCTCGGCGCTCGCAACCTTCGTCATCGCCTCGCCGCGATGATAGAAGCCAAGCACGTTCAGATTCTTGCCGACAGACATCGTCAGCGTGAAGAACGTGCCCGCCTTCGCGGTCACGGCGTTGCCGTCGGCGTCCTTCAGCGAGACTTCGACCGATTCGGCCGTCGTTCCCGTCACGACTTCGATGTTGCCGGGGGTATTCGCCGCGGTCCTGGTCAGCGTCAGCTTCTCTTCGTCGGTGCTCGCCGCGGGAACGAACGCCGTGATCGTGGGATTCGTTTCGCGATCCTTCAGCGTCATGTCCTGATCCGCCGCTTTGTCGCCGGAGATGATCACATTGTCAAGCCAGGTGTCAAACTGCGGCGTGCCGTCGGCCGACGCGTCGTACTGATTGTCGTAGCTATCGCTCTCGACGGCGTCCTGCACCGCATAGATTTTGACTTCCGCGCCCTCGATGGTCATTTTCTGATACTCGTTGCCGGCGCTTTCCTGCATATGGCCGCAGATCGAGATCACGTCATAGACCGTTTCCCCGTCGTTGGCGGGCAGATGATGTTCGACGCCGAGCGCATAGTCTTCTTCGCCGACCTTCACGGTCCAGTCGATGACATCGTTGAGCTCCGCATCGCCGCGAATGCCGGTGATCTCCACCTTATACTTGAACGCCAGATTGCCCGCGTTGCTGACGCGAAGCTGCTGAAGCTGATAGGTGCCGCCCGGTTCCCAGAGCATGTCGGGATCGACGGCATAGCCGTTTTCCGTCTTCCGGATGAACGACAAATCTTTCGCGTCGTCCGCGTCCGCATCGGCCCACTTCGTCGGGTTGCCCTGTTCGTCCCAGGCCGTCGCATACTCGAGCTTCAAATCCAGCGTGCCGGACTGAATGCGGTTGACGCCGCTGGAAGCCGTGTCGGTGAACCATGCGAACGTGCTGCCCGCCAGCATGACCACACACACGAAGATCGAAAGAACGCTGAGCAGCAATGCGCGCTTGGCGCTGCGCCTTTTCATTGGTTGGATTCCTCCTTTTATCTATCATCGGCGAACGCGAACGCGCCGCGATCCGCCGACAAACATGCTTTCAATGAAGATGGAAAATGCAAGCGGGAAATCCCGTTTCCGATCGATCGTTCGGATGCAAAACGCAAAGCGGCGAACGCATCTCCTGCGTCCGCGCGCCCGCGGCCTTTGGATTTCCTTTTCACCCTTCCAGTATACTCACGCGACTTTCAAAATCAAGCCGATTTTGGAATTTTATATCATATTTTCTGCGTTGAAACGTTGCCAATAATAATAATAATAATAATAATATGCTTTTACTCAAAATCGTCTTTCTTGTGATTCTTTTTTCTCAAAATCAAACGCGGCGCCGCCTTTGCGCTTCATCGAAAGCAGAAGGAAAACAAAAAACCGAAGCAAAACGCTTCGGTTTTAAAAGTGGAGATGAAGAGATTCGAACTCTCGACCTTACGGATGCGAACCGTACGCTCTAGCCAGCTGAGCTACACCCCCGAACAGATGATATTATAGCATGGCGTTTTTCACTTGGCAAGTCTTTTTTCGCGGCTTTTTTACTTTCGCTTCCGCATTTTTCTTTCGGATTTTCTTTCGGATTTTTCTTCCCCCGCCGCGCATTGACAGGCGCGCCGCCGCTCTTTTATACTGAACCCGTGCCATACCATCAGGAGGAAACCCGCATGCCGTCCGCCGAACGTACCGATTTTAAAGCTTGGAGCGCATTGCAGCGCCGCGTCCTTTTGGCCGAAGAGCAGAACCGCCCCGCGGTCGAAGGAATCTGCGAGGCGCTGTTCGCGCATCCCGAATTGAGCCGCGAGGAGTTTTTCTCGTGCGGTTATCTTTGCGACATCTTAAAAAAGCGCAGCTTTTCGGTCGAAACGCCCGTCGCGGGGCTGCCCACGGCGTTTCACGCGCAGATCGGAAGCGGCGCGCCGCGCGTGGCGTTCCTCGCCGAATACGACGCACTGCCCGGCTACGGCGCGGACGGGAAGTCCCCCGCGCACGCCTGCGGGCACAACTGGATCGCGGCAAGCGCCGTCGGCGCGGCGATCGCGCTGGCGGACGTCGTTCAAACAACGGGCGGGACGGTTCTCGTCCTCGGCACGCCCGCGGAGGAGGCCGGCGGCGACAAGGCCGTCATGATCCGCGAGGGCTGTTTTAACGGGATCGACGCCGTGTTTCAAATGCATTTGAGCGGGCAGAAGACGCAGCTTTTCCCCCGCGCGCTTGCGCTCGACGGCGTGGAATTTTCGTTCACGGGCCGCGCGGCGCACGCGGCGAACGCCCCGCAGGAGGGGATCAACGCGCTCGACGCGTGCAACCTGACATTCTGCGGGATCAACGCCCTGCGTCAGCACATGCCGAAGGACGCGCTCGTCCACGGCGTGATCACCGACGGCGGCGCCGCGCCGAACATTGTCCCCGCGCACGCGGCCTGCCGTTTCTACATTCGCGGCAATACGCGGAACGAAGTCGATGCGCTGACGCGCCGCGTGGTCGACTGCGCCCGCGGAGCGGCGCTCATGACAGGCGCGTCGCTCGAATGGAATTATTTCGAAAGTCAAACGGACGATCTCGTCAATTCCCCCGCGCTCGCCGCGCGCATGGCGCGCTATCTGCCCCTTTGCGGGGATGCGGATTTCACGGACGACAAAGCCGTCGCGCCGTTCGGCTCGAGCGACATCGGGAACGTCTCGCACGTCTGCCCGACGCTCTACGTCTCGCTGTATGCGGGAAACGACGACCGAAGCGACATCCATCAAACCGCGTTTTTGTCCCACGTTCACGGCGAAGACGCGAAAAAAACGCTCCCCGTCGCCGTGCGCGCGATGGCGCTGTGCGCGCTGGACGTGCTGACGGGCGATGTCAAGCCGTAATCAAAACACGAAATCAAAACAAAAAAGGCGCGGCCGCGAAAATTCTCGCAAAGCCGCGTCTTTTTGTTATTCTTGTTTTTTATGCGCGCGCTTTTGTCTCAAAACTTATTTCTGCTTGGAACGGAAGCGAAGCGGTTCGCCCGCGTGGAACTGGCGATACAGCTCCATGTACGCCTCCTTCTGGTCGACGATGCGCGCGGGGATGTCCAGATGATACGGGCAGTGCGCCTTGCAGCGGCCGCATTTGACGCATTCGTCGACGCGGTCGACCATCTCGCGGTACTCCTCGCCGAGGTATTTTTCGGGGCGGTTGCGCTTGACGAAGAACTCGATGCGCATGACCGTGGGAAGCTCGATCCCCTTGGGGCAGGGCATGCAGTACCCGCAGCCGCGGCAGAACTCGTTGCCGTTCTCCGCGCGGATCTGCTCGACCTGCGCCGCCATGTCCGCATCGAACGCGGGCGGGTTCTCGGCCAGGGAGAGGAACTGTTCGATCTCGCTTATGCGCTGGACGCCCCAAAGCGGCAGGACGTTGTCCAGGCGATGCATATACGCAAACGGCGCGCGGCCGTCTTCCAAAAGGCCGCCGCACATGGCCTTCATCGCGAGGAAGCCCACGTTTTTCTCTTTGCAAAGGCGTGTCAGCGCCACCTCTTCTTCGCTGGAGAGCATGGAGAAGGGGTACTGCACCGTGTCGTACAGTCCGCTTTCGGCCGCCGCCGTCGCGCGCCCCAAATGATGGTTCGTGATGCCGATGAAGCGGATCTTGCCCTGACGTTTGGCCTCGACGAGCGCCGCATAGGGGCTGTTTTCGTCGTTTTCCGCGCCCTCGGGGTTCGACGGATTGTGCCACTGATAAATGTCGATATAATCCGTGTGCAGCATCCGAAGCGACCGGTCGATCTGTTTCATCGTCGTGTCGTAGTCGGTGGACATGGTCTTTGACGCGATGATGATGTTCTTTCGCATGGCGCTGTCGAACGCCGCGCCCATCTTCTCCTCGCTGTCGGTATAGACGTGCGCGGTGTCGAAGAACTGCACGCCGCCGTCGTAGGCGCGGCGCAGAATCTTGACCGCCTCGTCTTTCGTCACGCGCTGGATGGGCAGGCAGCCCATCGCCACCTCGTTGACCGTGATGCCGGTCCTGCCGAGCGTCACTTTGTTCATGTTCGTTTCCCCTCTTTGGTTTTAATTTATTCGCCCTTTTTGCAGCAAAGGACGTGATACCCTGCTTTTCGCGCGACCGGCTCGCAGTTGCCGAACAGCTCCGTCAAAAACGCCGCGGCGCTCGGCGCACCCTGTTTTTTTCGGATGACGATCCAGAACGTACCGCCGTCGTTCAGTTTTTCATGGCAGTCGCGCCACATGTTTTGCAGCGCCGATTTGCCGATGCGGATCGGCGGATTGGAGACGATTTGGTCGAATGTGCCGTCCAGTTCCGCGCAGCCGTCGGAAAACAGCGCTTTCGCGTTCGCGATTTTATTCTTCGCAATATTCTCCTCGCACAGCGCCACCGCGCGGCGGTTGACGTCGGACAGGACGAACTGCGCCTTTGGATAATCCCGCGCCAGCGTGATCCCGATCGGGCCGTACCCGCACCCGAGGTCGAGCACCCTTCCTTTGCACGGGCGCGCCGCATCGATCAAAAGCAAGCTGCCCGGATCGACATGCGCGCGCGAAAAAACGCCCGAATCCGTCGTGAATTCCAGCGAATCGCCCGAGCGAATTTCGCGCCGCGCGTGCGCCGACTCCGGGTTTTCGCTGTAATAATGTCCTGCCATCGTGTCCTCCAATGCGCTCGGTTTCTTTCGTCTTTATTATACAATGAGTGAAGGATGCGTGGCAAGAAAAACGGCATGATGCGTCCGTTCTTTGTAAGCAAAAGGACGCAGCCGATCGACCGCGTCCCTTTGGAGCATTCTTTTATTGTTCGCCGCGCTTCTTCCAGACTGCGAGCGCGCAGCCCGCGCCGACAAGCGCCGTGAACGCGACGGCGATGTTCAGTCCCGCTCGTGCGGCGTCATTCGTCTTCGGCGGCAGGTCCTGTTTCAAATTTTCCGCCGCTTTGACGTTCAGCGTCGTTTCCGTCTCGCCGTCGTCAAACACAATGCGGACGACGTGCTTTCCTTCGGCAAGCTTTTGCAGCGCGGCGGGTTTCAGCGTCACGATCGCGCTGCCCGCGGTCGCGTCATAATCCGTTCCCGCCGAAAGCGGATCTCCGTCGATCCGCACGCCCGTAAAATGCGCAAAGCAGGTCTCGTCGTCGCGCGAACGCTTGACGACCAGCGTAAGTTTCGCGCCGCTGTCTTTGACCCACTCGGCGTCCGCGCCCGAAACGCAGGCGTACGTCGCCCCGTTCTGCGTCCACTGCGCGTACAGCGTGATGTTCGCGCCAAACGTCTTTTCGGAAAAATCGACCCGTTCCCCGCCTTCGGGCGCGGTATACCAGCCCGCAAACTCATAATCGCTGCGGCTCGGCGTCTGCGGCGCCTGCGCCTTTTCGCCCGCGGCGATCGTCTGCGCAAACGTCGGCTCGCCGTTTTGCGGGTCGAACGTGATTGTGATCGGCTTTTCGCTCGCGTATCCGCAGACCGTGCAGGGATCGCCCGTATGCGCTCCGCGCACTTGTACGCCCGCCGCGCAGGTGCGCCAATGCTCCTGCGCCGAAGTCTCGTAGGACGTCGACGCGTCGAATTCGTGACGGATCACGATCGGGTTTTCGGCGATCTGGCTATCGGTCGCCATGTCGCGATTGTCGGCGTAAAACTTATTTTCGATGCTGCAAAGATTGCCCGTGGGATAGCCTTTCGCGGGATCCTTCCAGTCGTCGCCGTGCGCGCCGTTTGCGTTAAACTCCTCGTCGTTCAACATAAAATAGGTGTGATTGACGTTCGGATTTGCGCCGAGGCCGCGGTCCCATGTGCAGTCGACGTGGAACCAGTGCCCGTCCAGTTTGACAAGATTCCAGGCATGCGGCTCCTGCGGCGTGTCTGCCGCGACGTAAATGCTCTCCACGCCCGCCTGTTCGAGCAGGAAGCCGTAGCACTGCGCGTATCCCGCGCAGACGGCGGAACGGTTGGCCAGCGCGCCGAGCGCAAAGTCGGGATACAGTTTGCTCATGCCGTAGGAAACGTTCTTCACGATCCAGTCGTGGAGCTTCAGAATTTTGGCAAAATCGCCGTCGTCGGGATTGATGCGCTCCATTGCGTCGTCGTAGCCCGCGATCGCCTGCCGGACGAGATCCGTCGTCCACGCCGGATGGTAGGTGTAGCTGACGGTCGCCACCGCGCCGTTTTCCTGATAGGTGAACGTCGGGAAGCCCGTCGTCGACGCCGTCGAATGGAACGCGTTGTGCCGCACGATCTGCCGCGCCGCATACACGCCCGTCACCTCCGTGTCGCCGAGCGTATATCGAATTTCATCCGCCGTAATGCCGATGTCGGACACGTCGATCGCCGCGTCGTGATAGAGCAGACCGTTGAGCACGCGCGCCTTGAATCGCTCGAGCTTGCTGTCGTCCTTTGCCTCGAAAATGTCGTGGATTCCCACCGTATCGCCTGCCGCAAGCGCTTTTTCCGCGCCCGTCGCCGCCGCGCTCATCACCAGCGCGAACAGCAAAGCAAACGCGGCCGCTTTTTTCCAAACACTCTTCGCACGAAAATGGTATTTCAATCGATTTTCCTTTCGACGCGGGATCGATTTTCGCAAAAAAGGATCTTAAGCGTTCCCCGCGATGTTATTTTCATTTTACGATACGATCGCGCCGTTGACAACAACGATCGGCGCATATCTTAATTTATATCGGCAAAAACGCGGCGACGGCGGCAAGAAGGATCGCCGGGAGCAGATTCGCCACGCGGATCTTTTTGCCGAAGACGAGGTTCAGCCCGACGCAGAAGATCAGCACCGAGCCGATCAAGGAAATATACGAAAGCGCGAGATCGGTCATCAGCGGCTTCAGCAGCGAAGCGGCGAGCGTCATCACGCCCTCAAACACAAGCACGGGGATTGCGGAGAAGATGCAGCCCCTGCCCATCGCGCAGGTCATGACGAGGACGATCACGAAGTCGAGCACGGCCTTCGCCGCGAGGATTGACCAATCGCCGAAGATGCCGTCGCGGATCGCGCCGACGATCGCCATCGCGCCGATGGAGACCGTCAGCGACGCGGTCACGAACCCGTCGACGAAGACGGGATCGCCGCTGTTGCCCGTTTTTTTCCTGAGCCAGACGCCGAAGCGCTCGAACGCGCCTTCGATGTTCATAAGCTCTCCGAAAAACGCGCCGAGGGCAAGGCAGATCGTCAAAAGCATGCTCTGCCCGGCGCCGATGACGCCGTTTGACACGGTCAGCATCTTTTCCATCGCCCCGGCGATGCCGATGAACAGGACGCTGATCCCGCAGGCAAGGCTCAGCCCCTCGCGGCAGCGTTCGTTCATGCGGCTGCCGCCAAGAAGGCCGCACAGGCCGCCCGCGACGATCGCCGCGCCGTTGACAAGCGTTCCAATCCCGATCATGATTTCCCCCGAAATTTCTTGAGAAAAGGCAGACCTGCCGATCTGCCCTTCGTTCTCGTTTTGTTTACTTTTTCGCACGGATGCGCACGCGAAACGCAAATTCCGTCTCGTAATCGTCCCCGCGCGCCGCGACGATGACCGTGTAAAGTCCCGTCTGTTTCGGCAGAACGACCGCCGCACCCGTGCAGGACAATTCGCGCGTCGTCCCGTTTTCGTCCGCCGCGCGCGCCGTCAGATTTTCCGCCGGTTCGCCGCCGCAGTAGACCGTCGCCGACGCACCCGCGCCCCCGCGCCAAAGCGGCGCGGTTTCGGCAAGCGCCAAAGTATCCGCGTCGAACGACTTTTCGCAGCCGAACGCATCGAAGCAGCGCCACGATCCCGGCACACCCGCGATCCTTCGGCCGCCAAGCGAGACCGCGGCCTGCGGCGGACGCATGGCGTCATAATTGCGATAGCCGAGAAAGCCGACCGCCGCGCATATTGCGAGGCTCAAAACCGCAAAAAGCCACGCCGCGCGCTTTTTGCCCTTCATTTTATTTTCCCTGCGCCGCGCGGTCGATCACGTCGGCCACGCGCGCGGACGCGCCCGCCATGTCGGCGGCCTTGAGCGCCTCATGATACGAAGCGCGGTTTTCGTAAAGCTCGTCGATCGCGCGGCAGAGCGTTTCGCGCGTCATTTCCTCCTGCGGCAGGACGGACAGCCACCCGCGCGCCGCGAAGTCTTTGGCGTTGTCGATCTGGTCGCCGCGCGACGCCCCCAGCGGCAACGGCACGGCCACGACCGGCTTTTCCAGCGCGGCGAATTCGAACAGCGCCGTCGCGCCCGCGCGCGAGAGGACGAGATCCGTCGCGGCGAAAAGATCGGGCAGCTGCTCGTTGGCGTATTCGATCTGGCAATACCCCGCGCGCCCGTCGAGTTTTTCGTCGAGATTGCCCTTGCCGCAAAGGTGCACGATCTGGTAATTTTTCAAAAGGTCGTCCAGGCTCTCGCGCAAAACTTCGTTGATCGCCTGCGCGCCTTGGGAGCCGCCCATGACCATAATTACGGGCTTTTCGGCGTTAAACTTGCAGATGGCAAGACCCTTTTCGCGATCCCCCGCAAGCAGGCTGTCGCGCACGGGAAGCCCGGTGTAGACCGCCTTTTGGCCGAGCGCTTTGGCCGTGGATTCAAACGCCGTGCAGATATGCTTGCAAAAGCGGATGCAGAGCTTGTTGGCAAGACCGGGCGAGCGGTCGGACTCGTGAAGCACGGCCGGGATGTGCAATCCCGAGGCCGCCGTCACGACGGGAACGGACACGAAGCCGCCCTTTGCAAAGACGACGTCGGGACGGATCTTTTTCAAAACGCGGCGCGCGTCGAACACGCCCTTGACCACGCGGAACGGGTCGGAAAAGTTCTTTAAATCAAAATAGCGGCGCAGCTTCCCGACGCTGACCGTGTAAAACGGCACGCCCATCCCCTCGATCAGGCGCTGTTCCATCGAATTTTTCGCGCCGATGTAATGCACTTCATAGCCGCGTTCGCGCAAAATCGGGATCAGCGCGATGTTCGGCGTGATATGTCCGGCGGTGCCCCCGCCCGTCAAAACGATCTTTTTCACACGCATCCTCCTGACGGATTCGTTTTTGATTCGGGTTCAAATTGCTTTCCCGCGCCTATTTTAGCGCAAAACGGCACTTTTGCATAGCGATCCCGCCCAATTCCGGCCCAAATTCATCATATGTTCCGCCCGCGCCGCGCGCTTTTTCGCGCTTTCCAATTCCCCGTCCATTTGTTATAATGAAGTGATTATAAGAGGAAGTCATGCGAAAAGGAGGTGTGGGCCCGTGGCGTATCTTGCGCTTTACCGCAAATATCGCCCGCAGACGTTCGGCGAGGTCGTCGGACAGGACGTCGTGACGCGGACGCTCAAAAACGCCGTCGCGTCGGGGCGCACGTCGCACGCCTATCTTTTCTGCGGCCCGCGCGGCACCGGCAAGACCAGCACCGCCAAAATACTGGCGCGCGCGGTCAACTGCGAAAATCCGCAGGACGGCGAACCGTGCGGCGAATGCCGCGCCTGCCTCGCGCTGTCGGAGGCGAACGCGGCGGACATCTTCGAATTCGACGCCGCATCCAACAGCCGCGTGGAGCAGATGCGCGACCTTTTGGACAAGGTCATGTATCCGCCGACGGTCGGCAAGCGGCGCGTGTATATTTTAGACGAAGTCCACATGCTCTCCGGCGCGGCGTTCAACGCGCTTTTAAAGACGCTGGAGGAGCCGCCCGCGTTTGCGATGTTCATTTTGGCCACGACCGAGCCGCACCGCGTCCCCGCCACGATCATCAGCCGATGCCAGCGATTCGACTTTCGCCGCATCGCGCCGGAGACGATCGCCGCGCGTCTTCGCAGCGTGCTGGACGACGCGGGCGCAAGCGTAAGCGACGACGCGATCAACTTAATCGCAAGCCTGTCCGAAGGCGGCATGCGCGACGCGCTGTCGCTCGCCGATCAGGTCGTCGGCATGGCGGACGGAAATCTCGTGACCGACGAAGACGTCGTGCGCATCACCGGCGGCGCGAACGCGCAGCTTTTGCGCGAGTTGTCCGCCGCGCTTATATCGGGCGACCTCGGGCAGACGCTCGACACGCTCGACCGCGCGATGGCAAACGGCGCGGACGCCTCGCAGATCGCGCGCGACCTTGCGCGGTATTTCCGCGACATGCTCGTGTCCGTCAGCATCGAAAACCCGGCGCATCTTCTGCGCCGCGACGCGCAAACCGCCGCCGCGCTGCACGAGCTGGGGCAAAAGGCGGGAAGCGGCTTTTTGACGAACGCGCTTCGCATTCTGCTCGCCCTGGACGGCACGATGCGCTATGCCCTGTCGCCGCGCGTGGCGCTGGAGACGGCGCTGTCGCAGATCGCGCTGGGCGGAACGGAGGATTCCGCCGCCGTGGCCGCGCTGTCGCACAAGGTCGAGCAACTGGAGCAAAAGCTTTCCTCCGGCGCGTTTTCGGCGAAGATCCCGCGCGAGGGGCAGGTCTCCCCGACCGAGGCGCTCGCGGCGGAAAATTTCCCGCGCCGCCCCGCGCCGCCGAAGAAAAAGGCGTTCGAGGCGCCGAAGAACTTCAAAGGGCTTTTGGAGGTCATCAAGCGAAAGCGGATGCCGCTTTATTCCGCGCTCGTCAAGGCGCAATGCAAAGAAGACGGCGACCGGCTGCACATTCTGTTTTCCAAGGACGACAAAATGTACGCGATGGTCGTGCAGAAAAAAGACAATTTCGAGCTGGTGCAGTCGACGGCGGCCGAGGTCTATGGGCGCCCCGTCAAAGTCGACGTTCAGCTGTTCGAATCCGACGAATTCGATCCCGCGTTCGCCGAAAAGAGCGCGCGGGCGCTGTTCGGCGACAAGCTGACGGTCGAGTAACGCGAACCATCGTTTTTAAAAACAAGGAGGATCTTTATCATGGCGAAGAATTTTTACGGCCGCGGCGGCATGGGCGGCATGGGCGGCATGAACATGCAGCAGGCAATCAAGCAGGCGCAGAAGATGCAGGAGGACATGCAGAAGATGCAGGAGCAGCTGAAGCAGAGCTCCTTCGAGGCCTCCGCCGGCGGCGGCATGGTCACCGCGCGCGTCAACGGCAGCCATCAGGTGCTGTCCGTCGAGATCAAGCCCGAGGCCGTCGACCCCGACGACGTCGAGATGCTTCAGGACATGGTCGTCGCCGCGGTCAACGCCGCGTTTGCAAAGGCGACCGAATCGATGGAAAAACAGATGGCGCAGATCACCGGCGGCATGAACCTGCCCGGCGGCCTGTTCTAAGGCTTCGGGAGGCATCGTTTGATCGAACCCATTGAACGGCTCGTGGCGCAGCTTTCGCACCTGCCCGGCGTCGGCGCAAAGACGGCGCAGCGCCTCGCGCTCTACATCGTCTCGCAGGACGAACAAAGCGTGCGCGAACTTGCCGCAAGCATTTATCAGGCGAAGAAGAACGTCACGTTCTGCCGCGTGTGCGGGAATCTGACGGACACGGCGCACCCGGTGTGCAGCGTGTGCGCCGATCCGCGCCGCGACGACGGCTTGATCTGCGTCGTGCGCGACGTGCGCGACGTCATGGCGATCGAGCGCGTCCATGAATATCACGGCAAATATCACGTTTTGGGCGGCACAATCTCGCCGCTGAACGGCCGCGGCCCGGACGACATCGCCATCGCGCCCCTGCTGGAGCGGCTTCAAAAGGGAAACGTCCGCGAGCTTCTTCTTGCCACCAACCCCGACATTGAGGGCGAAGCGACCGCCCTTTACATCGCAAAACTGGCGCGGCCCTATCATGTGCGCGTGACGCGCATCGCGCACGGCGTTCCCGTCGGCGGGGACCTGGAATACACCGACGACGTCACGCTGGCGCGCGCGATCGCCGCACGGCGCGACATCACGCCGTAACGCCGGTTTTGCGGGAACTTCTTTCACCCATTTCTTATTTTCCAAAAGGAGCGATACGATTATGAAGGCAAGCTTTTCCATGCCGACGAGCATCCGCGCGGGCGTGAACGTCGTGCGCGACAATGCGGACTATTTTGCCTCGCTTGGCAAGCGCGCGCTGATCGTCTCGACCGAGGCGGCGCGTCTTTGCGGCGCGCTGGACGATCTTTCGGCGGCGTTCGGCGAAAAGGGCATCGAGTTCACCCTTTTTGAAAACTGCATCCCGAACCCGACGACGCATTCCATGCTCGAACTGGCGGCGTTCGCGCGCGAGGCCGCGCCGGATTTTGTCGTCGCCGTCGGCGGCGGCAGCGCGATGGATGCGGGCAAGGCCGCGGCGCTGATGGTCGCCAATCCCGATTACGGCATCGACGAATTGTATCGTCCGCCCTATCAAAATCACCCGATCCCGACGGTCACGATCCCGACGACCGCCGGAACCGGCAGCGAGATCACGTTCTACAGCGTTCTTCTTTTGGAGGACAAGAACTTCAAAAAGAGCTTCGGCGACATCTCCATGGCGCCCGTGATGGCCATGCTCGATGCGCGCTACACCGCTTCCATGCCGCAGCGCGTGACGATCGACACCGCCGTGGATGCCCTTTGCCACTGCATCGAGGGGTATCTTTCCCGCGCGGACAACTACATGGCCGGGCTGTTCACCCGCGAGGGGTTCCGCCTGTTCGCGGCAAGCTACGACGATTTAAAATCGGGCGACATTTCCTTTGAAACGCGCGAACGGCTCATGATGGCGGCGCTTTACGGCGGCTTTTCGATCAACCTTTCCCGCACGCTGGCCGTCCATTCGATGGGCTACGCGCTGACGGTCGACAAAAACCTGCCGCACGGCCGCGCCAACGGGCTCGTTCTGGCCGAGTATGTGAAGTTCATCCACGCCTCGCTCCCCGAAAAGGTGGACGAGATCCTTGCCCTTTGCGGCTGCCCGAACGTCGAGGACTTCGGTGCGTACATCGGCGACCTTTTGCAGGATAAGACGGCCTTCACGCGCGAGGACATCGACCGCTACGTCGCCGCCTGCGCCGCGGAATCCATCCGCCGCGCCAACCCCGTGGACATGACCGAAGAGGACGTGCGCGGCATTCTCACGCGCAGCCTTCTTCGCTGAGCGACCGCACAGCTTCGCCGCCGGTATTTTTTCATCGCCGGCGGCATTGCTTTTGCCGCGCGCACATAAATTAGTAAAAATCGATTCCGATCATCGGAGGGTACCGTTATGCCTTTTGCCGTTTCCTGGTCGAGCGCCGCGGCGTACGCCGTCGGGCTTGCCGTGCTGTTTTTGCTGGGCCGCCTGCTTTTGAAGCCGCTGACGTGGGTGCTGAAGCTCGTGTGCAACGCGCTCATCGGCGCGCTCCTTCTTTTCGCCGTCAATTTCATCGGCGCTTCGTTCGGATTCTGCGTCGTCGTCAACCCCGTCACGTCGCTCGTGGCGGGCATTTTGGGCGTGCCCGGCGTGCTGCTTTTGATCTTTGGCACGCTGCTTTTCGTCTGAGGAGAAAGCCATGACCGTTTCGTGGGAAAGCGTTCTTTCCGATATTGAACAATGCGAAGGCTGCGACCTTTGCAAAACACGCACGCACGTCGTGCCCGGGGAAGGGAACGAACATGCGGCGCTCATGTTCGTCGGCGAGGGGCCGGGCGCGGACGAAGACCGCACGGGCCGCCCGTTCGTCGGACGAGCCGGGCAGCTTCTGGACCGCATGATCGCCGCGATGGGGCTGACGCGCGAGGACGTCTACATCGCCAACGTCGTCAAATGCCGCCCGCCGCAGAATCGGACGCCGCTGCCGGAGGAGATGCACGCGTGCCTGCCGCATCTTCGCGGGCAATTTGCGCTCATTCGCCCGAAGATCATCGTCTGCCTCGGCGCGACGGCGGCACGGGCGCTCATCAATCCCGAGATCCGCATCACGCGCGAGCGCGGGCAATGGACCGAGAAAAAAGGCGTGTTCTTTTTGCCGACCTATCATCCCGCGGCGCTTCTGCGCGACCCGGCAAAAAAGCGCGAGGCGTGGGAGGATCTTCAAAAAGTGATGAAAAAACTGGAGGAGCTTCATGACGAAACGGGAAACGCTTGACGCGCTTAAAACCGAATGCTTTGCCGATCTTGCCGAATTCGTCGTCTTCGGGCAATGCGTCTTCGGACAGGGAAACGAAAATTCGCCGCTCGCGCTCGTCGGCGAAGCGCCCGGGCGCTTCGAGGCCGAACAGGGGCTCCCCTTCGTCGGCACCGCCGGGAAAAACCTCGACGCGCTTTTGGCCATGGCCGATATTCGCCGCGAGGAAATTTACATCACCAACGCCGTCAAGTTCCGCCCCGCCCGCCCCGGCAAGCGCGCGGGGACGTTCACGAACCGCCCGCCGGCGGCGAAGGAGATCGCCCGCTGCCGCGACTATCTTTTGAAAGAACTTTCCGTTGTGCAGCCTGAAATCGTCGCCACGCTCGGCAACACGCCGCTTCGCGCGCTTCTCGGGCAAGCCGCGCCCGCGATCGGCGGCATCCACGGAAAACTCCTCCAAACGGACGAGTTCCCCTTTCAGATTTTTCCGCTCTACCACCCCGCCAGCGTCATCTACAACCGCGCGCTTTCCGACGCGCTGGAGGAAGACATGCGCGCGCTCGGAGAATTGATGCGACAGAACGAAAGCGCAGACGCAGGCGCGCTTGCCTGAAAGCCGTGACGTTCCGCATGGGAATCAAAAGCCCCGACCGACTTTTCTCTTCCCCCCGCCGCCAAATATTTCCCGACGCTTTCGATTTTTTATCATTGTATTGACGGATTCGCAGGGACCGTCAGACGACGAACCGTTCGCCCACTGTTCTCGGCTGGGCATATCGGTTCGTCGTTTTTTATAAAAACAGCGTTCACACTGTTTGGCAAACGCTTTGCAATCGCGCCGTCGGCAATGTTACCCCTGTTTTATCCGAATCGAGCCCCCGCCGCGTCGAGCCGTCGACGTTCTGCGCCACGATCGTCTGCACGGGCGTTTCCTCAACGGAATACGTCGTTTTCCGCGCGGGCAGAAAGCCCGCATGAATGCGCAGGAGCTTTTCCAGATAAGGGCATTCGGCGATGAAATCACGCACCGATTCGATGATCGTCATTGGCGTCCTCCCGTATTTTCCGCATCAAAAAAGCGCCCTTTTTAAAGGACGCCTGGGGCGTAAATCGTTTGATAGATCAATCGTCGCTTGTGATCGTCAGAACAATTTCTTCATAGTCGCCGTAACGATCCATATCCTCTTTGGATACGCCGTGCGCTTCATTAAATTCCGCATCGATGCGTTTGCGAAGTTCCATCCATTCTTCCATGGAATGTTCGGCCGGCCATTCACAAAATTCGGCAATTTCATCAATCGTAATCATTCATACCACCTCTTTCTGCGTTTTTGATACTGTTATTGTAAAGCTCGACCGCCTCCGCGCCGCACGTCTTCTCATACGGCAGCACGAACGCCGTCGTCGGCGTCTGGCGGC
>CAKTSO010000003.1 GCA_934613185.1 uncultured Clostridia bacterium | reverse complement strand
TCTCTCGGCGCGCGCATCCCCAAGGGCGTGCTGCTCGTCGGCCCTCCGGGCACCGGCAAAACGCTGCTGGCCAAGGCCGTTGCGGGCGAGGCGAAAGTGCCGTTCTTCTCCATCAGCGGTTCGGACTTCGTCGAGATGTTTGTCGGCGTCGGCGCCTCGCGCGTGCGCAGCTTGTTTGACGAGGCGAAGAAGAACCAGCCGAGCATCATCTTCATCGACGAGATCGACGCCGTCGGCCGCCAGCGCGGCACGGGTCTTGGCGGCGGTCACGACGAACGCGAGCAGACGCTGAACCAGCTTCTGGTCGAAATGGACGGCTTTACCGTCAACCAGGGCATCATCATCATCGCCGCGACGAACCGCGCCGATATTCTCGACCCTGCGCTCCTTCGTCCGGGCCGCTTCGACCGTCAGGTCGTCGTGGGCTATCCCGACGTCAAGGGCCGCGAGGAGATCCTGCGCGTCCACGCCAAGAACAAGCCGCTGGAAGACGACGTGAATCTCGAGACGCTTGCCAAGATGACGCCGTGGACCACGGGCGCGGATCTTGAAAATATCATGAACGAGGCCGCGATTCTGGCGGCGCGCCGCGCCAAGAAGAAGATCGGCATGACCGAGATCACCGAGGCCGTGCAGCGCGTCGAACTCGGCCCGGAAAAAAAGAGCCGCAAGGTCACCGAGCGCGACCGCAAGCTCGTCGCCTTCCACGAGGCGGGCCACGCGATCGTCGCCTATCATCTTGAAAACTGCGACCCCGTGCAGGAGGTTTCGATCATTCCGCGCGGCACGGCGGGCGGCTATACGCAGACGCTCCCGAACGAGGACACCAGCTATATGTCCCGCGCCAAACTGATCGACCGCATTGCCATGGCGATGGGCGGCAACGCCGCCGAAGAGATCGTCAACGGCGACGTGACGACCGGTGCGGTCGGCGACTTGAAGAGCGCGACGGAAATCGCACGCAGCATGGTCACCGAATACGGCATGAGCGACGTCGTCGGCCATATGTATCTGGGCGGCGATCATGAGGTCTTTATCGGCCGCGACATGTCGCAGCATGTCAACTACAGCGACGAGGTCGCAGCCGTGATCGACGAAGAAGTGCGAAAGATCCTCGAGCGCGGCTATGCCAGCGCAAAGAGCATCCTGCTGCGCGAACGCGCGAAGCTCGAGCAGGTGGCGGCGTATCTTCTCGACCGCGAGAAGATCACGGGAGAGGAATTCGAGGCTGTCATGCGCGGCGAGACGCTTGCCGCAAGCGAGGATGGCGGCGTGTCGAGCGAGATCCCCGAGGTTCCGCAGACCGTGTAATTTCAACGATCAAAGAAAGGCATCCCCTGCGGATGCCTTTTTTGATGCAAAAAGTTTGTTATCGCTTCGCCGCGAGCTTTCGCGCAAGCGCGCCGATGCCGACGCCGACAAGCGATACGATCAAATACCACAGCGCGTGAACGAACGCGCTTTCGTTATAATAAAGGAAGACGGACGGGACAAAAATCGCCGCCGTGATCAACGGATAGATGTATTTGATCGTTCGGCATGGCAAAAGTCCCATGAGAATCGACAGCGCAAGCGTTCCCGCAAGCATCAGAAACACCATGCCCATCGCGTCCGTCGGCCCGGAAAAAAGCGGGAGAAGATAAAACAGCAGAATTTGACACGCGAAAATCGCGCATTCTCCGACATATTTTTGGACACGTTTTTTCATGACTGCCGCTCCTGATTTTATTTTCTCCCCGTTAAGGGTATCATATCAGACGCGCCCGCCGCCGTCATCCTCTTTTACGTTTCGAAATCAAAAACGAACGAAAAAATGCTTGTATAAAATCCGCCGCCGTGTAAAAATGATAAAGATGCATCTTCGCGTGAGAAAAGCCGAAAGGCTTTTGGATATTATTTTTCATAAAGAGAGGTAGCATGATGTTTCCCAAAGGCAAGCGGATCCCGTTGTTTTTGGCGCTGGTGGCGCTGTTCTGGTTCTCGCTGTACACCTACTCCCCGATCTTCACGGTCTATATCAAGGAGTTTTCGACCACGCAGATGGCCGGCACGATCATCGCAAGCTACGGTTTCGTGCAGATGTGCCTGCGCATTCCGGTCGGCATTTTGTCCGACAAGATCAAGAACCGGAAGATCTTCATTACGATCGGCCTTGTCGCAAGCGGCGTCAGCGCGCTCGGACTTGCGCTGTTCAAGGCGCCCGTTCCGGCGCTTGTGTTCCGCGGACTTACGGGATTGACCGCCGCGACGTGGGTCCCGTTCTCGATCCTGTACTCCAGCTATTATGACAAACAGCAGGCGGCGCGCGCCATCGGCGTGGCCAACGCGTTCAACTTCGGCGGCCAGATGATCGCCACGCTCATCGGCGGCTTCCTGCCCGACTGGACGAATTCCTACGCGCCGTCGTTCTATCTTGCGGTCGCGGCGGCCGCGGCGGGCGTGATCCTGTCGTTCTTCGTCGTCGATCAGGAGAAAAAGGACTTTCCCGAACGCCCCGTCAAAGTCCGCGAACTGCTCGCCGTGGCGAAGAACCCGATGCTTCTGATCGCCTCCGGGCTTGCGATTTTGACGCAGTTCTGCTCGTTTGCGACCGTCTACGGCTTCACGCCGACGTTCGCCCGCGCAAATGTCGACGCGACCGCGTCGCAGCTTGGGATCATGACGACGCTCGTCACGCTGCCCGCGATCTTCGCCGCGCCGATGTCTTCGTCGATCTCCAAAAAGCTCGGCGGGTTCGACAAGTCGATGCTGCTCGTGTTTGCGATCTCGGCGGTGTACTGCTGCGTCGTGCCGTTCATCAACAACATCTACGTTTACTATGTTGCGCAGTTCATCTTCGGCTTCGCGCGCGGCAGTTCCACGAGCCTGATGATGGCCGCCGCCATTTTGGAGATCGAACCCGCGCGCCGCGCGACGGCGATGGGCTTCTTCCAGGCAATTTACGGCATCGGCATGACGCTCGGGCCGCAGATCGTGGGCCTGTTCGGCAGAAGCGCCGCGGGCGAGACGAACCTGCCGGGCCTTGTCGTCGGCTTCTTCTTCGTCGCGGCCACGCAGGTTGCGGGCGGCGTGCTTTCCATGACGCTCCTTCGCCGTCAGGTCAAAAAGAGCGAGGCAAACTGATTGAAAATGAAACCGGCCGTGCGGAGCGATCAAACATCGCCGCGCGGCTGGTTTTTTCACATTAAAAAACAGGCGAACGCATGGGGAGCGCACCGTGCGGTTCGCCTGTTTTGTTTTTGGAAGATTATTGATACGGCCGAATCTCCACGCCCGTATAGTAGTGTTTTAAAATCGTGGCATAGGAATTTCCGGCGGCGGCCATGGCGTTCGCGCCGGTCTGGCTCATCCCGACGCCGTGCCCGTAGCCCAGAACGGTCATTGTGACATTCGATTCGTCCATGGAAAACGTGACGTTTGTCGAGCGCAGCGAAAACCAGCTTTGGAACGTTGTGCCCTTATAGTCCGTGCCCGCGATGTTGATTCGGTAAATGCGGCCGGAATCGGTGCGGCTCGTGACACGGACGCTCTCCTCCAGCGTTGCGGGGTCGATCGAGACGCCCGTCTTCGACGAAAGCGTCGCGGCAAATTCCGCCCGCGAGAGCGTTTTGGTGCTCGAATAGCTGGAATAGGCAGATTCGCCCGGGCTGTCCACGGCGCGAAGATAGGGCAGCGCCTGCACGAAAACGTCCTCGCAGTTGGCGGTGCGGCCGCCCGCGTTGGCGTGATAAAACGCGTTGATCGGCGCGCCGTCGTAGGTCAGGATCAACCCCTGCGTGGCGGCGACCGCGTCGCGCACGATCGCATAATATTTGTCGAAATTGCCGCCCCAGCGATTTTTCAATTCGTCCGTGGAATAATAGGCCTGGCAGTGTGCGGCGGACGTGCATATGTCGCCGCCGCGGCCGTCCGGCGCGCCGCCGAGAGAGGCCATGCGGCGGACGGTATACGTCCTTGCGGCGACCGCCTGCGCCTTGATGGCTTCGACGTTATAGCCCGCGGGGACTTCCGCGGCAACGACGCCGACGAGATATTCTTCCAAAGGCATCTCGACGACAGTGTTCGACGCGGTCGAAAACACGCGCACCGTCGCGTTGATTCCGCTTGCGGCGGGTGTGTCGGACTGCGTCAGAAAAATCGCGTCCGAGGAGCCGATGAGCTTCGACGTCTCCAAAAGCGCAAGCGCGTCGCCGCCGTCCCAGGCGACGTTGGACACGACGGGCATCGTCGCGGGCGGAAGATAGTCGTCCGTCAAAACGTATTGTGCCGTGGAACCGTCGAAGACGTAGACCGTCTCTTCCGTCGGCAGAAGCAGAATGCGCACCGTCGCCGTGACAAAGAACGCACAGGCACATATGCCCGCGGCGACCGCAACGAGCTTCCCTGCGCTCATCGGGCGGCGGTATCGTCTTTTGCGCGGCGCTTTCGTGCGGCGCTTTGCGTTTTTGCGCGCATTTTTATGACGGCGCGGCGGCAGATCGGAAGGGATCGGTTCTTCTTTTACGGCCGCGGCGGAAAAAGACGGTTCGGAGGCTTCCGGCGGCTCGATCGTCTCGAGCCTTCGGCGCGGCGGCGGATCGACTTGCGAAAACTGCGGCGGGCGATAGCGCGGCGGCGCGAACGGATCGTCCCGCTCACGCTCTGCCGAAAAATCGGGCGGACGATAGCGGCGCTGTGCGTTCGGTTCGTCGAATGAAAAATCCTGCGGCATAAGCATGTCTCCCTGAAATGCAAAGGTGCTTTGTTTTTAGATTTTATGCGGCGGCGCATTTTGAAATGCATCGTGCGTATAAAACGCGCGCGGCGGCGAAAGCTAAGGGCGGAGGTGCATGAAACGTATGGATGATATGGATTACAATCGGGATTCCAATCAGGATCAAAAGCAGGAGCAGCGCCCCGCGAAGGCAAAGAACCGGCTCGTCCGCATTTTGCGGCTGAACGCGCGGCGGCATGCGAGAAGAAGGAAGTTCAATGCCGTCGATCGGCAGGGCGCGGCGTTTTTGCTGACGCTCGCCGTCGGGATCGTCGGCGTGACGGCGGCGTGGGGCACGGGGCAGTTCCGCCGCGCGTCGGACGAAGCGGCGCAGAGCGCGCCGACGCCGTCGGCGTCGCAGACACAGGCGCTCGCGACGTTTGACGAAGAGGCTTACGCGCCCGGTCAAAGCGAACCCGCCGCGACGCAAAGCGAGGAACAGACGGCACCGACCCAGGAAGCCGTCGCCGCGGCGAACACGCTCGAACAGACGCTCGCGGGCCTTCGCGCGCCGGTCAAGGACGCGAAGGTCGTCTGCGATTTTTCCATCGACGAATTGCAATACAACGAGACGCTCGGCGAGTGGCGCACGCATAACGGCGTGGACTATGCCGCCGAGGAAGGCACGGGCGTGACGGCGGCGCTGGACGGCGTCGTTTCGGAAGTCAAAAAAGACGCGCTTTTGGGCAACGTCGTCGTGTTGACGCATGAAAACGACGTGAAAAGCGTTTACGCGGGCCTTGCCGAAACGGCGGAGGGCGTGAAGGAGGGCGAGAAACTCTCCTGCGGCGACCCGATCGGCACGGTCGGCACGACGGCGGTCTGCGAGGCGCATTTGGGCGCGCATCTGCATTTCGAGCTGATCGGTCCGAACGGCTATCTCGACCCGGAAATGTAAAAATGTAACGCGCAGGAAAAATCGGGCGGCGGTTTTGCGAAAAATTCGCATGCCGCCGCTTTTTTCGTTTGCGCCGCGGCGGCGTTTCGGTTACAATGAGGGCGAAATCCAAGAATATGTAAGGAGGCAGTTTATGCAGATCGGTCTTTGCTTAAACATGGCCGCGCGCGATGCGCGGAAGCTCGGAACGGGCCTTTTGCCGGACATCGAAAAAAGCGGCTGGGACTATATCGAAATTTCCGTGATGAACACCATGGCCTTGACGCGCGACGAGTTTAAATCTCAGGTGCTCGAGTCCGTCCGAGCGCAAAAGCTCCCCTGCCGCACGATGAACGCGTTCTGCGGCGCGGATCAGCAGTTCGTGCACGAGCCGCAAAAGGCGCTGGAATACACGCGCGAGGCGCTGGAGCGCGCGTCGCTTCTTGGCGCGGGCGTCATCGTCATCGGCGCGGGCGTCGCAAGAAGCACGCTCGTCGGCGACGACCGCGAACAAAGCGCGGAAAAAATGGCGGAGCTGTTCCGCAAAATGGGCGAAATGGGGGCGGAATACGGCGTTCGATTCGCACTGGAGGGCCTGAACCGCGGCGAGACGAACATGTTCTATAACATGGACGACGTCATGCGCGAGGTTGCGCTCGTCGATCATCCGAACGTCGGCGCGCTCGTCGACTATTATCATTTCACCCTCGGAAACGAGAATTACGAAAAACTGACGCCCATGGCGGATCGGATCATTCATGCGCATATCGCGCGCATGGTCGGCCGCATTTTCCCGCAAAACGCGGCGGAAGACGACGGCTATCTGCGCTTTTTGTCCGCGCTGCAAAAAGGCGGCTACAAGGGTAATTTGAGCCTGGAAGCCTTTTGCCCGCAGGAGTTTTATCCCGCGGCGAAGCGTGGACTTTGCGTCCTTCGCGAGCTTTGCGAAAAAGCGGGCTTCTGATTTTTAAGATACAGCCGAATGCTCATGGAAAAAGCCGCGGTTCGTGTGCGCAGACGCGCGCGGATCACGGCTTTTTTCTGTTATTCGAGAGGTTCGCTTCCCGTCAGCACCGCGTGGACGGCGATGCGGTAGTTCGGATCGCTGTCGTTCGGGCAGGTCGAGAACGTGACGATCTTCGAATCGTTTGAGAAAGAGACGCTCTGCGCGCGCGCGGTGGAATATCCGGCCAGCGTCGAGAAGTATTGCGAACGCGCCGCGCCTTCGGGCAGCGAGATCGTGCGGTAGTCGGTCGTGACCGAAACTTCGTAAACGCTGAAAATGCGGTAGGAATACACGATTCCGTCCGCGGAGGTGATCGTGAAGGTGTCGTGCGCGGTAAGATAGGACGTGTCGAGCATCCGCACAAGATCGTGGAACATCGTGCCGTTTTTCATGTTATGTCCGTAGATCACCGTGTTGGCGTCGGACAGGTCCATCGCGCAGCGGTAGTCCGCGAAGATCGCGCCGTAGGCGCTGTAGAGCTTTTTGAACGTGTGCGTCAGATAGTAGTCGTTGTCCGTGCCGCGGACAATGGGGTAGTGGATCTCGGTGTCGGGCACGTCGAGCCAGCCGATGAAATCGGCGTTGGTCTGCTTATAATAGTCGAGCAGCTCCTGTGTCAATGTTTGCGCGTCGTTTTGATCGCCGCTTTCACCGCCGATGTTTGATGCAAGATCGTCGAGTTCGCTCGAATGCCCGGCGAGCGATTGCGGCTTGAGTGAGATGTACTCGCGGCGTGCCAGAAAGCGCGGGATGAGAAGATAGGCGAGCATCCCCAAAGAGAAGACGCACAGGCACAAAAAGAAGAGCACGACGGTTTTGGAGCCGCGGGAGCCGCGGCCGCCTTTTTTCTTTTCCGACCGCCGAGTGGAACGCCGATCGCCGCGCATTTTGCCGTCGCCGCGGCGGGGCGCATCGGTCGACGCGATCTGCGTGCGCGCGCCGCGGGGAACGAGCGCCGCGCCTTTTTGCGGAGTATTCTGCGGGATTTCTTCCGCCGGCGGTTCCGCGGGCGGCGTGTCGGACGTCTCGGGAAGATGCAGCGCGGGCATCATGCGCGTCTGCTGCATTTGCTGCTGCCGCGTCAGTTTCTGCGGCTCGCGGGAATAGGCGGCGGGACGGCCGGAAGATTCACGCGTGCGGTGAAGATACGGCGCGCCGTTTTGCGATGCGGGGCGCGCGTTTTGCAAAGCCGCGTCGCCTCGAGCATGATCGGCCGGCGGTTCGGTTTGCTTCGGCGTCTGATCCATGGAAAGATCGCCGCGATCCTGCCGCGGGACGTAGCTGCCGTGCATGGTATAGCCGTCGCGTCCGTCCGTTTGATTTGAGCGGTCGGGCGTGAAATAATCGTTGGGGTTGTAGGGCGGGTAAATAAACGGTCACCTCCGAAGGGAAAATCGATCGAATTTCGGATGATTGATTGTTTTAAGTTTCGGACTGAAGCGTCGTTTTGGCGAAGTTCCACGAGTCGCGGACCATGTCGCGGATGTCGTACTGCGCCTGCCACGAAAGCACGTCGCGTGCGCGCGAGGCGTCGGCGAAGACGGTCGCGTTGTCGCCGGGGCGGCGGGGCGCGATGCGCACGGGAATCTTCACATGGTTGACCTCTTCGTAGGCGTGGACGATCTCAAGCACGCTCGTGCCGCGGCCGGTCCCCAGATTGACGGCGTCCGCGCCGCGCAGCGTCTTGGAATAGGCCAGCGCGTTCAGATGCCCGCGCGCCAGATCGCAGACGTGGATATAGTCGCGCACGCCCGTGCCGTCGGGCGTGTCGTAATCGTCGCCGAAGACGTTCAGATACGGCAGCCGCCCGAGCGCCACGTCCGTTACATACGGCAAAAGGTTGTTCGGCACGCCGTTGGGATTTTCGCCGATCAGGCCCGCCGGATGCGCGCCGATGGGGTTGAAATAGCGAAGGAGCACGGCGGTGAAGCTCTCGTCCGCGCGGCAGACGTCGCGCAGGATCTGTTCGATGAAAAGCTTCGTGCTGCCGTAGGGGTTCGTCGTGCCGAGCGCGTCGGTCTCTTTTAAAGGAGAGACGTCCTGCGGGGCATAGACGGTCGCCGAGGAGGAAAACACGATGCGCGTGCAATTGTGACGGCGCATGGCGTCGACCAGATTCAGCGTCGAGACGATGTTCGTGCGGTAATACGAAAGCGGCTTCGCGACCGACTCGCCGACGGCTTTTAAGCCCGCGAAGTGAATGACGGAGTCGATGTCGTATTCGCAGAAGACGCGCTCGAGAAGTTCCGCATCCAGAAGATCGCCGCGCACGAAGGCGGGGCGCTTTCCCGTGATGCGATCGATCGCGTCGACGACCTCGGCGCGGCTGTTGGAAAGATTGTCGACGATGACGACGTCGTAGCCGTGTTCGAGAAGCTCGACGCAGGTGTGCGAACCGATGAATCCGGCACCGCCGGTGACAAGCGTGCTCATGTGAAACCTCCTGTTGCATTCTGCGGGAAAAAAGACCGGATGTTTTTTGAAAAAGCCTCGGCGCGGCAAAACGCCGCCGCTTTTTTTCATTATAACACGTTCCGAAGCCCTGCGCGGCGAAAGCCTGCGGCAAAAAACATGTTTTTTTGCACGAAGCCCGCGCGAAAAACGGAAACCTTGAAAAGAAAACGCTTTTTCGCTATACTTTTGTTTTAGCGGCGCGGTTCGATCGATTCTGCGCGCGTGGAACGTAAAAGGCAAGGAGCCGTATCCTGTGAATTATATCGTTATCGACCTTGAATGGAACCAGAAAATCCATCGCGGCAGCATGCACGCCATCGGCGAGATCATCGAGATCGGCGCGGTGAAAATGAACGAATCGCTGGAGATCACGGACGAGTTGAACCTCGTCGTCAAGCCCAGCATTTATCCCAATTTGCACCCGCATGTGGAAAAGATCGTCCATCTGGACAGCGAGGCGCTCTCCCACGGCGTATTGTTTGAGGAGGCCGCGCAGAAGCTCCTGGATTTCTGCGGCGAGGACTATTGTTTTTTGAGCTGGGGTGACGAGGACGCGCAGATCCTCATGCAGAATTTCGCCTATTACGGCATGCCGCTGGCCCCCGCGGCGCGGCATTACGACATGCAGCGCATTTTCTGCCAGCAATTGGAAGAGGAAAAACAGTCGCAGCGTGCGCTGAGCTGGTGCGTCGAAAAGCTCGGCATCGAAGAGCAGCCCGGCGAATACCACAGCGCCCTGACGGACGCGCGCTATGCGGCGCAGATTTTGAAACATCTTGATATGAACCGCGCGTCGCGCGATAATTCGGGGGAATTCCTGCCGTCGTCCCGCCGCCTGCAAAGCGGTTACGCACACTTTCGCGCGCTGGCGCACGCGGGGCAGGGCAATCCCGTGTGCCCCGTGTGCAAAAAGCCCACGCGCGGCGTGACGGACATGTTCTCTTTTTCCGGAAACAGCATGATCGTCGTGGCGCACTGCCCGGCGGACGGTTACTTTTCCGCGATCTTCTCCCGTTCGCGCCAGGCGCAAAAGCGCCGCGGCACCAGAAGAAAAGCGATGCGCAAAACGCCCGCGGCGACGGCGGAAAAAAGCGAATAAGCCTGTTTTTAAACTCTATTGAAAAAGGCGTGTGATTTTTCGTAAAAATCCGAATCATGCGGTTGACATTTGTCGTAAAATTCGGTATCTTCTTATAGAATCAATGTATAACGTCCGATGTTTGGACGTGCGTGCATTCCGAATGAAACATCAAACCGAAAGATATGACGGAGGAGTACCATGGCAAAGCTGCTTGCGATCGGCAACGGCACGGTGGACGTGTTGGTCAAGCCGATCAACGCACTGAATTTTGAAATCGATTCCAACTCGATCGACTCGCTTGTGATGAGCACCGGCGGTGACACGATGAACGTGACGGTCAACATGACGCGCCTTGGCATGGACGTGGACATGATGGCGCTCGTCTCCGACGATACGTTCGGCAAAACGCTGACGGATCGCCTGGAGGAGATCGGCGCCGGCACGCGCCGCATCAAGGTCGTTCCCGGCGCCAAGGGCGCGGTGACGCTCGTCGTCATCAACGACAAGGGCGACCGCACGTTCTACAGCCTCGCCGATGCGATCAACAAGAAAATCGGCGAAGAGGACATCGACTTTTCCTGCTTCGGAGAATACGACTTCCTTCTTTATAATAATATCTTCATCCTGCCGAACCTCCTGGGCAAAACGGCGGAGCGCATCTTCCGCACGGCGAAGGAAAAGGGGCTCACGACCGCCGCGGACGTCGGCTGGGACCGCAGGGGCGAATGGCTTTCCGACAAGGGCATCGGCACGGCGCTTCCCTATATCGATTATTTCATGCCCAGCTTTGTCGAGGCGCGCGCGATGACCGGCTGCGACAAGGTCGAGGATATGGCGCGTGCGCTTCTTGCGCGCGGCGCGAAGAACGTTGCGATCAAGATGGGCGGCGACGGCAGCTATTTTGCCAACGCCGAGGAGTCCTTCTTCGTTCCCGCCTATAAGATCGACGCCGTCGACACGACCGGCGCGGGCGACGCGTTCATCTCCGGCTTCATGACGGGATTGATGAAAGGTATGAGCCACCGCGACTGCTGCCGCCTTGCCGGCGCGATGGGCAGCAATGCCTGCACCTTCATCGGCACGACGACCAACTGCCCCACGTTCGACGAAATTCAGGCGTTCATGGCGGCGCACGAGGCCAAATAAAGGAGAAACCATCATGCAGAAAAAACTTCTCGCGGTCGGCGTCGGCGTCGTCGACATGCTTGTCAAGCCCATGGATTCGCTCGACTTTGAGACGGATGCGCATACGATCGATTCGTTCGTCATGTCCTCCGGCGGCGACACGATGAACGTCACCTGCAACGTCACCCGCCTTGGGCAGAAGGTCGACATGCTCGGTGTCGTCGGCACGGATTCCTTCGGAAAATATCTGATGAACCGTCTGACGGAAGTCGGCGCGGACAATTCCCGCATGATCGTGCGCGAGGGTTCGACCGCCGTCTCCCTCGTCATGATCAACAGCCATGCCGACCGCACGTTCTACGGCACGAAGAACACGGTCACGCGCACGCTGACGCTCGACATGATCGATCTTGACATGCTCGACAATTACGACTTCCTTCTTTATAACACCGTCTACAGCATCCCGACACTTCTGGACGACGACATGGCCACGCTCTTCCGCACGGCGAAGGAAAAGGGCCTCGTCACCGCCACGGATACCGGCTGGGATCGCAGCGGCAAGTGGTTCGAGCATTTCCGCGCGTCCATGCCCTACATCGACTACTTCCTGCCCAGCGTCGCCGAGGCGCGCATGATGGCGGGCGGCATCGACGACGTCGAGAAGATGGCCGATTTCTTCCTCGAAGCGGGCGCGAAAAACGTCGCCATCAAACTCGGCGGCGACGGCTGCTATTTCAAAAACGCAGAGGAGGCCTTCTACGGCCCCGCGTTCGACATCAAGCCCGTGGACACCACGGGCGCGGGCGATGCGTTCGTCTCCGGCTTCATGACTGCGCTGATGCTCGGCAAGTCCAACCGCGAGTGCGTCCGCTACGCCTCCGCCACGGGCAGCTACGCCTGCACGTTCATCGGCACGACGACGCATTCCCCCTCGATGGAGGAGTTGGAAGCGTTCATGGCAAATACGCCCATGAAGCCCCCGATCAAATAAAACACGGTTTCGAAAAAGGAGATTCGGAAAGGGCTGTCTCCAAACAAGAAAACAATCGGTTTTAAGCTGATCTTTTCCGTTTTGGCGTTGTGAAAATGCTCGGGCGACGCTTCCGGCGTCGCCTCCGCTTTTCACTTAGCCAAAAGCGAAAAATCTCTAGCTTAAAACTGCAAGCATCAAAAATACGGCACCCAATGCGGTAAATTGAAACAATCTGCTATTGTTTTGAAAGCGGTTTGCATGATTGTAACAGTTATTTCATAGGATGCCGTATTTTTGACGATTGTTTTCTTATTTGAAAACAGCTGGCCGGATCTCCTTTTTATATGGACAAAGCATGGATCTTGTGTTAAGTTAAAATTAACATTTCGGCGTTTGCAAGGAAAATGCGGAAAAATTCACAAAAAAGGAGCACAAGATTCATGTACCAGATGACGAAACGCCATCGGCACGGATGGCTTGCGCTGACGCTTGCGGCGGTTCTGTTTTTGTCGGGACTCGTCCTTCCGCAGACGGCGTATGCCGCGGCGGCAAAGGGGCTGACCGGGCTGAAAGCGGAAAACGCCGCGAATTTCGGCGTCACCGACAGCTATGCCCTCGGCAACGCGGGCGGAAACAACCACGTCCTGACGGACGTCAATCTTTCCGAGTTTTCCTATTCGGCGGATCTTCTTTACAAAGAAGGCGGTTGCGTTTCGCTGATCTTCGGCTCGACGAGCGCGGATTATCGAAATATCGCCTCGAACGGCAACGGATTCTTCGGCGTCGAATTTAAGCGCGAGGGCTCGGACATCAACGTCAAGATGTTCCGCGACGGCGCGGATTTCGGCGAATTCATCGGCTACGTCAATGCGGCGAAGAATGTTGATTTTTCAAAGCCCGTCCGCGTGAAGATCGCGGTGGACGCCGGGAAAAATCTGACGATCTCCGTCGGCGGGAACGCTCTTTCCTACAATTTCTCCCGTGACGATTTCGCGCAGATTTATAACGGCGGCTATCTGGGAATGCTGACGTACGACGCTTCGGCGGTGTTCTCGAACATTTCGATCGCGGACGGCGGCGCCTCCGCCGTGCAGATCGGTTCCGTCGCGGGGACGAACGTCGCGAAGACGTCCGCGCTGACGCTCAAAAACACCGGCGGCAACAACCTCGTTTTGTCCGACGACGCGGCGTGCATCGTCGATTACGAGGCGGATATTGTCTTTGAAGAGGGCGGTCATGCAACGCTCGCCTTCGGCGCGGGCTCGAATGATCCCGCCGCCTGCGGCAGAGGGAAAGCGTATCCGTTCTACGGGCTGGAGGTTTCCGCAAACGGCGGGGAGATCGGCTTTAAGATGTTCCGCGACGGCCCGGGAGGCGGCGACGGCCTTCTGACCTATACGACGTCCGGCAAGAACTATAAGGACGGCGACACGCTCCATGTGAAGCTGTCGATCGACGGGGACAACAACCTTTCGATCGCGCTCGACGGCGAGAAGATCGATTACGTCCGCGGCGGCGCGTTCGATTCGATTTTTACGAACGCGTATGCGGGCGGCTATCTCGGCGTTTTGACGTGGAACACGCGCGCGTCGTTCCGCAATCTGCAATACACGGCGCACGACGATGAAAATTTCAATACCAACCTTTCCGGCTGGCGCGCGCTCGGCGGCAGCTGGTTTGCAGGAAGCGACGGCATGACCGGCTCTTCCGACGGCGACGGCTTCTATATGGCCGGCACCACGGGCGCGGACTTCGTCTATACGGCGAAGGTCAAGCTCTCGGCCACGCCCGGCGCGGCGGCGTCCCTTGTGTTCCGCGCGCAGGACGCGAACAATCCCGCGCAGGGTTCGTATGTTGCGAACATCATCTACGGCGAACGCGCGCGTCTGTTCCGCTTCCCCGGCGGCGCGGATCTGGGCTCGGCGGCGCTTGCCGATCCGACCAAGACGGAATACGAGGTGAAGATCGTGGCCGTCGGCAGCCATATCGACTATTATCTGGACGGTGAGCGCATCATCAGCGCCGACGACACGTCTTATTCCTCCGGCGCGGCGGGTCTGCTCAACTTCAACATGCGCGCAACATATCAGGACGTCATGATGCACGAAGTGACAGACGCCCCGAAACTCGATGATCTTATCATTACGGGCGGCTCTCTCGGGCTTTCTCCCGAATTTTCGTCCGACTGCGGCACTTATACGCTCTTTGCGGGCGAAAGCGAGACGCTGCATCTGACGGCGACGGCGGCGGACGGCGTGACGCTTGCCGTGTCGCAGCAGTCGAACGCGGGCGCGTCCGTCCTGCCCGAAACGGAACTTGAAAGCGGCAAGGCGTTCGACCTTTCCATTCCCTACGGGGAAAGCCGGATCGTCATCGCGGCGACGCGCGGCGGCGTGACGCTCTACACGACCGTGACGGTCACGCGCACGGCGCCCGAAGCGTATTACGCGGCGCAGGCGTACCGCAGCCAGCTGCATTTTTCTCCTGCGATCAACTTCATGAACGACCCCAACGGCCTGTTCTACGATCCCGACGACGGGCTGTATCACATGTATTACCAATACAGTCCGCAGCTTGCGGGTATGGGGAACCAGACCTGGGGACATGCGGTCAGCGACGATCTGATCGACTGGGAAGAGTATCCCGTCGCCATCCCGATCACGAACGACGACATGGGCGCGGTCTTCTCCGGCTCGATGGTCATCGACGAAAACAACACCTCGGGATTCTTTACCGACAATAAGCCCGGTCAGTCCCGCCTCGTGGCGATCTACACCGGCGCGGGCCCGCACGGGCAGCAGCAGTGCATCGCCTATTCCAAAGATCACGGCGTGACGTGGACGAAGTATGAAAACAACCCCGTCGTCTCTCTTGCCGACGCCAAGGCGCACGGCCAGTCGGACGATTTCCGCGACCCCAAGGTGTATTGGCATGACGGCCAGTGGATGATGGTCGTCGCGGGCGGCCGCGCCGTGCTGTACGTTTCCGAAGACCTGAAAAATTGGGAATTTTCCAACAGCCTCGAGCTTTGGAGCGAATGCCCCGACTTTTTCCGTCTGACGCTGCGCAAAGAGGACGCAACGGCGGACATCCCCGCGGGCGAATACTGGGTCTATTCCGCGGGCGGCGAGTGGTATCAGCTGGGGCTTCTGAAAAAAGACGGAACAACGCCCGGCGGCCTTGTCAAATATTCTTTCGAGAAGGTCGGCGGCACGATCGCGGCGCCCAACGGCACCACGGCGATGTACGCCACGCAGAGCTATTACACCGACGAAGAACTCGGCGGCAAACAGATGCGCCGCATGCTCGTCTCCTGGCTTACGGACTACTCCGCGCCCGGTGCGATCCCGGACAAGGAATGGAACGGTGTGCAGAGCCTGCCTCTTGAAGTCGGACTGATCAACGTAAACGGCAAAGTTGCGCTGTCGCACTATCCGGTCAAAGAAGTCGACGACGCGCGCGACGAACTGCTGTATTCCGCGGCAAACTTGACCGTGACCGATAAGACGGAAAACATTCTTTCTTCCCTTGCCGCGCAGGTCTACGACGTCGAAGGCGTCTTCAAGCTCGGGTCGGGCGAAAAGTTCGGCTTCCGCCTTCGCACGGGAAACGGCGAAGAGACGCTCTATTACTACGACGCGGCGGAAAAGCGCATGGTGCTCGACAAGACGAATAGCGGTGCGGCCTACAACAACGCCGTTTCCTGGGAGCTTTACCCGATGGAAGGCGGCCGCGTGCAGCTTCGCGCCGTCGTGGACAACAGCGTCATCGAGACGTTCGGCAATTACGGCGAGGCGAACCTTTCCGATCTGTTCTTCCCGTCACCCGGCAGCGTCGGCATGGAGTTCTTCGTCGAAGACGGCGACGTGACGATCGAAGAGCTTAACATCTATTCCATGCGCGGCCGCTATGAAGAAGGCAACGATGCACAGCTTGTCTATCTTTCCGCGCCGCAGACGGCGGAGGCGGGCGAGGAGATCACGCTTCGCGCAACCGTTCTGCCGCTTTCGGTCAACAATGCAAAAAGCGTGACGTGGGATCTCCCCGAAGGCGCGAGCGTCGTCTCGAAAAACGGCAAGACCGTGACGATCCGTTTTGACAAGGTCGGCGAATACAACGTCGGCGTTTCGGTCGACGGCACGCAGCTTGCAAAAGAAGCGACGATCCGCGTGATTCGCCGCAATTTCAACACGAATCTTACGGATTACCGCGCCGTGAACGGCAAATGGACGATTCTGGAAGACGGCCTGTTGGGCGACAACGCTTCGATGGGCGATGTCTTCTACGTCTCCGCTACGCGCGTGAACAAGGATCAATCCTTCGTTTTCGAGGCGGACGTGACGATGCAGGAAGGCCGCGCGGCCGGTCTGCTTCTGGGCGTCGCCGATCGCGCGAACCCCGCCTCGCACTGGTATTGTCTGAATCTTGATTCCGTGGAAGCGGGCGGCCGTTCCAAGTTCTTCAAGAACACCGGCGGCCAGAACTGGAGCGAAAACTATGCCGTGAGCCCGTCGGACATGATCGGCAAGACCGTTCATATGAAGGTCGAATACGACGCCGATACGGATACGTTCCGCTGTTATCTGAACGACGTCCTGTCCCAGACGCATGTCGACAGCGAATGGGCGGGCGGTTTCTTCGGCGTGATGACCTTCCAGTCGAAGACGAAGTTTGACAATGTCTATCTGACGGTTGCGAACGATCCGGTCGAGCGTATCGTGACGGATTTTGAAACGATCTTCGTCACGCCCGGCACGACGCAGGCGCAGCTTCTGGAAAAACTGCCCTCGAAGGTCGAGGCGGTCCTTGCAAGCGGCACGCACGTTACGCTCGATGCGGACGATTACGACTTGTCCGGCGTCGATCTTGCAAAGGGCGGCCGCTATACCGTCAAGGGAACGGCGGGCGGCAAGACGTTCACCGTCCCCGTGACCGTTGCGATGCGGGTCGAAGGCGTGAAGCTTGTCGGCGACGCGATCGTCGGCAATACGCTGACGGCGTCGGTCGAACCGGCCGAAGCGGACGTCGTCTGGCGCTGGCAGATCGCCGATGAAAACGGCGGCAACTTTGCCGACATTCCGGGTGCAAGCGGCAATACACTTGCGATCACCTCCGACATGGCGCGCAAAGTCGTCCGCGCCGTTGCGACGGGCAGGGGCGAATACTTCGGCGAAGCCTTCTCCGACGCAAGCGAGACGATCTATGCGCAGCATCGCATGCTTCGCGGCGACGGTTCGTGGTTCTGCACGACCGCCCCGAAGGATCTTGTCTTCGTCGCGGAAGGCGACTATCAGGACTTCCTCGCAAGCGGCGCGCGCGTGCTCGTCGACGGCAAAGAACTGTCGCCCGCGGACTTCACGCATCGTGCCGGCAGCGTGCGGGTGACGATCAGGAAAGAATTCCTTTTGAAACTTTCGCTTGGCAAGCATAACGTTTCCGTCGTGTTCGGCGACGGCGCGGCGAACGGAACGTTCACCGTCTCTGACGTCCCGAAGACCGGCGACGTCTGGAATTCGATCGGCGTTGCGGCGCTCGTCATGACGGCGGTCTCGGCACTTTTGATGGCGGTCTACTGCACGATGAAGCGCAAAAATGCGCTCGTCAAACGATAACTTTTACCTTCTGATTTCCTGCGCCCCGAGGCAAAGCCGCCTCGGGGCGCTTCTTTGTGCTTTTCACAGAGCGGGCCAAAAAAATTGAAAAAATACGGAATCCCGCTTGCATTTTGTGACCCGTGCTGATATAATAGCCCGTGTTGATACGCGAGCCGTATCCAAGCTATGCTAATGTAGCTCAGGTGGTAGAGCACATCCTTGGTAAGGATGAGGTCACCAGTTCGAGTCTGGTCATTAGCTCTTAACAAGGGTGTTTCCGATGAGACACCCTTTTGTTTATTTTCAAAAAAAGCTCGCGGGGCTGCCGCGGCTTTGACGGGAGGGTGAACCATGCGCGCAGTGATCGGCGTGATGCCGCTTTACGACTCGGAACGAAAAAGCGTTTGGATGCTGCCCGGCTATCTTCGGGCGCTGGAAAAATGCGGCGCGGCGCCGATCGTGCTGCCGCTGACGCAGGACGCGCGGCTTTTGTACGAATACGCGCTTTTGTGCGACGGCTTTCTTTTGACCGGCGGGCAGGACGTCGATCCCGCGCTTTACGGCGAGGTGAAAAGTTCCCGCTGCGGCGAGGTCTGTCATGAGCGCGACCAGATGGAGCGCGCACTTTTTGCTTCGGCGCTTTTGCACGACACGCCGGTTTTGGGCATTTGCCGCGGACTGCAACTGATGAACGTCGCGCTGGGCGGCACGCTTTATCAGGATATCCCCGCGCAGCTTCCCTCCGAGATCATCCATCAGATGAAGCCGCCGTACGACCGAAGCGTTCACGACGTGACGATCCGCGAGGATTCGCCGCTTTTTTCGATCGTCGGCAAGTCGAATTACGCCGTCAACAGCTATCATCACCAGGGCGTGCGAACGCTTGCGCCGCGGCTTTCGGCGATGGCTGCCGCGACGGACGGGCTCGTCGAGGCGGCGTATCTTCCCGAATGCACCTTCGCGCTCGGCGTGCAGTGGCATCCTGAGCTGAATTTTGAAAAAGATCCCGCAAGTCTGCGGCTGTTCGACGCGTTCGCGGAGGCGTGCAGGCGCGTCCATACGGCGCGGCAGTGCGCCGGCTGAGGATCGAAAAAGAAAAGAAAGCGATTTGCGCCGATTTCGGACACAGAAACATCCGAAATCGGCTTTTTCATATTTAAGAAATTCTCAAGAAACATTTTGTAATCTCGAGAAACATTTTGCCGCGGTATTTGGTATGATAGATGAAGGAATTCGATGATGGAGGAAAACGATGAAAGAAAAGCGATGCGCACCCGCCGCGATGTTTGTGACATTGGCGCTTTTGGGGGCGCTTTTATTCGGCGCGCTTTGCGGCTGCGGCGCGAAGTTGGACGACGCGGCGGTCGAACAGGCGTTTTACAATCATTTCGGCCAGACGGACGAAGCGACGGGCTTTGCCTACAGCTTTGCCGCGAACGGGAAAGCAAAGATCGACGGCAAGACGTATTATCTCGTCGATTGGGATGTCGTCGAGGTCGACGAGACGAGCGGCACGGCGCGTCTTGTCCCCGTCGGCTTCGGTTTTTTGGAAAAAGACGGCAGTTCGATCCATACCGGCGGATACGATGAGCAAAAGGATCGATACTATATTGACGAACGAACGTATTCCTATGAGGAAAGTGCGACGACTTCAAAATAAGGAGATTGACATGATGAACGGAACGAAACGTTGGATTGCGGCTTTGTGCGCGGCGCTTATGACGGCGTCGCTTCTTGCCGGCTGCGGCGCGGAAAAAAGCGCGAGCGCCTCGGTGCAGCAGGTTGCCATGCTCATGGGCACGCCCGTGGCGAGCGTCAACCGCTACGCCGGCGTCGTCGTCTCTCAGAGCGAGACGGTGATCCAAAAGGACGAGACGAAGAAGATCGATCAGATGCTCGTGGCCGAGGGCGACGAGGTCGAGGAAGGTCAGCCGCTGTTTACCTATAATATGGAGGATCTTTCCCTGTCCATTCAGAAGGCGCAGCTTGAGATCGAGCAGCTGACAAGCTCCCTTTCCACCTATGACGAACAGATTGCACAGCTGGAAAAAGAGAAAAAGAGCGCCTCGGCGACGGACCAGCTTTCCTATACCGTTCAAATTCAGGAATTGCAGCTGAACAAGAAGGAAGCGCAGTACAACATCTCCGTCAAGCAGACGGAGCTTGCCAATTTGCAGAATTCCGCGGCGAACAATCAGGTCACCTCTCCCGTGACGGGTCATATCAAGAGCCTGAATGTGGACGGCGGCACGGATCAAAACGGCAATGCGCTGCCGCTGATGACGATCGTCCAAAGCGGCGCGTTCCGCATCAAGGGGACGATCAACGAATTGAACCGCGACGAGCTGTCGCAGGGCTCGGACGTCATCATCCGTTCCCGTACGAACGACACGGACACCTGGCACGGCACGATCGAATCGATCAACTGGGACGCGCCCAATCAGTCCGATCGATCTTCGAGCTATGCGATGGCGGTCGACTCAAGCTCTACTTCCGACAACACGGGAATGTCCAGTTCCTATCCGTTCTACGTCACGATCGACGATACGGCGGGTCTGATTCTGGGTCAGCACGTCTATCTTGAGGCGGACTACGGACAGGACAACGAAACGAGTGACGTCTGGCTGGAGGACGGCTACATTACTTTGACCGACAACGGTGCCTACGTTTGGACGGCGACGGGCAGAAGCACGCTGGAAAAGCGCGCCGTGACGCTCGGCGAACATGATGAGGAGCTCGGCCGCTATACGATCACGGACGGCCTTGCCGCGACGGATTACGTCGCCTGGCCCGCCGGTGATTTGAAGGAGGGCATGAAGGTCGTCTATTACGACGACAGCGCCTTTGAGGACGAAAGCGACGCGGAAAACGACGCGAACACCGACGGCGATGCGACGGACAACACGCCCGACGACGGCGCGACGGATGACGGCACGACGGATGACGGCACGAGCGAAGACGGCGTGTCGAACGATACGCAGGGCGGCGTGATGCCGATTGCCAAAGACGCCGAAGACGCGCCCGCGGAGGAATGACCATGCTGATCGATATGAGAAAAATCTGCAAGGATTATCCGCAGGGGCACGAAGTGGTGCCCGTTCTGCGGGACGTCGATCTGCAGGTCGAGCAGGGTGCGTATCTTGCCATCATGGGCCCGTCGGGGTCGGGCAAGACGACGCTGATGAACATTCTGGGCTATCTTGACGTGCAAACGAGCGGCGAGTATCTGTTCGGCGGGGAGGATTACTCTACCGCAACGGACAACCGGCTTGCCGAAGTGCGCAACAAATCCATCGGCTTCGTGTTCCAGAGCTTCTTTCTTCTGCCCAAACTTACGGCGCAGGAAAATGTTGCGCTGCCGCTTCTGTACGGCGGCGTGTCCAAAAAAGAGCGCATGGAGCGCGCGGCCGAGGCGCTGGAAATGGTCGGGCTGAAGGACCGCATGGCGTTTCGCTCCAATCAGATGTCGGGCGGTCAGTGCCAGCGCGTGGCGATTGCACGCGCCATGGTTGCGCAGCCGAAGCTGCTTTTGGCCGACGAACCCACGGGCGCGCTCGATACGGCGTCCGGCGCACAGATCATGGATATCTTTGATGAATTGAACGCCGCCGGCACGACGATCGTTATGATTACGCACGAGCCGGAGATTGCCAAGCGCGCCGGGTATACGATGTATATTCGCGACGGCGTGCTCAGCGGTGAGAGAAAGGAGAGCGCCGGACTGTGAACAAGACGACGAAACGAATTCTTGCGATTGTGCTGAGCGTCGTGCTGACGGCGGGCGCACTTGTGGGCGTATTGTACTTCCTCGGCAATCGCAAGCGCGCGGTCAATGTCTATGATGTGACCGAGGTGGCGATGGATTCCTACTGGGGAGACCAGAACGAGACCAGCGGCAGCGTTCGCTATGATCGGATGCAGGCGCTGTATCTGTCCGATACGCAGATCGTCACCGGCGTACACGTGGAAAAGGGGCAGCAGGTCACTGCGGGAACGCCGCTTTTGTCCGTCGATACGACGCTGACGGACATCAAACTTCAGCGCCAGGAGCTTTCCGTGACCAAGCTGGAGGTGGAGATGAAACAGGCCAAGGAGGAGCTTCGCCGTGTCAGCAACCTGAAGCCCTACGTTGCGCCGACGCCGACTCCCGAGCCGCCGAAGCCCGAAAAACACCCGATCCCCGAGGAGGATCTGCCGTATCTTGTCGACGGCACGGAGGGGACGCTCGACAATCCGTATGTTTTTATCTGCGAAGACGGCATGACCTATACGCCCGATCTCGTCGAGGCGATGCTCATCGGCAAAACCGAGTGCTGGGCGGTCTTTCAGGTGCGCGAGGACAACGCGCCCGAGGGCGATGTGCAAAAGCAGTGGGCGCTTCGTTTTTCGCAGGACGAAAACGGAAATGTCTCGTTTTCGATGATCGACGCGGAGAGCATTCTGCCCGAAGAGCCCTCGCAGGAGCCCGCTCCCGAGCCGGAAGACAATTCGGTCGGCTATACGGCGCAGGAGCTCGCGCAGATGAAAAAAGAGCTGAACGAAAAAATAGCGAAGCTCGATCTTGACGCGCGGCTTGCCCGCGTGGAACTGGAACGGATGCGCCTTGAAATGACGACGGGCACGATCACGGCGCAGTTCGACGGCGTGATCGTCGACGTCCTGGAGGAAAAAGACGCACGCGAGCAGAAAAAGCCCATCGTTCTTCTGTCGGGCGGCGGCGGCTATTATGTCGACTGCACGATCGGTGAACTCGATCTTTTGACGACGAAAGTCGGGCAGCATGTTACCGTCAACTCCTGGGAATCCGGCGGAACCTTCGAAGGTGAGATCGCCGCCATTTCCGACGTGCCGAGCACTTCGAACGACTCTTACGGCGGCTCCGGCAATCCGAGCGTGTCCCGCTATCCCGTCAGCATCCGCATCGATGCGGACGCGACGCTGCGCGAAGGCGAATATGTTTCGGTCACGATGGGCGCGAACGAGGAAGGCGTGCAGAACGGATTTTATCTGACAAACGGCTTCATCCGGACACAGAGCGGCAAAAGCTATGTCTACATCATGGGCGAAGACGGAAAACTGGAGAAGCGGTTTATTAAAACGGGAAAGAACATCTGGGGCTCCTACACGCAGGTATTCGGCGGCGTGACGATGGACGACAAGATCGCCTTCCCCTACGGGCGCAGCGTCAAAGAGGGTGCGGAATGCACGCCCTCGGACATTTCCGCGCTTTACGAAGGCATGTAAGAAGGGAGGAACGCAAAGATGAAAGAGAATATCATTCTGTCTTTTCAGGGCGTTTGGGCGCATAAAATGCGTTCGTTCCTGACGATGCTCGGCATCATCATCGGCATCGCCTCCATCATTACGATCGTCTCGACGATCAAAGGCTCCAACGAGCAGATCAAGCAGAATTTGATCGGCGCGGGCAACAATGCCGTCGTCATCCAGCTCAACCAGGATGACAATCCGATGGATTTCACCTATCAGACGCCGCCCGACGGCGTCGCGCAGATCAGCGAGGTTACCCGCAGCCGGCTGGAGAACATTCCCGGCGCATCGGCGGCGTCCGTGTTCATGTCCCGCACCTATGTGGAGAATATCTATTATCTGAACACGGCGTTCAACGGCAATCTGTACGGCATCGACACGCATTTTTTCGATCTGTACGACTACCGCGTGCTTTACGGACGCGCTTTTGAGGACAGGGATTTCGACCGTGCCGGCAAGACGGCGGTTCTCGACGTCAAGGCGGCCTCCACGATCTTCGGCGGTGAAAATCCGATCGGCCGCGTGCTTGAGATCGGCGGGGAGCCGTTCACGGTCGTCGGTGTCGTCGAAATGGAACGACAGTTCCAGCCGACGATCAACTCTTTGAGCGATTACTACACCTATGCCGATTCCTCCAGCGGCAATGTATTCGTCACGAATACCGTCTGGCCGATGATTTATCGCTTTGACGAGCCGCAGTTTGCGGCGGTGCGCGCCGCGAGCACGGACAACATGACGGACGTGGCAAAGCGCGCGGGAAAAATACTGACCGATGCGCAGATCAGCGCACAGATGCGCGAGACGAACAACCTGTCCTACAAGGGGCGCGATCTGATGAAGGATGCGCAGAAGCTTCAGGAGGTTGCCAGCTCCACCAGCCGCCAGCTGATCTGGATTGCGAGCATTTCGCTTCTGGTCGGCGGCATCGGCGTGATGAACATCATGCTCGTATCGGTCACCGAGCGCACGCGCGAGATCGGCCTGAAAAAGGCGATCGGCGCAAAGCGCGGCAGAATCCTGGGGCAGTTCCTGACCGAGGCGGCGGTTTTGACGAGCATCGGCGGCCTCATCGGCGTGGGCAGCGGCCTTATCATGGCAAAGCTCATTTCCAAGTTTATGGGAACGCCCACGGCGGTCAGCGTCCCGGCGATCGTTGCGGCGACGCTGTTCTCGATCGTGATCGGCCTGGTGTTCGGCCTTCTGCCCGCGGTCAAGGCATCCAAGCTCAATCCCATCGATGCGCTCAGAAGAGAATAAAGAAGCGCTGTCTCCAGACAAGCAACCAGTCGGTTTTGAGCTGACATTTTCCGTTTTGGCGTTGTGAAAATGCTCAACGACGCGCCCCGGCGTCGCCTCCGCTTTTCACTTAGCCAAAAACGAAAAATCTCTATCTCAAAACTGTAAACATCAAAAAACGGCATTGTTCAATGCCGTTTTTTTGACGACTGTTTTCTTATCTGGAAACAGCTATACTGATAAAGCGATGAATTCATACATCCACGCAGACCTTTTTCTTTTGCCGGGAGCGTGCTATAATAAACGGGATTTCGACGGGAAAAGGCGGTGGAAGTTATGACGTTCAAAGCGGTGGTTTATTGCTCGAACACGGGACATACAAAGCGTTACGCCGAGGCGTTCGCAAAGGAAACGGGGCTGCCTTTGGTCGAGGCGTCGAAGGCGAAAAAAGAGCTTCGCGAGGGCGACAGAGTCGTCTATTTCGGCTGGCTTATGGCGGGGAAGATTCAGGGCTTTGAAAACGCGTGGAAGCGTTTCGATGTTCCCGTCGCCTGTTCCGTCGGGCTTTATCCCGACAGCGAACGCTTTCGCGAATACGTCGGCCGCAATAATATTTTAATCGACGTGGACTATTTCCACCTTCGCGGCGGCATCACGCCCGAAAAACTCAAAGGCCCGGCGAAAATTCTGATGAACATCATGATGCGCACCATCCGTGCCAAGATCGAGAAAAAACAGGACGTCACGGACGAGGAACGCGCGATGCTCGCGGCCTATGAAGAGGCGGCGGATTTTGTGGATCTTTCGGCGCTGGAACCCGTGCTTGCGCGGTATCGCGCGCTTTGTGCGGCGGACGAGGCGGCGCAAGAGGAAAAAAGATGAGAAAAAGTTTTGAAAACGCGGCTTTTCGGGCAAAAAAAGATTGCCTTAAAGCCGCGTTTTGTGCTATAATCCTTCGGTAAAACGCACGCCGGCGGATCGTGCGGCGCGTGCTTTCTTAAAAAGAGAGTGAACGCACGAAACGAAGCCGGCGGTGGAAAAACGTTAAGGAGGCAAAACTTATGCCAGTCGTATCCATGAAGCAGCTGCTCGAAGCAGGCGTCCATTTCGGACATCAGACCAGAAGATGGAACCCCAAGATGAAGCCGTACATCTTCACCGAGCGTAACGGCATCTACATCATCGACCTTCAGAAGACCGTCCGCAAGATCGACGACGCGTACAACTTCGTTCGCGACGTCGCCGCCGAGGGCAAGAGCATTCTGTTCGTCGGCACCAAAAAGCAGGCGCAGGAGTCCATCGCGGTCGAAGCGCAGCGCTGCAACATGTTCTTCGTTAACCAGCGTTGGCTGGGCGGCACCATGACCAACTTCAAGACCATCCGTCAGCGCATCGCGCGCCTCAACGAGATCGACGCGATGGAAGAAAACGGCGATTTCGACGTCCTTCCCAAGAAGGAAGTCATCAAGCTCATGGCCGAGCGCGAGAAGCTTGAGAAGAACCTCGGCGGTATCCGTCAGATGAAGAGCCTGCCCGGCGCGCTGTTCGTCGTCGATCCCCGCAAGGAGCACATCGCCGTCCAGGAAGCCCGCCGTCTGGGTATCCCGATCGTCGGCATCGTCGACACCAACTGCGATCCCGATGAGATCGATTATGTCATTCCCGGCAACGACGACGCCATCCGCGCCGTCAAGCTGATCGCCGGCAAAATGGCCGATGCCGTTCTGGAAGGCCGTCAGGGCGAACAGATGGAAGAAGCCGCCGAGGCGGAAGCTGCCGATAAGGACGCCGAATAATTTATTCTGCGTCGATTGAACCGATTTAGGGAGGAAAAAATTATGGCGATTACCGCTAGCATGGTAAAAGAACTGCGCGAGGCCACCGGCGTCGGCATGATGGACTGCAAAAAGGCGCTTGCCGAGACGAACGGCGACATGGAAAAGGCCGTCGAGTTCCTTCGCGAGAAGGGCCTTGCGGGCGCGGCGAAAAAGGCCGGCCGCATCGCCGCCGAAGGCGTCGTCGGCGCGTTTGTCTGCCCCGAGTGCGGCGTCGGCGTTCTGTGCGAAGTCAACTGCGAGACCGACTTCGTCGCCAAGACCGACGATTTCAAGGCCCTTGTGACCTCGATTGCCAAGCACATTGCCAAGAAAGATCCCGCCGACGTGGTCGAGCTTCTTTCTCAGCAGTTTGATGCCGACGGCTCCAAGACGATCGAAGAGCTTGTCAAGGAGAACATCGCCGTCATCGGCGAGAAAATCGACGTGCGCCGCTTCGTTTGCTTCAACTGCGACGGCAGCATGATCGACACCTACATCCACATGGGCGGCAAGATCGGCGTCATGGCGGAGTTCAAGGGCGACAACGCGGTTGCCGCGCACGATATCTGCATGCACATCGCCGCTGCGAGCCCCACGGTCGTCTCCCGCGACGAGCTTCCCGCCGACGCGGTCGAGAAGGAGCGCGAGATTCTGCGCGTTCAGGCGCTCAACGAGGGCAAACCCGAGAAGATCGTCGAGCGTATGGTCGAGGGCCGCATCAAGAAGTACTACTCCGAGGTCTGCCTGCTCGAGCAGCCCTTCGTCAAGGACACCGACATCACCGTCGGCGACTATGCGAAGAACAACGGCCTCGAGGTCGTTCGCTTCGTCCGCTTCGTCATGGGCGAGGGCCTGCAGAAGCGCGAGGAGAACTTCGCCGAAGAAGTCATGAAACAGATGTAAAAAGCACGAGTAACGGGGTCTGCGATCTTTGTTTCGCAGCCCCGTTTTTTTGAACAGAAACGCATTTTGCCATAGGAGGATCGGGATGAACGAGAAAAATACCACTTATTCGCGCGTTCTTTTGAAACTGTCGGGCGAGGCACTCTCCGGCGGCAGCGGTTCGGGCTTTGACACGGAGGTCGTCGCGCGCATGGCCGACGTGATCGTGCGCATGGCGCGCGCGGGCGTGCAGGTCGCCGTCGTCTGCGGCGCGGGCAACTTCTGGCGCGGCCGCGACGCCAAGGACATGGTTCGCGCGAACGCGGACTATATCGGCATGCTCGGCACGCTTATGAACAGCCTCATGCTCTCCGACGCCATCGAGCGTGCGGGCGTGAAGACCTGTGTGCAGTCGGCCATCGAGGTCAGCCGCGTGGCGCAGACGTTCAATCGAAAAGACGCAATCGAGGCGCTGGAATCGGGGCGCGTCGTTCTGTTCGCCTGCGGCACGGGCGAGCCGTATTTTTCCACCGATACCACCTGCGTCCTGCGCGCGCTCGAGATCGGCGCGGACGCGATCCTCGTGGCGAAAAACGGCGTCGAGGGCGTCCTGACGGGCGATCCGCGCGACGGCGGCGACTATGAATTGATCGACGCAATCACGTTCGACGAGCTTCTGGCGCGCAATTTGAAGGTCATGGACGCCACGGCGTTTGAAATGTGCCGCGAAAACGGCATGACCATGCACATCTTCGGCATGGACGATGTGGAAAACATCTATCGCGCCGCCTGCGGCGAAAAGCTCGGCACGCAGGTGACGGTGGATTGATTTTTGCTGCCGAATACGATACAATAGAGCAAACGAACGTAAGATTCCATCATCAGGAGGCGACTTTCATGCAGGACGAACTGTTGAACGTAACCGAAGATAAAATGCAGAAAACCATCGCGGTGCTCCAGGAGGAGTATCAGGCGATCCGTGCCGGCCGCGCCAACCCGCAGCTTTTGAACCGCGTCATGGTCGATTACTACGGCACGCCCACCCCGCTGCCGCAGATGGCGAACATTTCCGCCCCCGATCCCAAGACGATCGTGGTCTCTTTGTGGGACGCGTCCATGCTCAAGACCGTCGAAAAGGCGATCATGGCGAGCGAACTGGGCATCCATCCGTCCAACGACGGCAAGGTCATTCGCCTTTTGATGCCGGAACTGACGCAGGAGCGTCGTCTGGAACTGGTCAAGACCGTCAAACAGAAGTCGGAAGAGGCCAAGGTCGCCGTGCGCAACACGCGCCGCGACACGCTCGAGCGCATTAAAAAACAGAAAAAAGAGTCCGAAATTACCGAGGACGACCAGAAGATTTACGAGGAAAAGATCCAGAAGCTGACGGATAAATACGTCAAGCAGATCGATACCCTTGCCGCGGCGAAGGAAAAGGAGATCATGCAGGTCTGATGAATCTGCGCGATCTTGTCCATCTGCCGATCGACGAGGCAACGCGTGCCGCGAAGCATGAGGGGGCTTGCGTGCGCGTGGAAATGACGGCGCCGCCGCGCGGCCCGATCGAGGGCGAAGCGCGCGTCGTGCGCGCAAAAAGCGATGCGGACGGAACGATCGTCTTGACGGCGGCGTTTTATCCCGTTTTGCACGAAGACTGATTTTGAAAAAAAGATCGTCGTTGGGGGCTTGTTTCCGACGGCGATCTTTTGTTTGTTTTGAAAGATCCTGCGAAAAAGTTTTTCGGTTTGCGCATAAGAAAAACGGGAACGAGCGGGTGTAACGCTTCCGCGGTGTGGTATGATAGAACTGGTGCGGTGTTTTTTCAAAACGCTGCGCGGCAAATGAAAAAGAAAGAAATGCGTGCGCGAGAAAAAGCGCGGCGCGCGGAGATACGATGAAGCTATCGGCGATTTGGAAGAAAAAGAAAACGGAATACGAGACGCGGCAGCTTGCGGGACTTCCCCTGCCGCGGCACATCGCGTTTATCATGGACGGCAACGGCCGCTGGGCGAAAAAGCGCGGCCTGCCGCGCACGGCGGGGCATCGCGCGGGCGTGGAGACGCTGCGCCGGGTGATCCGCTTCTGCGGCGACGCGGGGATCGAAGCGGTGACGTTTTACGCGTTTTCCACGGAAAACTGGAGCCGTCCCAAGCAGGAAGTCGACACGCTGATGAACCTCGTGGTCGAGTTTTTTACAAGCGAGATCGACGAGCTCGTGGCCGAGGGCGCGGTTATCCGCATCATCGGCTCCCGCGAGGGCGTGCCGCAGAAGGTGCTGGAGACGATCGAACGCGCGCAGGAACGCACAAAAGACAACCACGGCATTTTTGTCAACATCGCCTTCAATTACGGCGGGCGGGAAGAGATCGTTCACGCCGCGCGCGAGCTTGCGGAACTTTGCGCGCAGGGAAAACTTTGCCCCGAACAGATCGACGAGAAATTGTTCGCCGATCATCTTTACACCGCGGGCATCTGCGATCCCGACCTCGTTGTGCGAACGAGCGGCGAAAAGCGCATCAGCAACTATCTTTTATATCAAAGCGCCTACGCCGAATATGAGTTTCCGAAGATCTATTGGCCGGAAGTGGACGAAGAGGCACTCGTGCAGATGCTGCGTGAATACGCAAAGCGCGACCGCAGATTCGGCGGCGTGAAAGGAGAAAAGACGAAATGAAACGCATCGCGGTTTTGGGAAGCACGGGCTTTATCGGCACGCGCACGCTCGACGTGATCGAACATAGCAGCGGGGAACTTGGCGTCGCGGCGCTGACGGCGCATCGCAATGTGGAGCTGTTTTTAAAACAGGTCGAAAAATTCCGGCCGAAATTGTGCGGCATGACCGACCCGGAGGCGGCGAAACAGGCGCGCGGCAGGATCCCGCGCGGGATCGAATTTGTCGAAGGCGCCGAGGCGGCGACCGCGGCGGCGGGATATGCCGAGGCGGACACGGCGCTCGTGGCGATCGTCGGCATCGCGGGGCTTCCCGCAGTCATGGCGGCAATCCGCGCGGGGCACGACGTGGCGCTTGCCAACAAGGAGGCGCTCGTGACCGGCGGCGCGCTCGTCACGGAGGCGGCGAAAGAAAAGAATGTGTCGATCCTGCCGGTGGACAGCGAGCACTCTGCCATTTTTCAGTGCCTGCAGTCCGCGCCCGATCGGGAAGGACTGGAGAAGATCTATCTGACCTGCTCCGGCGGCCCGTTCCGCCTGTGGGAAAAAGAAAAGATCGCGGCGGCGGCCGCGTCCGCGGCGCTCAAGCATCCGACGTGGAAAATGGGCAATAAGATTACGATCGATTCATCCACGCTCATGAACAAGGGCTTTGAGATCATCGAAGCAGGCTGGCTGTTCGGCGTTTCGGGTGATAGAATAGAAGTGGTCGTGCATCCACAGAGCATCGTACATTCAATGGTCAAACTGCGCGACAAATCCGTTTTGGCGCAGCTCGGCGCGGCGGATATGCGCATTCCGATCCAGTATGCGCTGCGTTATCCCGCGCGCGCCGCGTCCCCGGCGGACGAACTTGATCTTTACACGCTTTCGCCGCTGACGTTTGAAAAGCCGGATACGGATCGCTTCCCGTGCCTCAATCTGGCGCGCGAGGCGATGAAAACGGGCGGGCTTGCGCCGACGGTGCTCAACGCCGCCAACGAGATCGCCGTGGAAGAGTATTTGAACGGCCGCATCTCGTTTTACGGGATCAGCGATCTTTGCGCGCGGATGCTTTCGCTTTCGATCGCACAGAAAAAGCCGAACGAAATCGGCGACGTCTACGAGGCGGACGCGTTCACGCGCCGCGCCGCGCTGGACGCGCTTGGGAGGTAACGAAATTTGACATGGGGAAGCGTATGGTCGATCATCGCGTCGATCCTCATCATTAACGTATTTATCGTCGTCCATGAATTCGGACATTACATCACCGGCAAAAAGCTCGGTTTCGCCGTGCCGGAATTTTCCATCGGCATGGGGCCGAAGCTTTTCGGCTGGCAGCGGGGCGAGACGGCGTTCAACGTCCGCGCCTTTCCGATCGGCGGGTTCTGCCGCTTCGTCGGCGAGGACGAGGACGGCGGCGACGATCCGCGCGCGATGAACAATCGTCCCGTCTGGGCGCGGATGATCGTCACGGCGGCGGGCTCGGTGATGAACGTTCTTTTTGCGCTCGTGTTGGCAGCGGTGACGCTCGGCATTTACGGACAGACGCAGGTCGTCGACCACGCGTATATTTATCAGGTCGCGGAGGATTCGCCTGCGCAAATCGCGGGGCTGCAAAGCGGCGACCGCATCGTCTCGTTTGACGGGAATGCGGTCACGAGCGTCGAGTCCGCCGTGGAACAGATCGCAAAAAGCGGCGGCGGGGAAAAGAACATGGTCGTCCTTCGAGGCGGCGAAGAAGTGACGTTGACTGTTTCGCCGCGCTATCAGGAATCGGACGATTCTTATAAGATCGGCATTTCGCTTGCGCAGGGGACGGAGCGCGTCCAGCTGTCGTTTTTCGACTGCATCAAAGAGGCGTTTGCCGAGGTCGGTCAGATGATCGCGGCGATCTTCGACTTTTTAGGCGACCTTTTCGGAAGCCTTTTCCGCAAGATCTTCGTCGATTCGAGCATTAAGGTCGAGGGGACGGACGATGTGATGAGCGTCGTCGGCGTCGTCGGCGTCATGTCCGTCGCCGTGCGCGAAAACTTCGAGCTTCTGCTGTATCTTGCCATTTCCATCAGCGCGAACCTCGGCGTGATGAACCTTCTGCCGATCCCCGCGCTGGACGGCTCGCGCCTCATGTTTCAGCTGTTTGAACTTGTCACAAAGCGCCGCATCAAGCCCGAACACGAAGGGATCGTGCACTTGATCGGCATGGCGCTGATGCTGATTTTGTTTGTGATTTTGGGCTGGCGCGACGTGACGCGCATGATCGGCTAAAAGAGCCGAAGGAGGACGCTATGGCTTCCGAACGAAGCATTCTGGTCGGGAACGTCGCCGTCGGCGGCGGCGCGCCCGTTTCAATCCAATCGATGTGCAACACGCCGACGCAGGACGTGGAAAAGACCGTCTCGCAGATTTTGAAGCTGGAGGAGGCGGGCTGTCAGATCATCCGCGTCGCCGTGCCGGACATGGCGGCGGCGGACGCCGTGCGCGATATCGTCGAGCGCATTCACATTCCGCTTGTGGCGGACGTGCACTTTGACTGGCGGCTTGCCGTGCGCGCGGCCGAGCGCGGGGCGCATGCGCTGCGTGTCAACCCCGGCAACATCGGCGGGCAGGAAAACGTTCGCCGCGTGGCGGACGCGGCGCGGGCGCATCATGTGCCCATCCGCGTCGGCGTGAACGCGGGGTCGCTTGAAAAAGAGCTTTTGGAACAGTACGGTCCGACGCCCGAGGCGCTCGTGCAAAGCGCGCTGTCGCATTTGAAAATGCTCGAAGACGCGCATTTTTACGACGCCGCCGTCTCGATCAAGGCGTCCGACGTTAGGACGACGGTCGAGGCTAATCTTCTCATGGCAAAACAAAGCGGCGTGCCGCTTCATATCGGCGTGACCGAGGCGGGGACGAAGAAAATGGGGATCGTCAAGTCCGCCGCCGGGCTGGGGGCGCTGCTGCTTTCCGGCGTGGGCGACACGATGCGCGTGTCGCTGACGGACGATCCGATCGAGGAGGTCCGCGCCGCGAAAGACATCCTGCGCGCCGTGGGGCTTCGCCGCGACGGCGTGGAGGTCGTCTCCTGCCCGACCTGCGGCAGGACGCAGATCGACCTTGCCGCGATCGCCGAAGAGGTCAACCGCCGCGTGGAGTCGATCGACGTGCCGATGACGGTCGCCGTCATGGGCTGCGTGGTCAACGGCCCCGGCGAGGCGCGCCACGCGGACGTCGGCATGGCGGGCGGGAAAGATGCCGCGGTGCTGTTTCGAAAAGGCGAGATCGTCCGCACGGTCCGCGGCGATACGGAATTGATCGTAAACGAATTGATGGATGAAGTGATGAAGACGGCGCGGGAGCTTTCCGAGCGGAAACAATGATCCGCGCCCGATCGAAGAAACAGAGGGCTTTGGATGCAGCGGGAAGAAACGAGAACTTTTTTTGAGATCGCCAAAACGGCGGGGCTTGACACGGGGGCGCTGAGCATGACGCTGCGCGGCGCTTCTCTTGACATGAAGAAAAAAGAACTCTGCATCGAAGTCGAGGCGGCGCAGAAGGAGGACAAGACCGCCTGCGACGCCATGCGCGCCGCGGTGGAGGAGGCGATCCCCGGCGTCCGCGCGAAGATTATCTGGACGATGAGCGAACGCCGCCCCTTCGACGCGAAGGGCGTGCTTCGCATGAAGCATCAATTGATCGATTACGCCGATTCGCGCACGCACTGCCGAAAATTATTGGAGACGGCGGACTGGCGGGCGGACGAAGCGGGGAATCTCGTGATCGTGCCGCGCCTTCCCGCGGGGGATATGATCCTGCAAAAAAAGCGCTGTGACGAAATTTTGTCCGCGTGGCTCTCCCATCGCTATGAAAACGCGGGGCGGGTGCTGATCGCGCCCGCGACGGTCGAAAGCGAGCCGGACTTCGAGGCCATTGCGCGTGCCGTCGTCGAGGAGGCCGAGCGCGAGGCACAGCGGCGCAAAAAGAAGAAAAAGGACGGTCCGAAGCTCCTTTTGGGGCAGAAGGTCACCGATCAAAAGCTCGTGCCGATCAACCAGATCGACGAAGGCGCGGGCACGGTCGTCGTGCAGGGCGACGTCTTCGAAGTCTCCGAGCGCGAGACGCGCGGCGGCAGGATCGAGATCAAGTTCAGCGTCACGGACTACGAATCCTCCTGCACGGCGAAATGCTATATCGATAAGCAAAGCCGGGATGCTTTGCTGGAAGGACTGAAGATCGGCACGTCGGTGCGCCTGCGCGGCGACTGCGGGTACGACCGCTTCGACCGCGAATGCGTCGTCGTGGCGCACGACATCATGTCCCTCGTCACGCAGCGGCGCACGGACGACGCGCCCGAAAAGCGCGTCGAGCTGCATCTTCATACCAAGATGAGCAACATGGACGCCGTCGCCGACGTCAAGGCCGTCTTCGCCCGCGCCAAGGCGTGGGGGCACGACGCGGTGGCAATCACGGATCACGGCGTCATTCAGGCCTTCCCCGACGCCTACGCCGCCTCGCGCAGCACGGGCGTCAAGATGCTGGCGGGGATCGAGGCGTATCTGGTTGACGACGAACAGCACGACGATACGCCGCCTTTTCCGATCGACGGGCGCTATTGCGTCTTCGACATCGAGACGACGGGTCTTGAGGCGGGCGTCGACGCGATCATCGAGATCGGCGCGGTCATCGTCGACCACGGCAAGCTTTGCGAACGCTACAATTCCTTCGTCAATCCGCGCCGCAGCATCCCCGAGAAAATTCAGAAACTGACGGGCATCGACGACTCCATGGTCAAAAACGCGCCGACGATCGAACAGGTGCTGCCCGAATTTTTGAAATTCGCGGGGGACGCGCCCTTTGTTGCGCACAACGCTTCGTTCGACACGGGGTTTATCAACATTCAGTGCCGCCGACTGGAGCTGGGTTCGCCGCGGCCGGCGCTCGATACGCTGGCGCTCGCGCGGCAGCTCGTGCCGGAGCTTCGCGCGCATAAGCTCAATCATCTGACGAAGCACTTTCAAATCGAGCTGGAAAATCACCATCGAGCCGTCGACGATGCCATTGCCTGCGCGCATATCCTATTGAAACTGTTCGACATGATCCGCGATTTGGGCGGGCAGTGCGTCGAGGACGTCAAGGCGCACGTGGACAAAAAACAGATCGTCTCCGCGCTGAATTCGCATCACGTCGTGCTGTTTGCCAAAAATCAGGACGGCCTGCGCGATCTGTACGAATTGATCACCGAGTCGCACCTTCAGTATTTTTACCGCCGCCCGCGCATGCCCAA
>CAKTSO010000002.1 GCA_934613185.1 uncultured Clostridia bacterium | reverse complement strand
GCGCGGTCGTCTTCGGCGCGTTCTCCGTCGTGATCGTGCTTGTCGTGCATCCGCTGGTTGCGTCGTTCGTCGATTCGATCCCGCTCGCTGCGCGGCACATTGCCGCCGCGATTTTGTTCGTCGGCTTCTGCTTTGACGGCGTCTATACCGTCACGCACGTCGCGGGCTTCCATCAGAAATTCGAGAAACTGGCGGGCGAACTTGCGGAAGAGGTTCGCCGCGTCAAGGAGAGCCGCCCAGCGCCGGGCGAACGCGCGTCGCAGGCGCTGGAACGCTTCCGCGCGAGCGTCAACGCGCAGGAGCGCCGTATGCTGCGCGCCTTCCCGCATTATCGCTGGACGGGCCGCGAGGGGCATGAGGTTGTCATGCGCCAGGTCAGAGAGTTTCAGGAGCGTCTGCGCGCCGCCGCAAAGGAGCGCCGCGACGCGCTGAAGAACGCGAAAAAGAAATAAGAAATCAGACCAAATCAAAAACCGCGGCTTCGGAGATTTACCGAAGCCGCGGCGTTTTTTATCATGTGTTCAATTGCCGCATTCGATGCTGATCGCGTTGAAGATGTGCAGGATGTCGTCCACGCGCATGTTTGCCTTTTCCTCGCCGCTTTTGTCGAGCACGATCTGCCCCTTGTCGAGCATGACGAGGCGGGAACCGTACTCCACGGCATAGCGCAGGTTGTGTGTGACCATCATGGCCGTGAGCTTCTTTTCATGCACGACGCGGTCGGTCAGCTCCATGATGATGTCCGCCGTCTTGGGGTCGAGCGCGGCGGTGTGTTCGTCCAGAATCAGGAAGTCGATCGGCGTCAGCGTCGCCATGACGAGCGCGACCGCCTGCCGCTGGCCGCCCGAGAGCGAACCGACGGGAAGGTCGAGCTTGTCTTCCAGCCCGAGCCCCAGAATGCGGAGCGAGTCGCGGTAAAATTCCGTGCGGGAGCGGTTGATTGCGAACGAAAGGCCGTAGGGCTTGCCCTTGTTGTCGGCGAGCGCCATGTTTTCGAGGATCGTCAGCTGCGCGCAGGTCCCCATCGCGGGGTTCTGATACACGCGGCCGATCTTTTGATAGCGGCGGAAGCTCGGCAGCTTGTTGACGACTTCGCCGTCAATCCGGATTTCACCTTCTTCGACGGGAATGTCGCCGCAGATGATGTTCAAAAGCGACGTCTTTCCCGAACCGTTCGAGCCGACGATGGAGACGAATTCGCCGTCTTTGACGGAAAGATCGAACCCGTCGAATAAGCACATGCGCGTCACGTCGCCGCGGTTGTAAGTCTTTTTGATTCCGGATAAATTAAGCATGTTCGGCCTCCTTTTTGCGGTTGCCCGCCACGAGGATGATGAGGAAGAGCACCGCGGTGATGAGGTTCAGCAGGTTGGCGTCCAACCCGAGCGAGATGGCGATCTGGATGCAGCATTTGTAAAGAATGCTGCCGCAGATGGCGGCGGTCGTGCCCTTGACGCCGCGCAGACGGCGGAAGATCGTCACGCCGATGATGACGGCGGCCAGACCGAAGACCATCTGGCCCGTGCCCATTGTGGAGGAAAACGCGCGCTGTTCCTGGCAGACGACGCTGCCGCTCAACGCCACGAGCGCGTTGGCGATCGTCAGACCCAGAATCTTCATCGCGCCGCTGTCGCGCGCAAGCGTCGTGACGACGGAGGCGTTGTTGCCCGTCGCGCGAAGGAGCAGGCCGCATTTGGTGCGAAAGAACACGTCGAGAACGATCTTGACGACGAGCGCCAGAACGAGCGCGACGATCGCCTTGCGGTAGATCAGCGGCAGGGACCCCAAGAGCGTATCCGTCAGGCCGCTTGAAAAGATCGTCGCCGTGTCGCGCTCTAAAATCAGGTTGGAGCCGGCAAGCTTCAAGTTGACCGAGAACAGCGCCGTCATCGAAATGATGCCCGAAAGAAGGTCGCGGATGCGGAAGCGGACGTGAATGACGCCCGTGATGAACCCGGCAAGCGCGCCCGCCGCCGCTGAGACCAACAGCGCAAGATAGGGATTGAACCCGCGCGACAGCAGCACCGCCGTGACGGCCGCGCCGAAGGGGAAGCTGCCGTCGACCGTCAGGTCGGGAAAGTCCAAAATGCGGTAGGTGATGTAGACGCCGCAGGCCAAAAGCCCGTAGATCAGCCCCTGCGTGACGGTGCTGACGAGAAGATCAAGAAGAAAACTCATGCCGGTCTCCTTTGGGTGTTATTTGCGCAATCGGGCCGGAAGCCCGCCCGATCGTGCGGTTCCGACCCGATTCGATTTCGATGTTCGTTCCGATTCCGGATTCAATGAGAATTTGGAATTTTATTCAGCCTCGACGGCGCGCTGCGCGATGTCGTCGGGAAGCGAGATGCCGAAGTTGTCCAGCGCCTCGGAGTTGACGTAGATGCCGTATTCGGTGATCGTCTCATAGGGCATGTCGGACGCCTTGGCCTCGCCCTTGAGAATTTTCGCGGCCATCTGACCGGTCTGGCGGCCGAGCTCGAAGTAGTCGATGCCGGCGGAGGCGACGCAGCCCAGGACGACCTGCTCGACCTCGCTGCCGTAGATCGGGATGCCGGCTTCGTCGGTCTTTTCAAGAAGCGAGGAAAGCACGCCGACGACGTTGTTGTCCGTCAGATTCGAGAAGCAGTCGACCTTCTTGGCGATCAGCGTGTCCGCCGCCTGCGTGGCCTGCGACTGCTGCGTGATGCCGACGGCCTCGATCGTGAAGCCGTAGTCGGGCGCTTTTTCTTCATATTCGCGGATCGCGGACACGGAGTTCGGCTCGCTCTGGGTGTAGATGATGCCGATCGTCTTGGCGTCGGGCTGCAGGGCGCGAATCAGCTCCAGCTGCGCCTCGACGGGGAGCTTGTCGCTCGTGCCGGTGATGTTGCCGCTGTCGAGCTTGGCCTCGACGGGGTCGGTGATCGCGGTGAAGACCACGGGGATGTTCTTATCCTCGGCGGCGGCGTAGCAGGCGGTCGCCGACGGGGTCGCGACGGCGCACATCAGATCGACGTTCTGCGCGGAGAAGTTCTGCGCGATCTGAATGGCGGTGTTGTCGTTGAAGCCCGCGTTCTGGTAATCATAGGTGAAGTCCTCGCCCTCGACGAGGCCCGCGTCGACCAGGCCCTGGAGGAAGCCCTCGCGGCAGTTGTCAAGGGAGGCGTGTTCGCCGTACTGGCTGATGCCGATCGTTTTGACTTCCGTTTTCTTGGCGCCGCAGCCGGTGAGTGCGGTCAGGCCGAGGGTGAGGGAAAGGGCGACGGCAGCGAATTTTTTGATGTTTTTCATGGTTGGTAACTCCTTATTTTTTCGATTGCGTTTCGGTCGTTTTGTCTTTGTTCGTCCCTACGGCAAGAGTTCGGCCGCCATCGCCATCGTCTTGTCAAACGCATATCGCTTTCCTCCTTCTTCCGACTTTCTTTTCGTTTGCGCCATGCGGCGCGGGCAATAAAAAAACGCCCGTCCCAATCTTTATGGGACAAGACGTGTGCCTGCGGTGCCACCCAAATTGATGTGAAAAATCACATCCGCTCGTTGTATGCGTGTTCACATACCGTGCCGGATAACGGCCGCACTCGCCGTCGGTATCTACTCATGCGATCGCCTCATGCGCAAGTTGAAGCATTCGCATTTTCGTCCGCCCTCGAAAGTCCATTCGCTTTGCGTTCCCTGTCGGGTTCTCACCGCCCCCGGCTCTCTTTGAAAGGAATCCATCCAAAGTTACTACTCTTTGTCACAGGTTTGTTATTTACTTGACACGCTGAATATAGCACCGTGCGCGGCGCGTGTCAACCCCTTTTTTGAAAAAAGAACATAATAAAATTCCGCCGCATGAGAATATTCATGCGGCGGAACCGACGGATCGCCGCTCAATCGAGCGACTTGTAATAGAGCATGCAGTGGCAGTACCCTTCAAAGGCCGGGTCGGCGATCTGGTCGCGGAACTCCTTGCAGATGCACTTGTTTTCGGGCGTTTTTTCCACGCGGCAGGGGCAGTAGCCGCCGCGCTGCTTCAGACCCTCGCGGATCATGGCGACGATTTCTTTATCCTCGTTTTCGCGAACGTGCACGGGCGCGATCCCTCCTTTTTCTCCGTTTGTCCGTTAAGATGCCCCGAAATCAGTCGCCGAATGTTTCGGCGGCGCGGCGCATGTTTTCGCGCACTTCGACGTGGAACGGGCAGCGGCTCTCGCATGCGCCGCATTCGATGCAGGAAGATGCGTGGACGGGCAAAAGCGCATAGTGTTCGCGCACCGTCTCCGGGACGCTCCCCTGCGCAAGGCAGAGATTCAAAAACTTCGTCACGTCCGCCACGCTGATCCCGACGGGGCAGGGCGCGCAGTGGCCGCAGTACATGCAGTGCTTCTCCCAGCTGATGCGCGGGAAGGACGCGAGCGCCGAGGCGTAGTCGCGCGCCTCATCCGACGCGGTGCAGAACGTCAGGCACTGCGCCATTTCTTCTTTCGTGCGCGCGCCGCAAAGCACGCTCGCCACCGCGGGACGGTCGAGCGCATAGGCGATGCACTGGTCGACCGTCAGCGCCGCGCCCGCGGGGGAAAGCGCCGCGTCGAGCAGGTCGCCGCCGCCGAAGGGCTTCATGACGGTGATCCCCACACCGAGCCGCTGGCACGTCTCGTACAGCGCCTGACGGTCGGGATCCATATTGGTCAGGCCGCCTTTGTAGTTTTCGACGTCGAACAGCTTTTCAAGATCCTCGTCGCCGGGCTGCAGATCATAGCAGGGGTTGACGCTGAACATCAAAACGTCGATGAGTCCGCTGTTCACCGCGGCGAGCGCGGCCTTGGGATTGTGACCGGAAAGGCCGATCGAGCCGATCACGCCCTGTTTTTTTAATTCCAGCGCATAGCGCATGACGTCGCCGCCCGCGACCGTTTCCCAGTCGGACAGCGCGTCGACGTAGTGGATCATGCCGATTTCGACGTGATCGGTCTTCAAACGCTCGAGCTGGTCGGCAAAGCCGATTTTGACTTCTTCGATGTCGCGCGTGCGCTTATACTGCCCATCCTTCCAGATCGTGCAAAGGTGCGCCTGCAAAATAAAATCGTCGCGGCGGCCCTCCAGCGCGAGCCCCAGATTTGTGCGCATGTCGGGGTTCGGCGCGTAAAGGTCGATGATGTTCACGCCGCCTTTTTGCATTACGTCGACAAATTCGCGGACTTCCCGCGCGCTTTTTTCCAAAAATCCTTCGCAGCCGACGCCGACGACGCTTGCGCGAAGCCCGCATCGTCCGAGCGAGCGATATTCCATAACGGTTCCTCCTTGTAAAAAGAACTGACAAAACAAGATAGAACAGCACCCTTCGCATACAGGCTGTCGCGTGCGAAGGGTGTTGCGTTTTTTAGGATTTGATTCAGCCGTTCACGCGGCCGATGGCAAATTCGGGGATCTCGAGGGACAGGTGCGACGTGTCGGGATCGCCGCCGTTCCTCTGATTGCGGGCGGACAGCGCGTCGATGCGCGCCATCTGATCGTCCGAAAGCGCGAAATCGAAGATGCTGATGTTCTCGAGCGAATGCTGCGCGCTCGTCGTGCGGGGCAGGACGCGGCGGCCGTGCTGGATGTGCCAGCGGAGGATGACCTGCGCGTTCGTCTTGCCGGTCTCCTCGGCGATCTTGCAGATCGTCTCGTCCGTCAGCGCGGCGTTGCCGCTCATCAGCGGGCTCCAGGCTTCGACGACGATGCCGTGCGCATTGCAGTACTCGATGGCTTCCTTCTGATAGAAATACGGGTGGCATTCGATCTGGTTGACGGCGGGGACGATGTCCGTCTCGTTGGCGAGCGTTTCCAGATGATGCGCCATGAAGTTCGACACGCCGATGGCGCGCACGCGACCGTCGTGATAGAGCTTTTCCAGCGCCTTCCAGGTGGGAACGAAAAGTTCGCTCGTGCCGGGCCAGTGGATCAGATAAAGATCGACGCTGTCGCGGCCCAACGCCTTCATGCTCTCGTCGAAGCCCTTCAAAGCCAGGTCGTAGGTGCGATACCAGTTGCAAAGCTTCGTCGTCAGGAAGATCTCTTTTTCCGGCACGCCGCAATCGCGCAGCGCGCGGCCGACGGAGATTTCGTTAAAATACATCGCGGCGGTGTCGACGCTGCGATAGCCCTGCCGGACGGCATTGATGACGCTGCGGTAGGCGTCTTCGGGCGTCAGACGCCAGGTACCGAAACAGACCTGAGGGATTTTGACGCCGTTGTTGAGCGTCAGTTCGGGAACGTTGCAAGCCATAAAAAGGCCCTCCTGATACTGAAATGAATTTTCCTGCGGCGAGTCGTGCCGCAAATCGAATTACCTATATTATAACATAAGCTTTTTTTCGTGCAAGGCGCAGAATTGACAGCGTCCGCGCTGGCGGATATAATTTTTTTAAAGTCATGGACATGGGAGAAACGATCATGGACGACGAGCTTAGATATCACGCGCCCGATCCGGCGCTTTTGGATCGCTTTTTGGACAGGGTTCGGCGGGGTGACCCGACGGACGCTGCTTTTCTTGCGGAATATCGCGGCGTGATCCGTCCGCAGATCGAGGCGCTGCCCCCGCAGGACGCCGCCGCCGTCATTTCCCATCTGGAAAACGCGCTCGTCCCGCAGCAGAGCGCCTTTTGCGCCATGCTCCTTGCCGACGAGGCCGCGACGCTTCTGCGCCTCGGGGCCAACGCCCGCGCGCTGGGCGTTTTGCAGGACGCCTGCGCCATGAGCGCCGCCTGCCGCGACGCGCAGGGCATGGTCGAAAGCTCGTTCCTGCTTGCGCGCTGCTTTGCGGCGATGAACGACGCCCCTTCGGCCAGGCGCAGCGCCGCGCTTTGCATGCGCGCCATCACGCACCATTTCGGCGCGGATCATCCGCTCGCCGCGCGCGCCGCGGCGTATTTGGCAGACCCGCTCGAGGCGTATCGAGAGGATTTCGCCGCGCAGAAAAGGGCGATGGCGGAACCGGCGAACGAACGCAACGAAACCGAAGCGCACGCGCCGGAAATCGAAGAAACCGCGTTTGACGATGATCCGCGGGAAGAGACGAACGCCGCGGACGAAGAAGAACAAATTGAGGATATGGAGACGCCGGACGAGCTCGATCTTTTGATGCGGGGGCGGGATGTGCCTGCGGAAGAACCCTTCGACGACGCCCCGCAGGCGGAAACGGACGACGGCGATACGCCCGCCGAAGAGACGACGGGGGAAATTACCGAAGAAACAATAGAAGAAACGATAGAAGAAACGCCCGAAGAAGCGTCGGATGACGCGGTCAACGACGCGATCGACGACGAAACGGACGAAGACGAATCGCAGATTCCGGACGGCGCGCGGGTCGAACTGCAAATGCCGGACGGGCTTCGCGTCGGCTTTGCCAAAAAGTCCGCGCCGGACGATGCGCGCGGCCGCGATGCGCGCACGGCGCTTTTCGTCGCGGCCAGAAACGGGCTTTTGACCGAGGATTCGCCGCTTGACGAAGCGCTCGGCCGCCAGATTGACGTCTGGCGCGAGGCGGGAAGGCTCGACGCGGCGCTTGTGTTTTTGAGCAAACTGGAGGAGGCGCTCCCCGAAGACAGCGCCTATCGTCTTCGCGCGTCGCTTTACACGGCGGCGGCTTTTGCCGACGCGGGCGACGACGCGCGCGCCATCGGGCTTTACGCGCGTCTGGTCGGGAAGCTTCTCGACGAGCGCGGCGCGCACGACGCGGCGGCGATCGACGCCATGCGGCGTCTTGCGGCGCTTTACGAGCGCACGGGGCAGTATCCCAGAGAGGAAAAACTGCGGCGGCTGATTTTCGGCGCGGCGGGGCAGACGGCGGACGATGCCGACGCGTATCTGTCCTCGCTCGTTCGCGCGGCGGACGACCTGCCGACGCAGACGGCGCTTTGCCTGTGGCGCATGAAAAACGGCCCGGCGAGCGACGCGTTGAACGACGCCGTGCTCGACGCGGTCCGCCGCGCGGCGGAAACGAATCCGATAAAAGAAACCGAAACGGAAGAAACCGAAACGGAAGAAATCGAAAAAGCCGACGGTTTTGCGGACGTCTTGAAGCTTTGCGGCGCGTACTGTGATTTCTGCGCGCGGGAAGAAAAAACGTTCCCGGCCGAACTTGCGCGCGCGTGGTTTGCATCGGCGCTTTTGTCGGCAGACGCCGAAAGCGCGGCCTTTGCGGCGCGCGAATTTGCGGACGAATGCGAAGAATTCGACGATCCCGCGCTTGCAATAGAGGCAAACGCACTCTCAAATGCCCTTTCGGAAAACGCGGAAGGAACGGAAAACGCGGCGGCGCTCAAGCTCGCGGCCGCGCGGATCTGGCGCAATGCGAACGACGAAGAACGGAGTCTTTCGGCGGCGAACGAACTTTTGACGCTGTTGACGGCGGCGGGGGACGACGAAGCCGCGCGGCGCGTGCGAGAGGAATTTTCAATCCCCGAGCCGGAAAAAGAGCCGGAACCCGAACGCGCGCCCTATGACGAGGCAGCGGTCTCGGCGCTTCGCGAAACGGCACAGGCGCAGGAAAAGGCGGACGATTGGGAAAACGCTGCGCAGAGCCGAAAGAAGATCTACGAGCTTCGCCGCGACGGCCTCGGTGCGGAACATCCCGACACGCTGGCGGCACTCAACAATTTTGCGGGTGCAACGCTCAAATCGGGCGGGGCGCGGGAGGCGACGGAATTGTACGAGCAGGCGGTCGCGGGGTATGAAAAGACACTCGGCGCGCAGCACGCCTATACCGTCACGGCGCTTTGCAATCTTGCGCGCGCGCTCGACCGCGCGGCGGAATACGACAAGAGCTTCGCCGTCTGGCAGAGGGTCTATACCCTTCGCGCGAAGACGCTCGGCGCGGACGACGAAAAGACCGTCCGTGCGATGGAGCGCATGGAACGCGCGGCGCAGCGCGCCGCCGGGAAGCGTTAAGAAAAAACAGAAACAACGAAAGCCCCGTGCATTTTTTCAAGATGCACGGGGCTTTTTGACGTTGTTTCAGCGCGTTTTTTTCAGCGCGCGCAGCACGGCGTAGGCGAGGATCGCGCCCAGCGCCGCGCCGATGAGCGGGACAATGTACGTTTCATAAAACATGCGGGATTCTCCTTGGCGGATGGAATACCCTATTTTAGCATATCGCGCCGAAGGAAACAAACCGCATTTGACCGAAAACGAATCGGGAGCGCTCAGCGACGCCGCGCCTGCGTCGCGTAATAGCTCTGCGCCGCGGCGCGCATCTGCTTGCCCTCGGCGGCGGTGATGAAGCCGTTGCCGACGAACTCGTTGACCTGATTGCTGATTTGGCGATAGATATAGCTCTTGCTCTTTCCGCGCGCCGTCTCGATGCGCACGCTTTCGCGAAGCCCGTTCCAGAATGTGTTGTACCGGCTCGACACCGTCTTTGACGAAGAAGACGAGCTTGAGCGGCGCGAAGAAGAACCGCCGCCGCTGCGCGAGGACGACGCCTTTTGCTGCGACAAGGCGAACTGCGCCTGCCAGTTGGCCTGTTCCTGCTCGGCCTGCGCTTTTTTATACCAGTAGTCCCGGTCGTTCTGCCATGCGGCAAGGTCGTCCTGATAGGCCTTGTATTCCGCGCTCGACATGTCGCTGTAGCGATTGAAGTAATACGTCAGATCCTCGTAATAATCCGACACGTCGCCTCTCCAGCGTTCGTAATCGCTCTGATCGAGATCGCGATAGCGCGAAAGCTGCTCGGCCAGCGCCTCGCCCTCGTCCCTCCAGCGGGAATAGGCGCGGTCGTAAAGCTCGGGAAGGATCCCCGAAAGCTGCGACAGATAGTTCTGATACGCCTGCGAACCGGCCGTGACGGCGTAGCTGTTGGCGTAGCCGCCCGAAAGCGCCGCGGCGTTGGCCTGCGTTTCGAGCATCGCCATGCGCCCCTGCCGCTCGTACTGATCGCGATAGATCCCGTAGAGCGCGTCGCCCGCCGGATCGTAGGAAAATCCGGGGCGGTTTTCCAGCTGACCCAGAATTTCGGCGATCTTTTTTTCATAGCCGGACGTGTAGTCGCCGGGCTTGTTCTGTTCCCATTGCGACAGCAGCTCTTCGGCTTTTTTCAATGCATCGGACGCCGTATAGCCCGGCATCGCCGTTTCGATGCGCCGCAGCGCCTCCGCCGCGCTTGACGCGCCGGAAAGGTCGGGCGTCGTGTAATTGCGGCGGACGGTGAAAGTTTCAAGCGGGCTTTGCGGCGACTGCGCGTCGGGAAGCGAAAGCTCCGCGCCGGTGTAGAGCGTGCCGTCCGTCAGATTGTTCAGACTCTTCAGCACGTCCTGCGACGTGTGATACTGCGCCGCGATCGACGAGAGCGTGTCGCCGTCGCGCACAATGTGCTTTTTGGACGCCATGGGGATCAAACCTCCTTGTTCTGTTTGGATTCGGCGGCTTCCAGTTCGCGGATCTTCTGCCGCCAGACACCGCGAAGGTCGAGAATCTCCCGATATTCGCAGCGCGTTTCGGCCAGCACGGTCAAAAGTGCCGAAAGGGATTCCGTGCCGATCAGCAGATCGACGGTCTTGGCGGCAATGTAGTCCGTCTCGGCGAGCTTTTGTTTCAGCGCCGCAATCTGCTCCGCCGCGCTCGGCGTGCGCTCGTACGGGTCGCGGATCAGCGCGCCGCCTTTCAGGACGTAGTCGCGGATGCGCTTGAAATCAAATTCGTCGGGCAGTTCCAGCGTCGGCTTTGTCGTGTCGAGCGGATAGATCGTCACGCTTTGGAGCCGACCGCTTTCGTCGGTCGTGTAATTTACATGCATGTTCATTCTCCTTCGGTCAGAACGTCGTCGTTTAAAAGCAGCCCGTAGATCGTCTTGACCGTGCGCTCGTATTTGCCGCCGTTGATGTTGGAAAGCGGCCGCAGGATCGCGTACGAATTTTGCATCGACAGCGTGTTTCCGTTTACGCCTGCGCGGATGCTGTAGATCATTTGTCCGCCGTCGCCGGTCAGCGGATAAAGTTCGCCGCCCAGAAGCAGGCCGAAATCCACCCAGCAAAGCGCCGCGTCGCCGTCGGCGGTCTGCAGCAAAAAGAGCTTGTAGGAAGAAAAGCCGTCGACGGTGATGGAGCCGCTCGACCATGAGCCGCTCCAAAGCAGTTTCGGCCGCTTGACCGTGACGAGATTTTCCCGCGCTTCGTCCGCATCCGCCGCACCCACGCCGCCCGAGGCGAGCGCCAGCGGCGTGGTAAGCGAAAGCGACGCGCCCGAAAGCGCGCCCGAAAAATCGGCGTTCGCGCCCGAAAGCTCGCCCGCGACGTGCAGAGACTTTTCAAAATCGGCGTCCAATGCGCACTGCATTGCCGCGCGATTGCACATGCGCCCCACGGCCATGCCGCCCAAAGACGCGTTGACGTTGAACAGCCGAAAGCTCGGGGCGATCTGCGCCGTGTAGGACGCCGCGCCGCCGAGCGCGTCGGTCACGCAAAACAGGACTTCGTAGCTTGCCGCCGTATCGATCGCGCCGTTCCCGACGACGGTGTCGACGCCGTTTTGCAGCGGAACGGCGGCGGAAAAAGCCTCCGTTCCCGCGCGGCGAAACGAGACCGAAGCGGACGACGCGTTGTTCCCGCCGACGGAACTTGCCGAAAAATTTGCGGAAACGGAAAGATACGTTCCGTCTGCGTCGATCGCGCCGCCCTGTAAACAGCGATGTGCCGACACCGAAAGCTTGGGCGGGGCATAGGCCTCGACGCAGATCGTGCAGGAGACGGCGGCGCTTTTTCGCCCGCGCGAGTCGATCACATAGCATTCGTAGACCGTGTCGCCCGCGTTCGTCAAAAGCGGCGTCGTGATCTCATTTGTCTGCGACGTGGCGACGCCGGAGACGACGTAGGCAGAAATCGTGCTGCCATATGCGCCCTGCGCGCTTTGCATCGAGATCTTCGCGCGGCTTTTGTTCTGCACGAAAAGCCCCCATGCGCCGTCGACGACCGCGGCTTCCGCGCTTTGAAAACTCGGCGCGACGCTTTCGGGGACGACAAGCGTAAACGACGCGCCGCTTTGTCCGACGAGCGATTCGCCGCTGTACGTCGAAAGCGTGCAGACGACGGTCCCCTGCGCTGCGGCGGGGATCGCGTCGAGCCAGTCGAGCGGAATTGTCAGTACGCCGCTCACAGCGTCCGCAATCTCCAGAGACGTCGTATGCTCGCCGAGCGCGGCCTGCAAGCGATGGGAAAACGACGTGTCCGCCCGCGTGATCGAAAAAGAAATTTCTTCGCCCGCATTGACGCTCTGCGCTTCGAAACAAAGCGCGCTTGCACGGGGGATCGCGTCAAGCGTCACCGTTCTTTGACACGAAAGCGACGAAAGGCTCGTGCCGGAAATGCCGCCCGACGCGGCGATTGAGAGCGAGCATGCGCCGTTTGCCTGATGCGCGATCGTCGCCTGATGCGTGACGACCGTGACCCATCCCGCGCCGGAATAAAGATTGACGCTCGTTCGCGCGCTCACGGCGGAAGAACCGATCTGGAGCGTCCACGTTCCCGTGCCGTAGGTGCGCGAGGAATAGGACGCGTTTTTGTAAAGCTGAACGGACGCCGTGACGATGGAACTGTTCTGCTGCGTCTTGACCTGCGACGACCAGACGACGCGTACGGCGATGGAGGAGTTGCTCGTCACGCCGTCAAAAGTGCCGTTTGCCAAAAGATCGCCTCCTTTGTTTAGAAAGATTCGTTCGCGCCGCGGTACACGAGCGACAGGCTGCCGTTTGCCTCACGCTGAAAATCATAGAAGCCGACGCCCGTATGCCCGAGGCTCAGCGTTCCCGTCACGATCGCGTCGGTGATGTAAAGTCGGTTGTTGGAAATGAACGCGACCTCGTTTGCGCCCTGCAGAAACGACAGTCGCTCGTTGGTCAGACGGCAGCGAAATTCCGAATCCGTCCGCCCGAGCTCCACGCCGCCTGCGTCAAAGCGGATGAACGTGGAAAACGTCTCCTGCCGAAACGAACCCACGGCGTCTTCCAACTGCAAAACGCGCGTGAATGCGGCGGTGATGTCGCCCGCGTTCTGCGTCACGCGGCTGGAGATGGAAAGCGCGCTTTGCTCCACGTCGCTTTTTAAGGCGTAGCGCGCCTCGACGTCGCTTTGAATGCGGTCGGACAACACGTTCATCTCCGCCGAATATGCCGCCGTGACCGCGTCCGCCGCCGCGATGATCTGTGACAGTGCCTCTTTATATTGGCGTTCGCTTTTGGCAAAGCTCTGCTCGAGCGATGCGTCGACGGCGTCTTTGGTTGCCGCGCCGTCGAGCTTTTTCGCCGCGGCGGGCGTGAGATTTTCCGTGTCGAGATTGCCGAGCGTGTAGCGAAGCTGTTCGGTCAATTGATATAGATACCCGCGGATCTTTCGAAGCTGCATTTCCTGCGAAAGGGATGATATTGCGGAAAGCGCGGGAAGCTGAAACGAAAACGTGCTCATGCGCCGCCCCTTTCGCTTTCCCGGTCGCGGATGCGCGACACGGCGTAAATGCGCGCGTCGTTCGTCCCGCGGAATTCGAGCGTCAGCGTCTGCGCGCGGCGCGAACGGATCGGGATCGACGCGGTGAAAAGCCCCGTGTGCGAATGGGATGAGACGAGCTTCCAATCCTCGTCCGCATCAAATCTGGCATAGACGCGAAGGCTCGACCCGCGCATCAGCTGCCCGCGGACGCACACGCGGCGCACGCGCTGATGCTTCGTGTCGCAAAGGCCGATCTGCCCCGTCCTGGCGCGCCAGGCGACCGTCTGCTCCGCCGCCGTGTCGGGAAATTGATAGGGGCTTTCGCCGCCGATCAAAACGAGGTTTTTGTCGTCGTCGATGAAGTACAGCCCCTCGCCGCAGGAGGCGAAACAGCGCGCGTGCGTGTTGTCTTCCCGCTGCCAGAGCCCGAGCCCTTCGTCATAGACGAAAAGCTGCCAATCGCCGTTTGCGTCCTCGCACGAAAGATACCAACGCCCCATGTGCGCCGCCGCGCACCCGTTTTTCAGCCGAAGCGCCGACAGCGCTCTTGAAAACGGCGCGGGCAGTCCGCCGTCGCAGCAAAGCGGCCCCTCATCGGACAGGTAATACAGCGTCTCGTTCAAAACGGCGCAGCTTTTCCGGCTTCCCTTCGAAGCGCCGCGCGCGGTCAAAACGTTCAATTGAAAATTCGAGGGCTTTGTGCCGTAGATGCGAAACAGCGCGTCGCGCTTTAAAAACAGGACGCTTCCCATGTGGGACGCGCAGCCGGTGAACGGCCCCGGCGCGCCGATCGTCATCGCGTAGGAATCGGACGCAAGACCCATAAAGCAGTTCCAGTTTTTGGCGTCGCCGAGCTTGCTTGCGTAGATCGTGTGTCCGTCGGCGCTGCATCCCCAAAGCCGGTTTTCAAACCCGAGCACGAGGGAAAGGTCGGGGACGCGCCGCGCAACTGTCACCGCGCCTTCCGTTTGATACGGCGCGTCGATCAGCGCCGTGACGACGATAAAGTCCTTTTTGCAGCCTTCGAGAGAATAGTCCCCGTCGAGCGCGCCCGCGCCTTCGATCGTCACGCCGTCATACTGTGAAAAACCGGCGCCGATGCCCGCCGCGGCGATCTTGACATAGGTTTGCGTCACGGCGATCCACATACCGCTTTGTGAACTCCATTTCTTTAAAACGGAAACGGAATCGGACGTGTCGATCCAAAGCGCGCCGTCGGCCGGTTCCTGCGGCGCGGCGTCGGAGGAGATGGGGACGGCGGAAAACGCACCGCCTCCCGCGTCGGCGCAGAGCGAAACGGTCGCATTGCCCTGCGTTTGGACACGGTTTTCCATGGGTTCGAGCGAAAGCGTCTGCGTGTTGAACAGCACCTTGTCAGGGAAGATCGCGATATATGCGCCGATTGCGGCGAGCGTCTTTTCCCCTTGGGAAACGGACGCTCCTTCGATTTTGACGCCGCCCCAGTAAAGATTCCCGTCGTCGATGAAAAACAGCTTTTCGTGCGCGATCATCCCCTGCGGGGCGGTGAGTTTGTGGACAAGCTGCCGCGCGCGGCGGGGCGCGATCAGGGGAAATGCGCGCGTGGAAAGATTCTCCGCGTCGGTCAGATCTTCTTCGCTCGAAGCGTCGGAATAGTTCACGCCCAAAAAGCGCGTCGTCACGGACTCTTCGTCGGAAAATTCCAGAATGCGCGGCAGTCTCATACGATCACTCCTTTTTGCGGAACGTTTGCCGCACACGTTCGCGTCAGATGGTCGCAATAACGCGCGTACGCGGCGTTGAACAGCGCGGCGGACGCGTTGTAGCGCCCGAATTCCGCGTTGGCAAGGTCGATCTGCGACAGAAGGTACTTCAAATACACGTCGCCGTATTCGTCGTCGATCAAAAGCGCGCTTTGTTTGGAATATCCGTCCGCAGGCAGCGTGAAAGACGCGTCGAGATACCGCGCGCATTCGTCCAGCGTCTGCGCGTCGAGCTGCCAGAGCCAGCGCAGCTTTTCTTCGTCGGTGAATGCGTTCGGGCAAAGCGCGTCGCACTGCGCCAAAATATGTTCAGCGGTCATGAAACGACCTCCTTCATTTTAGAATCGATCACATCTTCGGCGCGGCCTGTTCCAGACGCCGAATGAGCGCGGCGGCCTTGTGATCCTGCGCCTGGGAAATGCGGATGATCTGTGCCACGGGAGAAGGGATGCGGACGCGCACGCCGCGGGGGATCAGGAACTGGCGGCCGCCCCACTTGACGGCGAGCGGTTCGGAGTAATTGCCGCTGTCGGCGAACAGCTCGATTTCTTCTTCGGGGACGTTCGCGTTCTGCGTGATGGGGACGCATTTTTGCGGTGCGTTCGCCTGCTGCTTTGCGGCGCTGACGATCTTTTCGGCTTCTTCGTGCGCGCGGCGAAGGATCTCGTCCGCCTCGAGCGCGGCGGATTTCACGGAACGGGTTTCTTTTTTGATCTCGTTGTTTTCCATTATGAAAAACCTCCTTTTAAAACGTCTGGTGAATTGAAAACAAGAAAAACGGGGGAGGGGACGTGCGTCCCGTCCCCCGCGCGTGTCAAATGCGGATGGTCTGCGTCTTTTTCGATCAGTTGCTTTCCGCCGTCAGAGAATAGGAGCTGCCGCTTTCAAAGCGATACATATACTCCTCGCAAAGACGCTTGACGGCCTTCGTCGCCTTCCAGCCCACGGAAGAGCGCTGGTTGAGAGGGTCGTCGCCGTAGCCGAGCTGCTTTACGATGTGCTGCAATCCGCCGCCTTCGATCTCGGTCGTGCCGTAGGCGTTCTGCCCGAGGAACAGCGTCAGGAACACCGCGCTGCCGTCCGCGCCCGCGCCGTGACCGCAGATCATTGCACCTTTGGCTTTGTCCTTGACGGTGTCGGTCACGGTGATCTTCGCCGCGCCCGCCGCGCCCGCCGTGACGCTCGCCACCGTGCAAAGCGTCTTGCCGACGTAGATTTTGTAAGTCGTTCCGCCGGAGATCGCGGCGTTGATCGCCGCGGCGTCGGAAGTAGAAATGGCCGTGTCGGGAACGATCTCTTTGCTTCCCGTCGCATCCAGCGCCGTGGAAAGCTTCATGCGGTTTTTCAAAACGCCGCAGATCGCATCGGGCGCGACGATCTTGGCCTCGGTCGTCTCGACAAAACGCACGCCCGCAAGCTTCCCGATCTCGCCCGCATAGAGGTGTTCGGGGGAGGCGTATTTATGCGCGTCGATCCATTCCTCGCTTCGCATCAGGTCGTAGGCCACATAGGGATGCACGATCGCCACGAAGCTGTCGTCGATTGCCTTGGCGTTCTGGGATTTCAGCTCCGCCGCGGCCTTGAAGACCATGTCGGGCGTCAAAACGCAGGAAGAAGTGATGTCCTCGCGGCCGTTCGAGGCGTGATAAACGCCGTTTTCGGTGTAACCCGCCCAGTCGACGAACGTGCCGCCGCAGAGCACCTCGCGGGTGATCGTGTCGAGCGTTCGGCCCGCGGACGCGCCCAAAAGACGCGTCGCCTGTTCCACGTTGCGGTCGATCGCCGTCATTTCCAGCATGTCGCTCATGCCGATCCAGTCGCCGTACTGGCTGACCGTCGCCGTCACGGCGGAGACGTTGAGCTTGCTGCCCGGCGGCGTCGTGCCTTCCGTCAGCGCCGTGAGCGACTTGGGAAGCGCGGAGTATTTTCGAAATTCGATCGTCTTGCCGCTGCCCTGCGGGATGGGGTATTTGTCGGCGAACTGGTCGTGGACGAGCTCCGGCTCCGCCGCATCGAGAAGCCGTTTTTCATAATAGGTCTTCATCTCGGCGGAAAGGTCGTTCCCCGGCGCGTTCAGCGTCGTGACCTGCGTCGCTTCGTCGAAAAAGTGAAGATCGAGGGATTTGTTCATGGCATCCTCCTTAAAATTCGATGACAATGGGTGGTTAGAACGTGACTTTTTCGCCGCGCAGCACGCGGCGGGAGATCTCTTCCCGCTGCGCGCGGCTCATGGCCGAAGGATCACGCCTTGACACGACGGCGCCGGGCGCGCCGTTTTCCTCGGGACGCCCGCGCCGCATCGCCTGGGACTGCGCCTGTGCGCGACGGCCCGCGTCGAACGCCGCGTCCACAGCTTGACGCAAAAGCTCGTCGCGGTGCAGCGTTTCGTACGCCTCGCGCACGGAAAGTCCCGCGTCGACAAGACGGACAAAGCGCGGCGACGCCATCTCCTGCGCAAGTTGAAAGGCGGGGTAGATTTGGGCGGTCTGTGCGATGGAGCGCGCCAGCGCGGCGGCCTTTGCGTCGAAACGCGCCCGGCGTTCGGCGTCAAGATCGTCGGGCGCTTCCGGCATATCGTCCGCGCCCGCCGCCTCGTCGTCTTCGGCGGGATCGTTTTCGGCCGAATCGGAATTCACCTCCTTTCGCGGCGAAATCTCTTCTTTTGCTTCGGACGATTCGGGCGCGTCGGCTTCCTGCGGGGCCGGGGCGTCCTGCGCGTCCGATGCCGGCGCAGCAGGCGCGTCGGCAAAGAATTCGAGATTTAAAACAGGGTCCATAACGGTTTCCTCCTTATCCTTCGACCGAAACGTGGTCGGGGTAGCGGTCGACCAGAAGACGCAGCCCTTCGCAGATGGCGTCGAAGCCGCCGAACAGATAGTCGTTTTCCTCCGCGGGGAACTCCACGCGGAACAGGTCGCCTTCGGTGAAGCCCGCGCCGCCGTTTTCCTCGGCGAAGGCGCACAGCGCGAACATGAGCATGCTCGCCGCGGCGCAGACGATGTCGCGCCCCGTGCGGTCGAATCCCGCGTGACCTCTGGCGCTGACGCTCAAAAGATCTTTGTCAATGGTGATGCGCGTCATGCGTTGCTCCCCTGCGCACTTTGAACGCGGGCGCGCACGTCGGCCGAGAGATTGCGAGTCGAAGCGGGAACGAAGGACGAAACGTTCGCCGCGGCGGCAAGCTGCCCGTTTTCGCGGATGCGGCGCGTCATTTCGTCGCGCCCTTCGAAGTCCATCATCGAAAGACAGCACAGCGCCTCCTGCGCACGAGACGGGTCGAACAGCCCGAGTCGGAAGAATTCGCAGGCCAGTTCGTTCTGGCTGACGCGGGAAAACGGATTGGCGCGAGATGCGCTGATGCGAATGTCGAACACCGGCACGCGCCGCGTGTCGTCTGCGCCGAAGACGGGTGCGCCGCGAAGATAGCGGTTGTCGAAGGGGAGAAACAGCTCGTCCCCGCCCGCGCCGGTGATGCGGAACACACGCGGCTCGTCGTAAAACTGGCGAATCAGCTCGACGATGAGCGTGCAGATCTGCGAAAACGCCTGATAGCCGCCCTTGATCATGTCGCGCGACAGTTTGCTTCCCGCCTCCTGCAATGCGGCGATGGCGCTCGCGGCGGTGACGCCGCCGGTCGTACCGCCCTGCGAAAAGTCGCGGTTGCCGGTGACTTCCTTGATTTCGGCGATCTTGTTGTTCAAAAGCGCGACGTAAACTTCGTCCAGCGGCCGCGTTTCGATCTCGCGGATGGAATCCTGCCCGAGATTGGCGCTCATGACGTGGACGAAATCACGCGTGAAGTCGCCGAATTCATCTTCGTTCACGCTGCCGTCGGCGCGGATGAAAAAACGCTTTCGGCTGGCCATCAGGGCGTTTTTGAGCATGGCCGCATTCAGGCGATCGACATACGTCTGCGCGTCGCGCATGACGTCGATCAGCCCGAAGCCCGCCGCGCTGCCGCCCACGGGATACATCACGTCGAACACGAAGGGGTAAAGCCCGTGATCGTAATAGCCGCGATCTTTGTAGCGCGCGTCGTTTTCGGAGGCGTAGAGCACCTCTCCCGCGCAGAATTTGCAATAGTGGACAAGCCCGTCTTTTTTGTAGTACCAGTCCACCACGGCGGCCTTGTCCGACGTGTCGACCGCGTCGTCGTATAAATAGCGCGTCACTTCCAAAGACGGCGCGGCGAGAGCGTCTTTCAAAACGGGCCAGCGCTCGGTCAAAATGTCGCGGTCGCAAAGCTCGACGCAGAAGACGTTGCGGCTTTTTTGAATGTCGTCCGCGCCGCTTTCCCAGAACAGGTTCAGAAGATCAACCTGACGGATGACCACGTCGCCCGCGGGACCTTCTTCGTTCGACCAGAACACGCCGTAGCAGGCGGTGCCGTGCTTCAATTTGTACCACCAGGCGTCCGAATAGACCTTTTCGAATCGGCAGCGCTCCAAAATCGCGGGAACCACGCCGGACAGCAGCTTCGCGTCGCGCGAATCGCCCTGTTCCCTCGGGAGGAAAACGGGTTCCGGATAATTATCCATGGCGTCGGCGTGTTTGCTCGCCAGCGCGTTGAACAGCCAGCCGCTCGCGTTGGCGGGCTCGTTTTTTGCGTGGGGCGACGCGTGGCGCATACGATACCAAAGCTCGTTGTCGACGATGCGCGCCTCCAGCGACGCTTTGCCGCGCTTGTATTCTTTCAAAATGTGTTCGGCCTCGCGGACGCGTTCGGCGTCGACGACGGCCTTTTCTTCTTTTTTCATAAATTCCTCCGATCAAAGGGATGGTTATCGGCGCCGCATGGGATCTTTGCGGCGAAGATCGAGTGGGTCGTCGCGCAGAACGGGCACGTCGGCGCTTTTTTGCGCGGCGGGGGAGATGGGGGACTCCATCAGGACGTAGCGGATCATGTCGTAAAGATGATCTTCGCACGCGGAGTCCACGTCCTCGACGTTGCGCGCGTCGTAAACGAGCGCTGGCAGCGTGCGGCGCGTGTGCGTGCAGGTGGAAAAAACCTGAAAGCGCGGGATGCCGCGGTCGTCTTCGGCAAGGCGATAGTGGAGCTGCATTTTTCCCGCAATGCGTGTGTTGTCCGCGGGCGCGAACGTGATGAAGTTCGGCGCGGCAGCCATCATCGCGGCGACGGATTCGCCGCGCGATTCGTCGAAGATCGACGGGTCGGCCACGGATAAGATCTGCCGCCCGCGAAGATTCGGGTCCTCCGACTCGATCGCGCGGATCATCTGTGCAATCTGACAGGGATGCATCTTCGCGCCGACGTTCGGCGTTCCGTTTGTGCCGTAATATTCGCGGATCATCACGATGCGTCCACGCTCGTCCGCGGCGAACCAGCCGACCGCGAACGGCCGCGCGTATCCGAAGTCGAACCCGCGCCAGATGCGCCATGAGGCGGGGATCTCGAACGGCGCGACGACATGCGTGTGCCGCGCGTCGGCGTAATGCGAAGGATTGTCCTTCCATTCGCGAAACACCTGCCCCGAAAAACTGTCCCAGGAGCCGTATAAAAGCGCCATGCGCTCGGCCTCGGGCAAAAGCGCCAGATTTGCGGCGTATTCGGGCGCGTCGTGCAGAAGAATGTCGTTGTCGAACACGCTCGCGGGGACGAAAATGCGGCTTCGCGCCGTTTCGTGACGGACGCCGCGCGCGTCGGTATAGGCGGCGCGCTCGACGATCGGCGTCATCGGCGGCGCGGGATCGATGAAGCGGCTGCGCACCCACGCATGTCCCACGCCGCCCGGGTTCGTGGCCGCGCGGATGTAGACTCGCGTCCCCGGTCCGCTCGGTCGATTTCTCGAGAACATATAGGAATACTCTTGATAAGTGAAATGCGTCAATTCGTCGAAACAAATCAGGTCGTATCGCTTGCCCTGATAGTTGACACGGTCCTGCGTGCGGTGCATCGAGCCGAACGTGATCTTCGCGCCCGAGGGGAAGAGCCACTGCCGATGCGTCGCGTTGTATTTTGCGCCGGGCAGATGCTCGTAGATCGCGTGCGAACGGTCGATCAGTTCGGAAAGCTGCGGGACGGTCTTTCGAAGAAGCAGCGCGCGGTAGTGCGGGATGTGGATCTGCCGCAGCGCCTCCGCCAGCAGCGCGTCCGACTTGCCGCCGCCCGCCGCGCCGCCGTATAAGGCCTCATATTCCGGCCTCGCGAGAAAGATCGCCTGCTTTTTCTGCGGTTTCCAAACGGTCGTCAATTAACTTTCGCCGTCCTCCTTTCCGTCTTCTTTCTCTGTTTCTTCCTGCGCGACTTCGGGCAGGATGACCACTGCGCCGGAATTGGCGGACGTCGCGGCGGATGACGCGTCGTCCTGCGCGGGCTGCGCTTCGTGCAGCGTGTGCGCCACGAGCCGGTAGGTGTCGGCAAAATCGCGCAGCCGCTTTCCGTCAAGCTGAAATTCGTCTTCGCCGCAGAGAAAATGACGGGAAAATCCCTCCCAGTTTCCCGCGATGCGCGACATGTGGCAAAGAAGGCTTCCGCCCAATTCCAGCGTGCGCTGCATCGCCTCGGCGCTTTCCAGGCGGCAGGCCGCCCGCGCGCGGCGCAGCCGATTCCATTGCTGCTGTTTGCAAAGACGGCGCACTTCGGAAAGTTCGGCGCCGCTTTCCCGGCAAAGCTGATCCAAAGTGACGGCGCTTGCGACATAGCGGTTTCGAAGCGCGTCGACGTCGTCCGTGTTCAAAGTGCCGCTTCCCTCCTTTGCTGTTTGTTTTCCTGCGGGAACAACGTAGCACGGCGGTCGATCGTTCGCCTATTGCGGCGGAAGCGTTTTCCAAAACGCTTGCATGGAAGACCAAAAAGAAAGTGAACGCGATTAACTGCTTTGTCTGGACAAGAACCGCCGCGGCGGGTTATAATAGGCAAACGAACGCGCGGCGGGTATGAGCCTTCCGCAGTATTGTTCTTTGGAGGTGCGCCGATGCTTGCAAGGTTCAAAAAGTCGGCTCGAATGCTGAAGGATCCCCGCACGCTTGCCGTGACGGGCGTTTTAATGGCGCTGTATATCGTGCTGGGCCTGTTCCGTATCCAGCTGACGCAGCAGCTTCGATTGAGCATCAGCTTTGTCGCGGGCGCGTCGATTGCCATGCTTTTCGGCCCCGCCGTTGCCGTCCCCGCCGCCGCTGCGTGCGACGTGCTGACGCTTCTTGTCAACCCGTCGGGCGCGTATTTTTGGGGCTTCACCGTCACGGCGATCGTGAACGCGCTGGTTTATTCGAGCCTTTTGTTCGACCGCCGCGCGCCCATGCACGACCGCGAACGGACGATGGGGCACGGCCGCGCGTTTTTCGACCGCGAGGATCGAAATCTCTTCTTCCGCGCACTGATCTCGCGGGGCGTGATCGATCTTCTTTGCAACACGTTCTTAAATACGCTCTGGCTTTCCATGCTCTACGGCGATTCCATGGGCGCGCTGCTTCCGGCGCGCGCGGTGAAGAACGCCGCGTTGTTTATTCCGGAGGCGATCATCCTGTTTTTTGCGCTCAAGGCGGTCAACCTCGCCTGGAGCCAGATCCGACGCTGACAAAAAACAAATAAAAAACAAGCCGCCGCGAGGTCTTTTGATCGATCTCGCGGCGGTTTTTGATTTCAAAATATTACGGTTTTATCGATCGTTCGAAAGAGAATTTTAAGAAATATTTTTCCGTGCCTTCGACAACCGACAGGGCGCATATGCTATAATAAAAGACGAAACTGCCCATGCAGGAGAGGTGAGGGATCGATGCAGGCAATCCTTGGCGCTTTGACCAGCTTTTTCGGAAATTTCACCGTGCGCGACGTGATCGACGTCGCGCTGATTGCCGTGATCATTTATCAGCTTTTGAATCTGACACGCCAGACGCGGGCGCTGTCCGTCGTTAAAGGGCTCGGCGTCCTGCTTTTGGGCGCGTGGGTCAGCGAGGCGCTGCGCCTGCAGACCGTCAACTGGCTTTTGACGTATGTCATCAACGCCGGTGTGATCGTCGTCGTCGTTTTGTTTCAGCCGGAGATCCGCCGCCTTCTGGAATCCATCGGGCAGGGCAAGATCATCAAGCGCGCCACGCAGATTCTCTCCGTTGCGCCGCACGAAGAAAAAGACCGGACGTATATCGGCGAGGAACTGTTCGACGCGCTCGTCAACATGTCGCGCACCCGCACGGGCGCGCTGATTATCATCGAGCAGGACACCATGCTCGACGCGATTATGCAAAGCGGCACGCGCGTGGACGCCCGCATCACCAGTGCGCTGATCGAGAATATTTTCTATCCCAACACGCCGCTGCACGACGGCGCGGTCATCGTGCGCGACGGCCGCATTGCCGCGGCGGGCTGCATCCTGCCGCTGACAAAGCGCACGGATATCAGCCAGGCGCTCGGGACGCGTCACCGCGCCTGCATCGGCATGAGCGAAAACTCGGATGCGTACTGCTTTGTCGTCTCGGAAGAGCGCGGCGTCATTTCCATGGCGCACGACGGCGTTCTTCATGAAAACTACGATTCCGCTTCGCTGCGTCAGGCGCTGGGCGAACTGTTCGGCGTGCCGTCGCACCCGCTGACGCTGTGGGAGCGCCTGGGCAGCCGCAAAGAAGGGGGGCACGAGATCAAATGAACGGCAAACGATTCTTTCGCTCGCTTCTTCGCGGCACAATTTCGTTCCTGCGTCGTTTGTGGAACTGGTTCCGCCATAATTTCGGCATGAAGATCGCGGCGGTCGTGTTCGCGTTCATTCTGTGGAGCTATGTGCTCGTTACGAACAACCCGCTTCGCGACAAGACGATTACAAACCTTCCCGTTCAGGTCACAAACGCCGCGCTTTTGCAGGAGCGCTCTTTGGCGCTCGTGGAGGACATCGCCTCCAACGTGAAGGTTCGCGTGGTCGTGCAGGCCAATAACGATCGGCTGACGTATATCACCGAGGACAACGTCACCGTCACGGCCGATCTTTCCGGCATCACGCAGGAAGGGGAGTATCGCCTCGAGCTTTCCGCTTCGACACAGTACGGATCCGTTCGCCGCGTGTCGCCCTCTTATATCAATGTCAATGCGGAGACGCTCGTTACGAAGATCGTTTCCATCACGGCGGATACGCCCGCCGCGCCCGACGGGCAGTGGGCGGCCGACGCGTCGCTTTACCCGCAGACGGTCACGATCTCCGGCGCGTCTTCGCTCGTTTCGCGCGTGGACAGCGCGCAGGTAGTGCTGAAAGAGGAGGACGTCAGCGAGAACGTCGTCGCCTCGCTCCCTCTGACGCTTTACGATGCGGACGGCCGCGCGGTCGGCGGCAATATTTATAAGGATACGTCCTCGGCCGTATTGACGATGCATTACTATCCGACGGCGCGCGTGCCGATCGAACTGGATTCCGAGATCACGGCGGCGGACGGATATCAGATCAAAAACGTCCGGCTTTTGAACGAGACGGCGCTGATCGCCGCGCCTTCGCATGTGCTGGAGGGGATCGAGAGCATCGCGACGCAGAAACTCTCCGCGGCGGATCTTGACGGCGACGTGCTGCTTGAGACGACGCCGATCCTGCCCGACGGGGTGGAGCATATCAGTCCTTCGACGATCAAAGTCCGCGTCAATGTGGAAGAACAGACCGCAAGCGCGGCGCTGAGCGTTCCCGTGACGGTTCGCCGCGGCAGCGCCGTCGTGCAGAGCCTGAGCGTCTCGCCGGTCAGCGTGACGGTCAGCGGCTACCGCAGCCATGTGGCGGCGGTCAGCGCGTCGGATATCGAGATCACCGCCGATGTTTCGGGCCTGTCGGCGGGACAGAGCGCGCCGCTTACCTGGCAGTGGGTCGGCAAGGATGCCATGCCGCAGGATCTTGAAGTCAGCGTTCCCGAAACGGCCCAGATCCGCGCACAGTGACGAAGGAGAGCTGAAATGGAATGGATTCTTGTTTTTTTGGATACGCTCTTCGGCGGACTGGTGGCCGAGAGCGAATGGTTTGATCGCATCGCGAAGAAATTCACGGGTTCGGTCGAAAATCTGGTTTACAGAGTGGAATCCGGCAGCATGGACGCAAGCGGCCTTTCACAGAAGGTCGAACGGCTCGTGCATTGGCTGCCGATCGTGTTCCTGATCTGCCTGGCGCTTGATCTTCTGATTCGCAGCCGCTTCGTACGCTATTCGTATCGCGACGAAAATCAGGCGAAAAAGTCCGTTTGGTGGCGCTGGCAAAGCGACGCCGACGCGGCGCTCGCGCTGGAAGAGGCATCCAAACAGGCCATGCTTCCGCAGCAGGCGTCACAGGACGCTGCGGAATCGTGTGAGCCCGACGAATCCGAAGCCGAGACGCTCGAATCTTCCAAGTCGGAGCCGCCTTTTGACGAAACGCAGACGAATGCGGAAGAAACAGCCGCTTCGCAGGAAGACGACGGCATCGACCGCGGCATGATCACCGATGCGCGGCAGAATCGCCTCCACGATCAAAGTGCCATCGCGCAGCGGGCGCAGGAAGCCGCGACGGATTTTCAGGATCGATTCACGATCTTCAAAAGCGCGCTTTTGTTCCTGCCCAAGGCGGCGTCCATGCGCGCGCAGATGACGAAGCGCAGCGTGAAGAACGCCCGCGAACGCGCGGCGCAGCGCGGCGAACGGATGCCGCGCGCGATCAGCGGCCGCGACGCGCAGGCGGAGGCCGACGCGTTCTTCTCCCGGGGCATGCAGAGCGATTACGTCGACGGCGATTACACCAGCGGCGAGTCCGTATCGACCGGCGGCATCGACGATTACAGCTTCGCCAACGCCGCGCAGGTGATCCGCGAGGCGACGGGGCAGGAAGACGCGGCCGCAAAAACCGCGCCGAAAAAGAAAAAGCCGAAGAATTTGAAAAAGCGCGTGCGCATCACGTTCGTCGGCAAAAAGCCGAAAGCGTCCGACACGGAACCCGACGAGGCGCAGCAGAAAGAATCGGAACCGACGGAAGAAAAAAGCGAAGAGTAACACAAAAGCCGGATGGGTTTTCCCATCCGGCTCTTTGTATGCGTTGTCAGCGAAGCGGGCGGTCTTTCAGCATTTCGGTCACGATCGCACGGTCCTCGTGATACGTCACGCCGAACCATTCGGAATCGGTCACGACGACCTTGATCGACAGCTTGCCGCTGTGGATCAGCGTGTCGAGCATCGTCGGCAGAACGTATTCGGCCTTCAGCGGGTTCTCGTGCTCCTGATGCAGGAATGCTTCGAACTGTTCGCGGAACAGGGGCAGCATCTCGGGCGTGAAGCCGAAGATGTTCATCGAAGCGGGCGCGTCGGGCGAAAGAACTTCCTCGCCCGCGTCCGTGAAGGAGCGGATGACGCCGTCGTCGCAGCGTTTGATCGAGTATTTCTCGGTCACTTTGTCGAGCTTGCCGTCTTTGATCTGGCAGATGCCGCGCGTGACTTCGCCGAAGCCGGAGAGCGTGCTGCCGATCGGGTAGGCGAGCATGCAGGCCTCCGTCGCCGTGCACAGCCCCAGAGGCCCGGTGATGTCGGCATAGGCCTTTTCGCCGTAAAGATCGTCGGCGTTGATGACGAGGAACGGGCCGTCCAGATATTTTTCCGCGCACAGCACGGCGGGAACGGTACCGTAGGGCTTCGTGCGTCCTTCGGGGACGGTGAACCATTCGGGCAGGGAGGACGTGTCCTGCACCGCGAAGCACAGCTCCATGTCGGGAACGCGCTCGCGCATCATGTCGGGAAAGAATTCCGCCATCGCGGGGCTGATGATGAACACGACTTTTTCAAAACCGTGTTTTTTTGCGTCGTGGATCGAATATTCCATGAGAAATTCGCCGTTCGGGCCCATGCCGTCGATCTGCTTGCCGCCGCCGTAGCGGGAAGCCATGCCCGCCGCCATGATCAAAAGCGTTTTTTTCATTGCGTCTGCCTCCGTATTAAAGAAATCTCTTCCAACAGAGTAACACACAAAAAGCGTGAATTCAAGCGCTTGCGCATGCATTGTGCGATGCGAATTGTATCCACTTTTACGCATTGCAACCCGCGCGCGACCCTGTTATAATAAAGAAAAACGGATTGCGAAAATCCAAAGCAACGGAGGAACAAACTTATGATCAAAGGCAGAAAACTGCAGCATATCGGCCTTGCGTGCAGCGACGTGGAGACGAACGCCAAGTGGTATCAGGACGTTCTCGGTTTCGAGGTTCTGGCCTGCTTCCCCGGCCCGAAGCACAACTGCTACTTCCTCAAAAACGGCGACACCGTCTATGAGATGTATCAGAACGACGCGCTCGATCCCATGGTTCAGGGCAAGATCGACCATATCGCCTTCGAGTCCAACGACATCGAGGCGGACTATAAGTTCTGCGTCGAGGCGGGCTATGAGATCTGCACCAACGGCATCGAAGAGATCCCGCGCTTCTGGGACAACGGCTTCCGCTATTTCAAGATCGTCAGCCCCACCGGCGAGCAGATCGAGTTCGGCCAGATCCTGTAACGGATTAAAACCAAATGAAATCAAAAAGCGCTTCCGTCATCATCGGCACAAGCGCTTTTTGATTTGAAACAATAAAAATGCAGCCTCGATTGAGGCTGCATTTGTTGATCCTATCCGAATTACACGCAATCCGGGGGCAGGCAGCGGACGATCTCAAGCTTCTTGCCCTCGGCGGGGACGAAGCGAAGGTTCTTCACGCCCGCGGGCAGGAAGATTTCGTCGGCCTTCTTGATCTCCATTTCGCCGCCGTCGTAGACGATCTTGCCCTCGCCGTCGGTGACGATGTTGATGGAGAACGTGCCGGTGTCCATCGGACGGAACTCGCCGGTCAGCTCATAGCGCACGCCGCCGAAGAACGTGGTCTGCTCGTGGCCGATCAGATAGATTTCTTTGCCGTTCTCGGTTTCGTTCAGAACCTTAGGCTCGACCTTCCAGCGGCGCAGGTTCTCTTCGTAAGAGCAGCCGTCGTAGTTGTAGGTCCCAAGCTCGCGCTCGCGCCAGTCGTCGGGGCCGCCGGGCCAGTTGGGGTTCTTCGTCACGCCGACGGTGAAATCGGACGGCTCCTGAATCTCGACCATGAAGCAGCCGGTGCCGACCGCGTGGACGAGGCCGCTTTGCACGAAATACATCTCGCCGGGCTGCGGATAGACCTTATGGCACCAGTTTTCCATCGCGGGGACGTCTTCTTTTTCAAAAAGATCGTCGTAGATCTCGCGCGTGATGCCCTCTTTGAAGCCGAGAAGAAGATAGGGCTTGACGGGGGAATCCTCGCGCAGGGAGATGATGTACCAGCACTCGGTCTTGCCGAAGTCGGCGTGGTTGAAATAGGGGGAGTTCTTCGCACGTTCGCGCGTAGGATGCGCCTGAAGGCGAAGCTGCTTTTCCGCGTCAAGAAGCTTGACCAGAAGGCAGGAGTTGTTGCCGTATTTTTCGGCGTGCTCCGCGCCCAGGACATGCGCGGGATCCATGTCGATCAGTTCCTGAACGTAGACCACGCTGCCGTCGGGCATATGGACCTTCGCCATGCCCTCGTTTTTGTCTTCCAACTCTGCGGCGTTGATGACGCGCGCGCAGGAGCCGACCCAGGCCTCGGGACGGCCGTCGTCGGCGCCGGGATAAATGCCGCGGAAACGGTCGATCTCGCGGCCGCCGGGATAGCGGACAAGCTTGTTCCAGACAAGGCGGAGCGGTTGCTCGTAGAATTTTGTCATAACAAATGCCTCCGTACTGATTTGATGGCAACAGTATACCATATTTTAAAGGAACGGGCTATAAAAAGTGAAATGTTTTTCTTTGCGCCGCAAACGGGAAATCAAAACGTAGGACGTTTGTGTGCGCCGCGAAACTGTGTTATAATAACGGCGAACAACGGTTGACTTGGAGGAATTTGCTCAAATGGACAAGGCAAGATATCCTTTCGATATGCATTGCCACAGCACGCGCTCCGACGGCGGCGATACCTATGCCGAACTGTGCGCCGTGGCGGCCTCGCGCGGTGTGCGCGCATTCGCCGTGGCGGATCACGACGTGACGCCCGACCTGCATCCGGACGGGGAAGAACTGGTCGCCTTCGGCAAAAAGCGCGGCGCGTATATCCTTCCGGCGATCGAATTTTCGTGCGACACGCTCGTGCCAGACGTGCATATCGTCGGCATCGGCTGCAACTTCGACGAAGGTTCGTTTGCGGAATTTCAAATGCAGATGGCGCACTCCAAAATGGAAGGCTATAAAAAGATCGTCCGCCTTCTGGCCGAGGACGGTATGCCCATCTGCTGGGACGACGTTCTGCATCAAAACGGCCGCGTGATCGACGAAATGGCCTTGCAGGGCAAGCATATTTTCAACGCCATCGCCGCCTGCGGCGGCGCGCAGGACTGGAGTGCCGCCAAAAAGATGATCCAGACCACGCCGCGCTACGCCGCCGTCAAGCGCGAGAAGATCGATCCGCGCGACGCGATCGACATGATCCTGTCTTCCGGCGGGTTCGCGATCCTGGCGCATCCGCATCTGATCATGAGCCGTCCGCGCGGCATGACGCGCGCCGAATACATCGACCGCCTCATCGACGCCGGCCTGGAGGGGATCGAGGCCGCGTATCCGTACGACAAGACGAGCTACCGCGGCACGCGCACGCCGCAGGAGATCGAGAAGCTGATCCGTGAGACGTATACCGGTCGTCTCTTCATCTCCGGTGGTTCGGATTATCACGACGACGCAAAGTCCGGCTCGAAGAACCCGCGCCAAATGGGCGAAAAAGGCCTTTTTGCCGACGAGATCAAAAAAAGCGACAAGCTCAGCGCCATCGTCGAGCATTGGGCACCCGGCGCGCTTGACGCGTGATCGCGATTCCGATTTAAATTTATCATTGAAACGGAGGAATGTTGACGGATGAAGATCGAAAAAGTGAACAAACAGGAACTGTTTTCCTCTCTGCCGCCGGTGCGCCGCATTGCGGATTTCTATGAAAAGGGCTATCCGCTTGCGGAAAAAATGGTCGTTCTGGACGACGACCCCACGGGCGTGCAGACCGTCCATGACGTCAGCGTCTATACCGACTGGTCGGTCGAAAGCCTGAAGGCCGGCCTTTTGGAAGAGGGTCACGTTTTCTTCGTTCTGACCAATTCCCGCGGCCTTTCCGCGGCGGATTCCGAGGCGCAGCACGAACAGATCGTCAAAAATCTCGCCGAGGCTTCGCGCCGAACCGGCGTAAAATTCACGATTTTGAGCCGCAGCGACTCGACCCTGCGCGGCCATTATCCCCTCGAGACCGCGACGCTCCGCCGTGGCTTGATCGAAGAGGGCATGGGCGACGTCGACGGCGAGATCATCGCGCCGTTCTTCCCCGAGGGCGGCCGATTCACCGTGCACGACGTGCATTACGTCGCCGAGGGCGACACGCTTGTCCCCGCCGGAATGACGGAATTTGCCCGCGACACGACGTTCGGCTATTCGGCCAGCACGCTGACCGACTGGGCCTGCGAAAAAAATCCGGAGCTTCGCCGCGATGAAGTGCATCCCATCTCGATCGAGCTCCTTCGAAACGAGGGCGCGGACGCCGTGTGCGAGCGCTTGATGGCGGTCAGGAACTTTGAAAAAGTCGTCGTCGACAGCGCCGATTACGCCGACATGGAAGTCTTTGTCACGGGACTTTACAAAGCCATGGCGCAGGGCAAGCGCTTTATGTTCCGCGTGGCGGCGGGTCTGGTGCGCGTGATGGCGAACATCGCGCCGCAGAGCCTTCTGACCGGCGCGCAGCTTGCCACCGGCTCGAAACTCGGCGGCCTTGTGATCGTCGGTTCGCATGTCAAAAAGACGACCATGCAGCTGCAGCAGCTTTTGACGCTCGACTGCGTCAGCCCGCTTGAATTCGACGTCATGCAGCTGGAAGATGCGCAGGGCGCGGAAGAATACATCAAACAGACGGTCGCCAAAGTGCGCGAAACGCTCCTTTGCGGCAAGACCGCGGTCGTCTACACGTCGCGCCGCGTCGTTCGAAAGACCGAGGGCAACAGCGAAGAGAATTTGAAGTTCTCCCTCGGCGTCTCGGCGGCGCTGGTCAAGATCGTGCAGTCGCTCGACGTCATGCCCGCGTTCATCGTCGCAAAGGGCGGCATCACCTCCAGCGACATCGGCGTCAAAGGCCTCGGCGCAAAGCGCGCGTGGGTTCTGGGGCAGATCCTGCCCGGCATCCCCGTGTGGCGTTTGGGCGAGGAAAGCAAGTATCCGGGCGTGTGCTACGTTGTCTTCCCCGGCAACGTCGGCGGGGAGGATGCGCTGCGTCTGGTCGTCGACGGTGCGCAGCGCCGCGTGGAAGCGCCGCTGGTTTAACGGACAGATTCAATATTTTAAAAAATAAGGAGAAGCATACCAATGGGTAAGCACATCATGATCCTCGGCACGAGCACGTCCAACCATCAGGACATCAAAGACATGGTCAAGGCGCTTGATCCCACGATCCGCGTCAATCTCATGACCGAGGACTCCCTCATCCAGGACGTCCTTGCCAACGAAGGCCCCACCCCCGCGGTCATCAAACGCATGTGTGCCTATGCCGCTTTGGCGCAGGAGGCGGGCGCGGATCTTCTGATTAACCAGTGCTCTTCCGTCAGCGAAGTGGCCGATATCTACGCCAAAGAGCTGGACATCCCCGTTTTGAAGATAGACCAGCCCATGGCGGAAAAGGCCGTTGCAATGGGTAAAAAGATCGCCCTCGTCACGACGAACACGACGACCGTCGGCCCGTCCCGCCGCCTGCTCGAGCGCTGCGCGAAAGCCGCGGGTAAGGAGATCGAAGTGGTCGAATGCGTCGTCGACGGCGCGATGGAAGTTCTCTTCGCGGGCGACGTCAAAAAGCATAACGATATGCTTCGCGGCATGATCGAATCCCAGGACGGCAAGGTCGACGTCATCGTTCTGGCGCAGGGCAGCATGATCGCCATCATGCCCGAGATCACGCATGTGAAAACTCCCGTTTTGACGAGCATTCCGCTGGGCGTCGAGCGCGCCGTCGAGATGATCCATCAGATGGAAAAAGAAGACTGAAGTTTCGATATCCGAAAGCCCCGCCGCAAGCGGGGCTTTTTTATGCACTTTTCACCATTTCGGAAGTTGAAAACTCGGCAAGATCCATGACACAACTTTGCAAAAACTCCCCGACAGGTGCGGCACAGATGCGGTCTAAAGTAAGATGTGTCGAACGAAACCGACGAAAAAGGGGAGTGCAATCATGGAGCGCAGCTTTGAGATTATCGAAAAAGACAACGGCGTATTCGACGCCTTCGCATTGAAAAACGAGGACGGTCATATTCTTCAGACTTTCGCCTGGGCGGGCGTGAAAAAACTCTGGAAGCCCTACGGCGTTCTGGCTCATGACGAAACCGGCGCGGTCTGCGGGACGCTGCTTTTGCTTTATCGGAAGCTTCCGCTCGTCAAAAGCGGCATTTTATATGCCCCGCGCGGCCCGATCTTCGGCGGTGACCGCGCGGCGCTGCAAACGCTGACGGACGGCGCGCGTCAAGTTGCGAAAAAGACGGGTGCGTACGTCGTGCGCATGGATCCCGATATCCCCATGCAGGACGTAAGTTTTATGCAGAACATGGCGTCTTGCGGCGCGGAACTTCTGCCGGACGCAGGGGAGCTGGAACACATTCAGGCGCAGCACGTCATGCGCATCGACATCGCGGGCAAGTCGCGCGAAGAGGTCTTCGCCGCTTTCAAGCCCAAGACACGCTACAACATCCGCCTGAGCATCCGTCGCGGCGTGACGGTTCGCGCCGTCGGCAAAGAATATCTTGACGATTTCACGGAGCTGATGCGCCAGACCGGCCTGCGCGACGGATTCGCCACGCGCGGCAGGGATTATTTCGCTGCGATCCTCGACAATTTGGGCGAACACGCAAAACTGTTCATGGCCTTTGACGACGCGGGCGTCCCGCTTTCGGGTGCGATCGCGGCCTACGGCGGCGGAAAGATGCTTTATTTATACGGCGCGTCGGGCAACTACCGCCGCGAGTGCATGCCCAATTATCTCATGCAGTGGACGATGATTTGCTGGGCGATCGACTGCGGCTGCCGCATCTATGATCTGCGCGGCGTCCCCGCGAACCCCGAAACCAGTTCCATCGCGGGACTGTATCGCTTCAAAAGCGGCTTCGGCGCACAGCGCGTGGATTTCGTCGGCGAATATCACATCGTCTGCCGTCCGATGATCTATGCCGTTGCCGAACGACTCCTGCCCGTTGCAAAGCGCGCGCTGTGCATGGTGAACCGCGTCCGCAACCGTTTGGCAAACGGCGGAAAACAAAAAAATCGTGAAGCGCACGCGGCGCTCCACGACGGGGTCGAAGGGAAAGAAGCGTTGCCTCAGCACTGCTTCATCAGCCGATAATAGAACGCGGCGGCGCGCGTCAGCGTCTCAAGCGGCACACGCTCGTTGTTGCCGTGAATGTAGCCGCGTTCCTGCTTGGAAAGCGCCATGGCGCTGAAGCGATAGACACAGTCGCTGATGCGGCCGTAGTGGCGCGAGTCGGAGCACGCCAGCATCAGATACGGCGACACCAGCGCTTCGGGCCACGTCGCGCGGATCGCGCGGCAAAGATGCTCCCAGCTTTCGCCGTCCGTGCGCGACACGGGCGACGGGTTCATCGAATAAAGCTCGGCGACCTCGATATCGGGATCATCCACGAGCGATTTCAGATACGAAAGCGCACTTTCGGGCGTATCACAGCTGTTCAGACGCAAGTTTGCGCCGACGCTTGCCTCCGGAGGCAGAACGTTCGTCGCCTGGCTGCCGGAAGCCTGCGTGAAGGCGCAGGTCGTGCGCAGCATGGCGTTCAGCTCGCCGCCGCTTTTTTTGCAGAGACTGTCAAGAAGCGGCAGGAAGCACCACAAATTGGCGAAGATCATGCGGTAAAGGAAGCTGGACTGACGACCGAGCGTGTCGAACATCTTGGCGATCGGCTCGCTCAAATGGCGCTTGAAGGGATGATTTTCCACGTTGCAGACCACGCGCGAAAGGCGGCCGATGGCCGTGTGGATCGGCGGCGCGGAAGCGTGTCCGCCGGCACCGTTCAGGCGGAACTCGGCGCTGAGCATGCCCTTTTCGGCGATGCCGACGACGGCGCAGGGCGCGGTTACGCCGGGGAAGACGTTCTCGACGACCGCGCCGCCTTCGTCGACGACGAGGCCGGGACGGATCCCCTGCGATTCAAAATAGCTGACCATCGCGGGCGCGGTCACGCCGTTGACCTCTTCGTCGCCCGCAAACGCGAAATACATGTCGTTTTTGGGTTTGAAGCCTTCGCCCAAAAGCGTTTCGATTGCCTCGAGCGTCGCGCAAAGCGTGCCCTTGGTGTCGAGCGTGCCGCGACCCCACATGACGCCGTCTTCGACGATCGCGTCAAACGGCGGACGCTCCCAGAGCTCTTCGTTGACGGGAACGACGTCGAAATGCGCCATGAACACACAGGGCGCGTCGGCTTTTTCGCCCTTTAAATGATAAAGAACGCCGGTCTCGATGCGCTTTTTCTCGCAATTTTCGGCAACGAGGGGATAGCGCTCGTCCAAAAGCGCGCGGAAACGGTCGAACTCGCCTTCGTCGATCTTGCTTTTGTCGTAATAGGAGACCGTGCGGCAGCGGATCATTGCCGAAAGCGAATCGGCCGCGTGCTGCGCGTCGATGGGTGCGGGCAGCTCGGGCACGGGTTCTTCCGCCGCGGGGCGGAAGCGGATCGTGCGGATGAGGATCACGGCGACAAATGCCGCGACCAGGAGAAGAAGGATCCACCAGAACATAACTTCGTCAGCCTTTCTTATGATTTTTTAAAACCAAGCGCTTCGGCGCTTTTTTTAGTTACAGCTTTCCTTTTTTATAGAGAATGCGCGAGGCGCCGATGGCGATCAGCGCGCCGACGGGCACGAAGATGCCGACGCTCGAGGCGAGCGAGGGAACCGAGATGAACAGCGCCAGCATGAAGATCATCGGCGCAATGGCGATCTTCGCGTTCTTGGAGACGTAGACCACCGCCAGCGCGCCGAACAGCGCGGGCACAATGTTTGCAAATGCGGGTGCGAGCGCCTCGGACTCCAAGATCGGGCGAAGCGGAACCAAAAGCAGCACGCCCAGCGCGATGATCAGCGTCGTCACGAGCGAACTCGTCGCGATCGCGATCGTCGAGACGGCCTCGCCTTGTTCGCTGGAGGCGTCCACATGCGCAAGCTCCATCGCATTGAGCGCGCAGGGCACCTTGAGATTTGTAAGATTCCCCGTCACGAATCCGAGATACGAGCCGCCCGTGCCGAGCATCGGCACATAGGTGAACACTTCGATCACGGCGACGGACCAGAACACCGGCGCCACGCCCAAAAGACCGACGAACACGTCGTGAAATGCGGGCCAGACCCCGTAGTGCAGGCAGATCGCCGCGGGAACGCAAATGAAAAGCGTCAGCGCGGACAAAATCCAAATGCGGCCGTAAAAATGCGTGCGGCTGCGATAATCCGTTTTCTTCTCTTTTTTCATCCCGCGCCTCCTTAGACGATCAGATTCGTGATCGGGATCGACAGCGCCATCGCGCCGAGCATGCTGATCGGCAGGGCGTAATCGGTCAGCCATCGCGCATTCGTCTTCTTATAAAGAAGTCCGAGCACCGTCATGATCAGTGCGCTTGCCAGCATGACGAACACGGGGATCCATCCGGCGAGCCCCTTTGTCACGTCGCAGAAGATATAGCCAAAAAACGCGGAGATCATGCCCATGAAAAGGCTCGTCATGAAGATGTCGCCCCATTTTTTGTCGCGCGCCTGAAGCTTGTGAAGGCCGCCCTCGATCTTTTCGCCGAAGGCGGGCGTCAGGATCAGCCCCGGAATGATCCCGAGCGTCATGACCCACGCGATCGCGGCGAACGCCTTGGGATCGGTGACGAGCTCGGACATCGACACGCCGACGGCCTGCGCGGCGGATTCCGCGGCGGGCAGCTCGTACGTCAGCGCGCCGACGACGGACAGCCGCAGCCACGGCAGCGGATACCCCAGCGCGCGGGAAAGCGTGATGACGCCCATCAAAATCGCCACGGCGGGCGCGACGGTGAACAGCGCGGAGCTGGTCACGATTTTGCGCAGTGTCGAGGTTTCCATCCCCAGCTGCCGCGCGCGCCGCCATGCGCGCACGAAAAAGAAGATCGACTGCGCGACGACGAATGCGATCACGACGGCGACGACGGCGTACATGAAACTGTCGTTCGGATTGAACAAAAAAATACCCCCTTTTGAACATAAAATAAAGACTATCATTATTATATCTGGATTTTTTCGAAGACACAACGGCTGCGGCGCGAAGATAGGAACCATTTTGCACGGAATTTGCCCAACAGGTCAAAAAAGTGTCGATTGAAACCGTTTTTCGACCATACGGCGCGAAGCGGCGCAATCGTTGTTTGACCGAAACCGAAGAGGTGAACCCCGAAATTCGAAAATCAGAGAATATTTGCGGAAAAAACCGCTTGACTTTATCACGCTAAACTGCTAATATGAAGACGTGACAGAGAAACACTGTAACGCAAAAGGAGATTGAGAAGGATGAAACGTATTGCAAGTATCCTGCTGGTCGTGCTGATGATGGCCCCGCTGCTTCTGACCGGCTGCGGCAAAAAAGACGCCGCCGAACCCGCCGCTTCCGAGAACGCCGCCGCGACGCCGAGTGCCGAGGCGAATAACACCGCCGCCGATGCCGATGATTTCGCGTATATCACCGATAAGGGCACGCTGACGATCGGCATCACGATCTACGATCCCATGAACTATTACGACGACAACGGCAAGCTCGTCGGTTTCGACACCGAGTTCGCCGAGGCCGTCTGCGAGGAACTCGGCATCAAGCCCGAGTTCGTCGAGATCAACTGGGACACCAAGGAGATCGAGCTTGCCGACAAGCAGATCGACTGCATCTGGAACGGCCTGACGATCACCGAGGAGCGCAAGGAGAACATGGATTTCTCCGATTCCTATATCAAGAACATGCAGGTTATGGTCATCAACAAGGCCAACGCCGATAAGTTCACCGACACCGCTTCTCTTGCCGACGCGACCGTCGTCGCCGAGGTCAGCTCTGCGGGCGAGACCGCAATCGCCGAGGACGAGAACCTCTCCAAGGCCACCTATGTTTCCGTCCCCAAACAGACCGACGCGCTGCTTGAGATCAAATCCGGCACGGCGGATGCCGCGGTGCTCGACTACACGCTTGCCAAGAGCATGGTCGGCGAAGGCACGGATTACAGCGATCTGATGCTCGTTCCCGACGTCGAGCTGGCCGTTGAAGAATATGCCATCGGCTTCCGCCAGGGCAGCTCCATGGTTGCCAAGGTCAACGAAGCGATCGCGAAAGTGATCGAAAGCGGCAAGCTGGATGAGATCGCCGAGAAATACGATCTGACCGAGTCTCTGATTTCCAATCAGTAACGGATCGATAACGAACGCACAAGCGCCGATTCGGGCGGGACGACCCCGCCCTTTTTGGCTGTTTAAGGATCAAAATAAGGATCGAAAAATACACGCACAGAAAAAAGAGGTAACCCATGTTTTTATCCGTCACCTTGCGCCTGCTTCAGGGCTTCGGCCTGACGTGCCTGATCTTTTTGATCACGCTTGCCTGCGCCATCCCGCTTGGGCTGGTCGTCATGTTCGGTTCGATGAGCCGCTTCAAGCCGCTCAAATGGCTGACGCGCGCCTTTGTATGGGTCATCCGCGGCACGCCGCTGCTTTTGCAGGTCATCATCGTCTTCTACGGCCCCGGCCTTCTGTTCGGCTGGAACTCTCTTGAACGGATGCAGGCGGTGCTCGTGGCGTTTATCATCAACTATGCGGCGTATTTCTCCGAAATTTTCCGCGGCGGCATCGAGAGCATTCCGCGCGGCCAATACGAGGCGGCGCAGGTGCTCGGGATGACCCGTTCGCAGATTTTCTTCAAGATCGTTCTGCTTCAGGTCGTCAAGCGCATCGTCACGCCCATGGGCAACGAGATCATCACGCTCGTCAAAGACACGTCCCTTGCCCGCATCATTGCGATCAAGGAGATCATCATGGTCGCGCAGGAGTACATTTCCTCCCGCGCGCTGATCTGGCCGCTGTTTTACTCCGGCGCGTTTTATCTCGTCTTCTGCGGCATTTTGACCATCCTGCTCGGCGTTTGCGAACGCAAGCTGTCCTATTTTAAGGTGTGACGATCATGAAAGCATTGGAAGCAAAAAACATAAAGAAGTCCTTCGGCGAGACGGACGTCCTTCGCGGCATCGATTTTTCGATGGAAAAGGGCGAGGTTCTGGCGATTATCGGCCCCTCCGGCGGCGGCAAAACGACGCTTCTTCGCTGCCTGAACTTTCTGGAAACGCCCGACGAGGGCGAGATTTGGGTCGGCGGCGAGCGCATTTTCGACGCCGCGCAGCATGCGCGCCTGTCCGAAAATCAGATCCGTCAAAACCGTCTGCATTTCGGGCTCGTCTTTCAGCAGTTCAATTTATTCCCGCAGTATACCGCGCGCCAGAACGTGACGCTTGCCATGCAGCTTCTTGCCAAGGCGCGCCCCGATTACAAACAGAATAAGCAGGCGATCCTGCGCGAGATCGACGAAAAGGCGGATGCGCTGCTTGCCCGCGTCGGCTTGAGCGACCGTGCGGACAATTATCCGCATCAGCTTTCCGGCGGCCAGCAGCAGCGTGTCGCCATCGCGCGCGCGCTTGCGCTCGGGCCCGATATTCTGTGCTTCGACGAGCCGACCAGCGCGCTGGATCCCGAGCTGACGGGCGAAGTGCTGAAAGTCATCCGCGGCCTCAAATCCTCGGATTCGACGATGATCGTCGTCACGCACGAGATTCACTTTGCCGAAAACGTCGCCGATAAAGTGATGTTCATCGACGAAGGCGTGATCGCCGAATACGGTCCCGCCACGCAGGTGATTCAAAACCCGCAGAACGATCGCACCCGCGAGTTCCTCAACCGCTTCGACAAATAAATGCAATCAAAAAAGGCGTGCCGTTCGCATATTGTGCGGCCCGCCTTTTTTTGTTGCGGTTCAGTTTTTTTGAAGATCGACGTTCATTTGATAGCGATCGCCGCGATAGGATGCCAGAGAATACTCGAACGGCACGCCGTTTTGCATATACGCGACGGTCGATACATAAAGAATCGCGGAATTCTTCGGCAGCTCCAACAGCTTTGCAAGCTGCGCGTTCGGCGGCGCCGCCTGTACCCTGCGCGTCAGCCGAAACAGCGCGACGCCGTATGTTTCCTCCAAAAGGCGATACAGCGAATGGTGCTCCATGTCCTCGTTCAAGATGCCGCCGCAAAGCGATTCGGGAAGATAGGTCGTGACGTGAACGATCGGCTGCGACTGCGCATAGCGGAGCCGCTCCAGACAAACAACGCGTTCGCCCGCTTCCAGTTCCAGCGCACGGCGCACGTCTGCGCTTGCCTCTTGCGTCGCAAAAGACAATACGCGCGTTGCGGGGGAAAGCCCCATGCCGCGGATCTCCTCGTCGTAGGTCTGGATCGTCTGAATGAACTTGCCCTCCAGTTTGGGGCGCGTGACGAACGTGCCCTTAAACTTGACGCGGTTCAAATATCCCTCGTGGACGAGGTCTGTTAGCGCCTGCCGCACCGTCGGACGGGAGACGTTCAAAAGCGCACACAATTCCTCCTCGGGCGGCAGCATTTCGCCAAATGTCAGCTCGCCGCTGCGGATTGCGTCCGTCAAAGCGTCCTTGATCTGGTAGCAAAGCGGCGTGGAACTCTGTCGGTCGAGTCGGATGGTTCGGTAAATCGGCTTCATGTCATACCTCCATGCATTAGAATAACGGAGCGGGGAACGATTTGCAATACATTGTCTTGACAGAGCCGACGCCGAATGCTATGATGGCCTTAATCACTCCATGTCATTACATGACGGAGATCTTGAAACCAAAGGAGATTTTACACCATGACGCAGGAACAGCTGGTTAAACTTTTCGACCATACGAACCTTCATCCCTATGCCACGCCCGAGGATATGAAAAAACTGTGCGACGAGGCGCGCCGCTATCATTTCGCAATGGTCGCCATCAACTCCGTGCAGACGGAACTGTGCAAGGAACTGCTTGCGGGTACCGATGTCCACGTCGGCGCGGCGATCAGCTTCCCGCTCGGACAGACGACGATCGAGACCAAGGTCTTCGAGACGGAGGACGCCATCCGAAACGGCGCGGACGAGATCGATTATGTGATCAACATCACCGAACTCAAAGCGGGCAATTACGACTATATCCGCGACGAGATGCGCCGCATCGTCGAGGCCTGCCGCAGAGGCGGAGCGATCAGCAAGGTCATTTTCGAAAACTGCTTCCTGACGGAGGAAGAAAAGAAGATCCTGTGCAACATCGCGCTGGAGATTCGCCCCGATTTCATTAAGACCTCCACGGGCTTCGGCACCGGCGGCGCGACGCTTAGCGACGTGAAGCTCATGAAGAGCATCGTCGGCGACGCCGTCAAGGTCAAGGCCGCCGGCGGTATTCGCGATCTTGACACCTGCCTTGCCATGGTCGAGGCGGGCGCGGAGCGCATCGGCACTTCCGCCGCCGTGAAGATCACCGAAGAATTCATCGCGCGCGGCTGATTCCGAAGGGGAGCCGTTATGCAGTACATTCTCGCCCACGATCTGGGCACTTCGGGCAATAAAGCGACGCTTTTTTCGGAAAACGGCGAACTGGTCGCGGCAGTGACGGAGCGCTATCCCGTCTATTATTCCGCGGGGAACCGGGCGGAGCAGGATCCCGACGACTGGTGGAACGCCGTGGCGAAAAGCACGCGGCAGCTGATTTCGCATATCGATCCGGCGGACATTGCCGCCGTCTCGTTCAGCGGTCAGATGATGGGCTGTGTCTGCGTCGACAAAACGGGCAGACCGCTTCGCCGCGCGCTCATCTGGGCGGATATGCGCGCCAAAGCGCAGGAAGCCCACATCCGCGAGGCAATCGACGAGACCGAGTTTTATCATCTGACGGGTCATCGGCTTTCGCCCTCCTACGGCGGGCAGAAGCTCATGTGGGTTCGGGAAAACGAGCCGGAAATTTATAACGCGACCTATAAAACGCTCAACGCGAAGGATTATATCATCCTTCGACTGACGGGCGAATTCGTCACGGAGTACACCGACGCTTCCTCGACCTGCCTTCTGGATCTGGAAAAGCTGGAGTGGTCGCCCCGCCTTCTGGACGCCATGGGGATCGATCCGGAAAAAATGCCGCGCCTTTGCCGTTCGACGGACGTCGCGGGTCTCGTGACGCCGGAAGCGGCGAAGCTCACGGGCCTTGTCCCCGGGACGCGCGTCGTCTGCGGCGGCGGGGACGGCGTCTGCGCCGCGGTCGGCACCGGCTGCGTCAAAGAGGGCGTCGCGCACAGCAGCATGGGAACGTCTTCGTGGATCTCGATTACGGCGAAAAAGCCGATCTTCGACGAAAAACAGCGGACGTTCACCTGGGCGCACATTGTCCCCGGCTATGTGCTTCCCACGGGCACGATGCAGACGGGCGGCGGCGCTTACGCATGGTACGTCGATCACTTCTGCGCCGAGGAAAAACAAATCGCGAAAGCGCGCGGCACGGACGTTTACGAGGTTCTCGAAGAGCTTTTGAAGGAATCGACCGTCGGCGCGCGGGGGCTTTTGTTCCTGCCGTATCTGATCGGCGAACGCAGCCCGCGCTGGAACCCCGACGCCCGCGCCTGCTTCCTCGGTGTCGGCATGGAACATACGCAAAAAGACTTCCTGCGCGCTGTGCAGGAGGGCGTCGCCATGAACTTGAACGAAGTTCTGCGCGTCTTCCGCGCGGCGGGCGAGAAAATGGACGAGATCATCGTCGTGGGCGGCGGCGTCAACAGCCGCACCTGGCAGCAGATTCTGGCGGACGTCTATCAAAAAAAGATCCGCGTGCCGAAATTGCTCGACGAGGCGACGTCCATGGGCGCGGCCATCACGGGCGGCGTCGGCGTCGGCCTGTTTTCGGACTTTTCCGCCACGGACCGCTTCGTGTCCATCGCGCGCGATTGCCTGCCGAACGCGGCGAACGCGCCAAAATACGAGCAGATGCAGAATGTATTCAACGAAGCCTACGATTCGCTCTGCGGCGTGTACGAGAAGTTGAAAGCCCTGCGCGAAGCGTGAATAAAAAAGTCGAGACAGCATTTTGCTGTCTCGGCTTTTTGTTGACTTTGAAGAATCGTTTAAGATCGCGTCGATTCGGTTGACAGGCCGCGCGCTTTGCGGCAAAATGGGTCTGCTCCCCGGGGAAGACCCCTGCGGAAGCGGAGAAAAGGAGTGAGCAATATGAAAAAAAGCTTGATTCTGATGCTGGCGCTGGCCCTTTGCGCCGCGCTGGCGCTCGGCGCGTGCTCGAAGAAAGAGGACGCCGCGCCCGCCGCGAGCGACGAGCCCGCCGTGACGCAGGACGCCGCCGCGCAGTCCAATGACAACGACGCCGTCACGCTTCCCGAAACGGACGAGACGAAGCCCGTCGCGGGCGATATGCCGGAAGCCTATCAAACGATCATCGATTCTTACGCCGAGGCCGTCGGCGCGGGCGACAAAGCCGAGGCGCTGATGCAGAAGGAACTGAACTATATGGTCACGACGGAATATCTTTCCGATCCCGCAAAGGACTGCGGCTACGTCGTGCGCGATGTCGACGGCGACGGCAAATCGGAGCTTCTCGTCGCCTCCATGACGAGCGGCGACGAGTTCTGCGACGGCCTTGTCTTTGCCTTGTATACGCTCGACGAAAACGACAACGCCAAGCTCGTCTTCACCTCCGGCGAGCGCGACCGCTATTACAGCGTCGGCGACGATCTGTTCGCCCACGTCGGCGCAAGCAGTGCGGATTCCGCCTTCGAGACGACGGAGCGCTACGAAAACGGCGAGATGACCGACACCGGCGAAGTCACCGACCCCGCGAACTACACGCCCGTCGAAT
>CAKTSO010000001.1 GCA_934613185.1 uncultured Clostridia bacterium | reverse complement strand
TCACGATGAACCGCCGCATGAAGCACGCCTTCGCCGAGAACCGCCGCCGCATCGCGGACATCAACAGCCAGATCGAGGACAGCCTCTCCGGCATCCGCGTGGTCAAGTCCTTCGGCAACGAGAAAGAGGAGATCAAAAAGTTCCGTTCGGGCAACGAAAAGTTCGTCGCCGCCAAGCGCATCAGCTACAAATACATGGGCCTGTATAATTCGGGCATGACCGCGTTTTCGACGCTGATCATCGTTTTGTCGTTGATTGCGGGCGCGTTGTTTATGGCAAAAGGCGAGCTTTCCGCCGCCGACCTCGTGGCGTTTTTGCTGTTCATCAGCAATTTCACCGACCCCGTCAAGCGCCTTGTCAGCTTCACGGAGCAGTTCCAGAACGGCTATACCGGCTATGAACGCTTTTTGCAGATCATGAACATCGCCCCCGTCATCGAGGACGCGCCCGACGCCGTCTCGCGCCCCGAGATGGAGGGCACGGTCGACTTCGACGACGTCTCGTTCCGTTACGGCGAAGGGCAGGAGGACGTGCTGTCCCATGTGAATCTGCACGTCGGCGCGGGGGAATACGTCGCGCTCGTCGGTGCGTCCGGCGCGGGCAAGACGACGCTTTGCAGCCTCATCCCGCGGTTTTACGACGCGACGGAGGGCACGGTCTCGATCGACGGGATCGACGTGCGCCGCCTGAAACAGAAGGATATTCATAAGAACATCGGCATCGTCCAGCAGGACGTGTATCTTTTCGCGGGGACCGTCATGGAGAACATCCGCTACGGCCGCCCCGACGCCACGGACGAGGAGGTCATCCGCGCGGCGCGCGCCGCCAACGCGCACGAGTTCATCATGGGGCTTTCCGACGGCTATCAGACCGACATCGGTCAGCGCGGCGTGAAGCTGTCGGGCGGGCAGAAGCAGCGGCTTTCCATCGCGCGCGTGTTTTTGAAAAATCCGCCGATCCTCATCTTCGACGAGGCGACGAGCGCGCTGGACAACGAGTCCGAGCGCATCGTCCAGCAGTCGCTCGAAACGCTTTCGCGCGAGCGGACCACGTTCGTCATCGCGCACCGCCTCTCGACGATCAAAAACGCCCAGCGCATTCTCGTCTTAACGCAGGACGGCATCGCCGAAGAGGGCACGCACGAAGCGCTTCTTCAAAAAGGCGGCGTCTACGCGGAACTGTACGGCGCGCAGTTTTAAAAGAGAACAAAAAAGGGGAAGATACGGCAAAATATCTTCCTCTTTTTTATTTGTCCTCTTTTGATTTGAAATCGGCTGCGGCGGGATACCCCTGCGTCGGAATGCGCGCGTCCCGCGTTCACTCCCTCTGTGCGGCCCACTGCTCGAACGTCAGGCCGTCGAGCTGTTCGGCGCTGCGGCCGGATAAGTCGAAGTACTCCCCCGCGCCCCGAAAGGTCGTCGTCGCGCCGACGTAACGCAGGCCGTCGAAATAGAACGTCACGCACGTCGGCTCGTTTGCGCCCTGCCGCGCGGCGAGGCGGTCGGCGGCAAGCCCGTAACAGTAGACGGACACGGCGTTGAGCGCGGCGGCGTCGCTGTTTAAAATTCGCACGAGCGACGCGCTTTTTTTGTCGTCCGCCTCGAGGGAAAGGCGCGTCACCTCGGGCGCGCGCATCGCGGGGCGCACGGGCAAAAACGCCGCGGCGACGAGGACAAGGACGACGATAAGAATCAGTTTTTTCAAAATCAGCGCCTCCCGACGATCGGTTTTGCGCTTAGGTTTTGCGCGCACGGGGCGTTTTATGCGCGCGAAGCGTTAAAAAAACGGCGCGCGGCGCGTGGTAAGATAACACCATCAAAGGCGGGAGGATTAACGCGATGATCTCAAAGAAACCGTGGCATTCAATGCAGGACAAATGGCCGGAGAACGGGCAGTATTGCATCGTGCGCCGTGTGCTGCCGAACGGAAAGGAATGGATCGCGCATTTTGACTATCTGCCGCACGGCGCAAGAGGGTGCGAATGGGCGCTCGGGTATGATCCGAGACTCGGACGCGTCACGCACTGGCGCCCCATTACCGCGGCCGAACTGAAAGAGCTTGTGGAAAAAGACGTCCTGTTCAAGCGCCACAGGGTTCTGTACTGCCTGGAAAATCGATGGGACTACAACTGGTATGCGTGATTTTTTTTATTAAAAAAGAGCAAGTCATTGACGACTTGCTCTTTTTTGATTTTTTTACGGCACGTCATAGCCGAAGCTCTTTGCCAGCGCGGCCACGTCTTCATACGGACGGCAGCCGGTCGTTGCGCCGAAGGATTGCACGACGAACGCCGCGTTTGCGCTTGCGATCGCCGCGCAGGCGGCAAGGTCGCCGCCGCGAAGATACGCCGCCGCAAAGCCCGCCGCGCAGGAATCGCCCGCGCCGGTGGTGTCGACAACCGCGCCGCGGCACATCGCGGGAACGTGAACGTCGCGCCCGAAATCCGTGGCGAGAAGTCCGTTCGCGCCGCATTTGACACAGAAAAACTTCGTCCCGAACCGCGCCATCTGCCGCTTCATTTCGGCGAAGTCGCGCGTTTTGAAGATCAGCGCCGCGTCGTCGAAGCTCGGCATGAAGATGTCGACGTAGGGCAGAGACGGGGCGAGCAGCTCCAGCGGGTCTTTGTCGCCGTGATACGTCACCGCGTCCATGCTTGTGGAAAGCCCGGCTTCTTTTGCCTGCCGAAGCAGAAGATGTGCCTCCGGGTCAAGGCGCGTCATCGGGAAAAAGCTCGCGTAGTGAAGATGCCGCGCGTTTTCGATTGCCTCGGCCGGGACCATGTCGCGGCAGATGGATTCCGTCGCGCCGCGGCGGATGAGACAGTGCCGTTCGCCGTCCTCTCCGACGAGGATCAGCGTGAACGTTGTCGGCGCGTCGACGTCGAAGACGTATCGCGCGTCGATGTTATGGTCTTTCAAATGATTGCGGACGGTTTTTGCGAACATGTCGCGGCCGACGGCGGAACAAAGCGCCGTTTTGCATCCCAAAGACGCAAAGCTCGTCGCCGCGTTGATCCCGTCGCCGCCGACGGTGATGATCCGCTGCGGCGCGGTGCCGGTGTCCACATCCATGATGTTCTGCGGCACGGGCGAGACGGCGAGATCGTATCCGGCGTAGCCCGCAACGATGACGTCAAACCGTTTCTCTTTCGCCATAAAGACCCTCCTTCTGCGCGCCGCGGATCGTCACGCCCGCCTTCTTTGCGACGTCGAGCGCCGCGGAAAGATCGCGCACGCCGACGTTCGCGCCGATGGACGAAATGATGATCGCCGACTGCGCCGAGGCAAGACGAAGACAGTCGTCCACGTCCCAGCCGTGCAGATACGCCGTCAAAAAGCCCGCGAAGAATGCGTCGCCCGCGCCGGTCGTGTCGACGACGGGGCCGCGCAGGAGCGTCGGCTGACGATATTCGCGTTCGTTTGCATAATCGTACAAATACGCGCCGTCCGCGCCGAGCTTGCAGCCAAAGTATTGAAGATGGTACGGGCGGAAGAACTCCGCCATCTCGCGCACGTCCGTCCTGCCGCCCGCGATGGGGACGGCCTCGGAATAGCTCGGGAAGAAAATATCGCAGTAGGGCAGGGCGTATTTGGCCTTTTCGAGCCAGAGCCCGTCACGGTCGAAGCCCGCATCCATGCTCGTCGTGATGCCGAGCGCTTTTGCGCGGCGGAACACGTCGCCGATGTCTTCGCCGTCCAGAAACTTGTTGGCGTTGACGCTCGCGTAGTGCAGATGCCGCGTGCGGCTGAGGATCTCGTCCGTCACATGCGTGCGATTGAGACCGGATTTGACGTTCGCGTAGCCCGGCCCCAGAATGTGCCGCTCGCCGCTTTCTTCGATCAGGAGATAGGCCATGGTCGTGCGGAAGTTTTCGTCGCGCACGACGAGGGACGTGTCGACCCCGGCTTCTTTTAATCTCTCGACGATGGCGTCGGAAAATTCGTCCGTTCCGGTGTAGGTCAAAAGCGCGGTGCGCATCCCGAGGGACGAAAGAGAGATCGCGCCGTTGAGCGCGTCGCCGCCGGTCGCCATGCGGATATCGGCGTTCACGCCGCCGATTGCCATAATATCGCGCGGCACGGGCGACACGGGAATGTCGAACGCCGCGCCGCCCAGCGCGATGACGTCAAAATCCTTTTTCATACCGATTATTTGGCGTCGTAGCCGAAATCGCGGGCATGCGCGACCAGTTCGTCGAACGGACGCATGCCGGCGTTGCAGCCGACGACGGCGCAGATCTTCGCGGAGGCGGCGCTGCCGATGAGGCCGCAGCCCTCGAGGGAGAATCCGCGCTTGTAGGCGGAGATGAAGCCGGAGCAGAACGCGTCGCCGCAGCCCAGGGTGTCCACGGGCTCGCCGCGATACAGCGGGGGAAGGAAGACGTCCTGATCGAAATCCGTCAGATACACGCCCTTTGCGCCGAGCTTGCAGCCGAAGATTTTGAGGTCGTACTTGCGGAAGAACTCCTTCATTGCAAGCGGATCGGTCAGCCCGCCGGTGACGACGGTCGCCTCGTCGAAGCTGGGAAGGAAGACGTCGATGTAGGGAAGCGCCGCCTCGATTTTGGAAAGCGTCTCCTCGGGCTTCCACAAACGCTCGTCATACTGCAGATCCATGCTCGTCGTCTTGCCCAGGCGCTTGGCCTCGCGCGCGACGGACGCCACGCCCTCGCCGTCGAGTAGCGGGTGGCTTAAAACGCTTACGATATGGACGTGATCCGCCCAGGCGATCGCTTCGTCGGGGATGTCTTCGCGGCGAAGCGCCTGCGCAGTGCCGGGCAGAGCCGCGTTGCCGCGCGTGGCTTCGCTGGAAAGCAGGATCGCATGGACCGCCGTGGGCATGTCGTCGCGGAGCGTGACGAAGCGCGTGTCCACGCCCGCCTCCTGCTGAAGGCGCAGCACCTGAGAGCCGAAGATGTCTCTTCCCAGGCTGGTCGCGATGGCGACTTCGTTGCCGATCTTTGCAAGGTCGATGGAGCCGTTGTTTGCGTCGCCGCCGCCCATGACGGGGATCGAGTCCAGAACGTGGTTCTGTCTGCCGTCGAAAATCTCGGGGCCTGCCGGGTGAAGATACAGGTCGCACAGCGCCTGTCCGACGCAAAGGAATTTGGTCATGGGAAATACCTCCGTGAATGATGTTGAGAATTTTTTAAAATTTCAAACGGCGTTTCCGCCGTGTTGAGCGTTTGTCAGACCGACAGCGTCTCGCCCGCGGCGCGGACGTCGGCGCAAAGCGTGTCGAAATCGACCATGCCCGCCGTCGTCCCGACCGCGGAAAGCACGCGCGCCGAGGCGGCGCTTGCGATCAGCGCCGCGTCGCGCAGGGACAGCCCGCGCCGCCACGACGCCGCAAACGTCGAGGAAAACGCGTCGCCCGCGCCGGTGACGTCCACGGGCGTGCCGGAAAACAGCGATTTTTGAAAGACCTCCTCTTGAAAGTCCGTCAGATACACGCCCGCTTTTCCGCACTTCATGCCGAAGACCTTCACGCCGAAATCGCGGAAGAAGTCGCGTGCGCGATGCGGATCGGTGAATCCGCACAGGTATTCGACCTCGTAGTCGCTGGGCAGGAACACGTCGCAGTGCGAAAGCGCGGGGACGACGGCCTCCAGCGGCTTTTCCAGCGGGGTGCGCGGACGCTTCAAGTCCATGCTCGTGGTCACGCCCGCTTCGTGCGCGCGGGCAAAGAGGCGACCGAGTCCCTCGCCGTCCAGACACGGCATGTTCATGACGTTGACGACGTGAAGATGGTCGGCCCAGATGAGCGCCTCGTCCGTGACGTCGCTTTCGCGGACGCTGTCGCACGCGCCGCTGTGCCGCGCGCTGATCGTCGTGACCCCGTCGGGGCCGAGCATCAGAATCGCGGCGGTCGTCTCGGCGTGTTCGTCCCGCGCGACATAGCGCGTGTCCACGCCGTTTTGCGAAAGAAGGGTCGTGAGCATCTGCCCCAAAAAGTCGCCGCCGACGCGGCTGACGATCCGCACGTCCTCTCCGAGGCGCGCAAGGTCGATCGACGCGTTGTTGGCGTCGCCGCCGCCCGCCAGATTCAAACTGTCAAGCTGGATGCGGCGCGCCGCAAACGCGTCCGCGGGGACGGGCTTCGCCGCGATGTCGCACAACACCGCGCCCAGACAGAGCATTTTCATCGCAAAACCTCCGAAAAAAGTCAATCGAGCGCGCCGCAAGCGCGCGCAAAGGAAACGAGCGTATCAAAATCCTTCATGCCGGCCGTCGCGCCGACCGTGCCGACGATCTGCGCCGAGGCGGCGCTCGCGATCGCCGCGGCGTCTTTCAGGGAATATCCGCGCTTCCATGCGCACGAGAATGTCGAGGAGAACGCGTCGCCCGCGCCGATGACGTCCACGGGCGTCCCCCGATACAGCGACGGCTGAAAGACTTCGTCTTTATAATCCGTCAGATACGCGCCCTGCGCGCCGAGCTTGCAGCCGAAGACCTTTAAGCCGAAGCGCCGAAAATACCGCGCCGCCTCCTGCGGATCGGTCAGACCGCACAGATATTCGACCTCGTAATGGCTGGGCAAAAACACGTCGCAGTTTTCGAGCGTCTTTTCGATCAGTCCCATGCGGTCGGGAACGTCGGCAATGCGCTTTTTCAGATCCATGCTCGTCGTCTTGCCGTGCTTTTTGGCAAGCGCGAACGCGCGCGCCGTGCCTTCGCCGTCGAAGCCGTGCAGATTCAAAACGCTGACCATGTGAACGTGATCTGCCCAAGCGATCATGTCCTCCGTCACGTCACCGGGCTCCATCGATTCGTTCGCGCCGTGGCGCATGACGTTGAGCGTCACGTCGCCCGAGGAGCCGAGCATGAGGACGGACGTGGTGGTCGGGCGATCCTCGATCCGCTTCAAATACCGCACGTCCACGCCGCGCGCCTCTAAAAGCGAAACGAGACGGTCGCCCAGGAAGTCCGCGCCGACGCGCGCGCAGATGCGGGCGTTTTCGCCGAGGGCGGCAAGATCGATCGCGGCATTGTTGGCGTCGCCGCCGCCCGCGATCTCAAAGCTTTCCAAAACGGTGCGTCCGCGTTTGAAATCCTCGGGATCGATGTTTTTCATCGCAATGTCGCAGACGATCGGGCCGATGACCAAAAAGTTCATGGATGTCCTCCGTGTGGGTTTGTTTCTATCGTTTGAGCGCAAATGCGCCGTAAGATCGGGGAGTGTAGAAATGACGGCGGGAGCTTGTGGGGCTTCGGATGTCGAGGACCCCGCATTTCTTCTCTGCGACGCTTCCCGCAAGCCTTCCCCTAAGAGGGGAAGGTGGATTGCCGTAAGGCAAGACGGATGAGGTGTCTCTGCTTCGAATACGGAGCGCAGGTTCAATAAGAAGGTTGACGGTTGGAAATCAGCGCTGCATTTGCTGCGGCGAAGATCGAAACTGTCGTTCTTCTTATTGCATCTGCCCCAACAGCGACACCTCATCAGTCGCCTTTGGCGCCGGCTTCACGCCTGAATCGCGTGCCCTAGGGGTACTGTCCCCTTCGGGGACGCTCGGGGTGTCTCGTGCCCTAGGGGTACAAGCCCCTCTCAGAGGAAGCCCTTAACTGCGCCGTTCTCTCAAGCAATGTAATTGACCGCGGCTTGCAGCCCTTTTTCTGAAAGGGATGCTTCCCGCAAGATTTCTTCTTACTCCATCGCGCCCTTTTCCCTCGCAAAGGAAACGAGCGTGTCGAAATCGCGCATGCCCGCCGTCGCGCCGAGGGCTTTTAACACATGCGCCGAGGCGGCGCTTGCGATCGCGCCGCAGTTTTGCATCGAATAGCCGCGCTTCCAGGCGGAGACAAACGTCGAGGAAAACGCGTCGCCCGCGCCGACGACGTCGACCGGGTCGCCCGAAAGAAGGGACGGCATGTCGATCTCTTTTTTGAAATCCGTCAGATACACGCCCTTTTCCGAGCGCTTGACGCCCAGAATTTTTATGCCGTAGGGCGCGAAAAAGTCGCGGATGTCGTGCATGTCGCTTAGCCCCACCGCGCGCTCGACTTCGTAGCTCGACGGCAAAAACACGTCGCAGTTTTTGAGCGCGTCGCGGAACAGATGGAAGCACTCGCCGTCAAAGCGCGGATTGTTCAGATCCATGCTCGTCGTCTTGCCGAGCGCGTGCGCACGGGCGAACACGCGGGCGCTGCCCGCGCCGTCGAAGCCGGACAAACACATCGCCGCGACGATGTGGACGTGATCCGCCCATTTGATCAATTCGTCGGGCACGTCGCCCGCTTCGAGCGTCTCGTTCGCGCCCCAGCGCTTTGCCGCAAGCGTCCGCGCGCCGCGGGAGCTGATCATCTGCACGGAGACGGTCGTGTTTTCCCCCGGCACGCGAATGACGTGTTCGGTATCCACACCCTTTTTGTTCAGTTCGTCCAGAAGATGCGCCCCGATGAAATCGTCGCCGACGCGGCCGACGAGCCGCACCTCTTCGCCGAGGGCCGCAAGATCCATCGAAGCGTTGTTGCCTTCGCCGCCGCCGTGCAGGGAGAATGCCTCCGCCGTGACGGGGCGCGTCTTTTTCCAGTCGTTCTCCGCCACGGGGCTGAACGCCACGTCGCAGAGAATCGCGCCGATACACAATACTTTCATGATAGCCGCACTCACTTTCAGCTTCTATTATATAACGAAACCGCGCGGTTTTGAAATGAAATCGATATAAAAACGGCGAACCGGGGGGAAATCCGGTTCGCCGAAAAGCGTCTGTTCAGTTTTCCGCGCCGGGCGAAGGCTCGGGCGGCGCGGGCGTCGGCGTCGGCACGGGAGTGGGTGTGGGCGCTTCGCTCGGGGCGGGCGTCGGCGTCGGGCTCGGCGTTTCGCTCGGGACGGGCGTCGGTTCTTCGCTCGGGCTCGGGACGGGCGTCGGTTCGGGCGCGGGCGTCGGTTCGGGCGCGGGTGTCGGCGTGGGCAGCCCCGTGATGTAGGGATTGCGCGGGTCGGGATCGGTCGGATCCCAGCGCACGTCGAGCGTCAGCGGCGGGACGCCGCTGCTTCCGGGCGTGCCGGGCGGGCAGGAATCGTTCGTCGCGATGACATAGGTGCCGCGGCCGCAGTTGTCGTAGATCCATTTGGCGTCGCGTACGGTCATGCGGATGCAGCCCGCGGAGGCCTTGCTGCCCAAGCGGTTGTAGGCGCTTCGATCCATCGTCGACGGGTCGGTCTGGGAATACATGACGGAGTGGAACAGATAGTTGCCGCTCCACTGCGTGACGTACTGGCAGTAGATCCCGTGCATGGGAAGCCAGCGCCAGCGGCTCTGAATTTTATACTGGCCCAAAATGGTGTTGCTGCCAAGACCGGTGGAGACGGTGAACACGCGCGCGGGGACGGTGTAGGCGCCGTCCGCGTCCTTTTGATAGACCACGACGCGCTGAGAGCCGATGTAGATGGCGATCATGTACGGCATCTGGGACGACACCTGCGGGATCGTCGGCGTGGGCGTCGGCTCGGGCGATTGCTCCGCCTCGGGCGCCGCGGCGGAAACGGAAGTCTTCGGGAAGTTCTGTGCCGCGCCGTCCGCGCCCTCCTGCTGTTTTTCAAACAGCGCCAGCGCTTCCTGCACGCTGCCGCTCAGCGCATTTTCGATTTCGCTTTGCGCATACGAAGGTTCGGGCGAGGGGACGGACGCGTCCACGCCGCGCTTCGCGCAGCCGGAAAACACGGCCGCCGCCGCAAGTAAGATTGCCATCAGGGCCCATACGGGCCGCCGCTTGACGGATTGCATCGAATGATTGCTCCTTTAACCGATAGATCGCAAATCGCGTGTCTATTATATATGAAACAGTCAAAAAAAGAAATGACTAAAGCTGCCTTCAAAAAAGAAAACAATCGGTTTTAAGCTGATCTTTTCCGTTTTGGCGTTGTGAAAATGCTCAACGACGCTTCCGGCGTCGCCTCCGCTTTTCACTTAGCCAAAAACAAAAAATCTCTAGCTTAAAACTGCAAGCATCAAAAAATAAGGCATTTTGATGATGTGAATCTATAAAAATGTACTTTTGTTTTAGAAATTGCATGTGTGGGTTTAAAGGATTTCACATGTTATGCCATATTTTTTGACGATTGTTTTCTTATTTGAAAGCAGCTAACCAGAAAACACAAAGAAAAATCCGCACGGAAAGCGATTTTCCCGTGCGGATGATGTTGAAATACAACGATTATTTGATATCCAGATCGTATCCGTAGCCCTTTGCGTATTCCACGAGGGTATGGATGTCGACCGCGCCGTTGTTCGCGCCGACGGTGCGGATGATGTGCGCCGACTGCGCCTGCCCCAGCGCCGCCGCGTCGTGCATGCTCATGCCGCGCACGATGCCCGCCACGAACGTCGAGCAGAACGCGTCGCCCGCGCCGGTGGTGTCCACGGGCGTGCCGGTGAACAGCGGCTTCATGAAGATGTCCTCTTTAAAGTCGGTGACGAACACGCCGTCCGCGCCCAGCTTCACGCCGAAGATCTTCACGCCCTTGTCGCGGAAGAATTCCTTCATCTTCAAAACATCCGTTTCGCCGCCGCAGTAGGCCGCCGCCTCGTAGTGGCTCGGGAAGAAGATGTCGCAGTATTTGATCGTCTCTCGAATGCGGTCGAACCAGCGGCCCGTGGGGTCCGCGCCGGTATCCATGCTCGTGGTCACGCCCATCTCGTGCGCGCGGCGGAACAGGACGTCCAGCTCGTCGTCCATCGACCCCAGCGCATTGCAGCTTGCCGCATGAATGTGCCGCGTGGAGGCAAGAAGCTCGTCGGAGATGTCGCTGTTGTGAAGAGGAAGAGGGTTCTCGGGGAAGTTGACGGCAAAATGACGGTCGCCGTTTTTCTCGACGAGAACGTAGCTGACGCAGGTGCTGAAGTCGTCGCGCACCTGAACGGCGGAGGTATCCACGCCCTTTTGCGCGAGATCGGCCAGGACGCTCTTGCCCCAGGCATCGTTCCCGAGAACGGTCAAAAAGCCGGTTTTCGCGCCAAGACGCGTCAGATCGACGGAGGCGTTCAGCGCGTCGCCGCCGGTGGAAGTGGTGATATCGCCGATGGGGACGACGCTTTGTTCCATGAAATCCGCGGGCAGATGGCGCACGACGACGTCGTAGCAGCCGATGCCCATGCAAAGAATGTCAAAACGTTTCTGCATTGTCACTACCTCCCGCGTCTCAGGCGCGCTCCGCAGCAAAGGCGCGGACTTGTTCATAGGAGACCTTCCAGTTGGACGCGCCGAAATCCGAAATGCAGATCGCGGACGCGGCGGAGCCGGTCTTGATGCACTCGTCGCGGCTTTCCCCGTGAAGGAGCGCGGCGATGTAGCCGGAAATGAAAGAATCGCCCGCGCCGACGGCGTCTTTGACCTCTTCGGGCCGCGCGAGGGGCGCGAACTGCTTTTCATAGCCCTTGAAATCCGTGACGAAGACGCCGCGTGCGCCCTGCTTCAAAATCAAAAGCGTGGGTGCGAATTCGCGAAGCTTTTCCGAGGCGCGCTTCATGTCGGTTTCGTTCGTCAATTCGAGCGTCTCCTCTTCGTTCATCGTGAACACGTCGCAAAGCGGGATGACGCGGCGCATCGTGTCGCGGTCGGCCGCGCTGCCGCCGGAGATGTCGGCGGAGACGGTCAGCCCGAGCGCCTTTGCGCGGCGGATCAGATTTTCGGCGGGCTGCCCGATAAAGCTTTCGAGCGTCACGAACGAACCGATGTGCATGTGCCGCGCGGATTTCAACATCTCGTCGGTCACCATGTCGGGACGGAACGAACGGTTGCCGCCGCGGAACGCGCCGCAGTGCTTTTTGCCGTCCGTGTCATAGAAAAACAGGCTCACGGCCGTGCCGGTCTCGCTGTCGCGGCGCACGAAGCGGGTGTCCACGCCTTCGCCCTCGAGCGTGTCGCAGACATGCTGCCCGAACACGTCGCCCGCGACGTTCGCGGCAAGATAGGAGGTGATGCCCATGTGCGCGAGGTTCTGCGAGACGTTCGCCGCGTCGCCGCCGACGAGCATCGTCACGTCGCGCATGAAGGACGTGTCGGTGTGCATGAGGTTTTTCGGTGTGTTGCGGAAAAAGACGTCGCAGTTGAGCATCCCGACGCACAGCACCGCATTGGGAAGATTTTCGTTCATGGCGTTTTTTCTTGATCCTCCGTTGATCGTATGATGTTATGGCAGACCGCCGCGTTCCGTTTCGCGAAAGCCGTGCGGCTGTGATTCTGCTTTTATTTTACGGTTCGCGCGTGTTTTTTGCAAGACGAAGGTCCGCGCCGTAGAGGCGGATCGTGCGGCAGTTTTCGCCCGCCAGACGGGACGTGATCCGTTCGCCGTAGCGGTCGCGAAGCTGGGTTAATAAAAGATTGCTCGCCACGGCCGTGGCGCGATGTGCGATCGTGCGCTCGTTTAAGATCGAAAAAAGGCTCTCCAGATTGATGTTGCGGCGGATGGGTTCGCTGCCAAGGTCGTCGATGCAAAGAAGATCGCAGTTGATCAGCGCCTGCTCCGTGTGTGCGGCCTCGTCTTCCCCCAGATACGCGTCGCGCAGAAGGTTCGACAGCCGATAGGCCGTAAGATAGCAGACCGAATAGCCGCGCTCGGCCACGGCATTCGCGACGCACTGGAGAAGATATGTCTTCCCGAGGCCGCTCGCGCCGCACAAAAGGAAGTTGCCGCTGCCTTTTTCGGAAAACGCCCCCGCGTATTCGCGCGCGATCTGACAGGCGAGAGCCATGAGCTTTCGCTGCGAATTGCGCTCCCCCGGGACGGGGTCGGGCGTTTCGGGGAAGCGGGAAAGGTCGAAGGCGTCGAAGTTCTGATTTTGGTCGGGGCGGAACTCTTCGTGCGTGATCGCCATCGAGGCGGCCTTCGCCTTCAGACAATCGCACATGCGGCGGTTGCCGTCGGGTGTGTCGATGTAGCCCATGTCGCGGCACACGGGGCAGTCCCATCGGGGAAGAAAATCGTTCGGGTCGCCGCCCGCGGCGCGCACGCGCGCCTCATGTTCGCGGCGAAGGACGTCGATTTTTTTCTGCGCGGCGGCGGCCGCCTCCTCGCCCGAGACGGGGTGCGTCCCCCGAAGGCTTCGGAACGCCTCGCGCGTGACGGCGGCGATTTGGCTTTCCAGATCGTCCAGCTCCGGGTGCGCGGCGTAAAACGCGCGGCGGTTTTCCTCGGCGCGGGCGATCTTGTCGCTGCGGTCAAGATCCATCTGGCGCAGCGCGCGCTGATAATACTGTGACATGGCTTGCTCCTTTGGGAGGCGTGAAAAGCTCCAAACCCGATCAAAGATCGAGATAGGCATCGTTCATCGAGTCGGTGCGCTGCTCGTAGGACAGCGCAGAATTGTTGCTGCCTGACTGCTGCCCGCGCGCGGCGGAATAGGGCGTGAAGCTTCGTTCCGCCGGGGCGGCCTGTGCGGCCTGTGCGGCGGCGAGGTCGCGGACGCCTCGCTCGAACCAATTTTGAAGGAGGTTATGCAGCGCGCGCATGCGGTCGCGCTGCACGCCGGACTTTACGATCTCGTCCGCGCCGTAGAGGATCACGTCCATCGGCAGCCCCCACTGTGTGCTCCAAAGCGAGACGCTTCGGCGCGTCTGTTCGTTCGGCGCGAATTCCAGCGCCAGATGCCGCAGCACGTTCGCCGCTGCCTCGCCGTCGGTCTTCTGCGCGGCAAGGTAATCGACCACGTCCTGTTGGGACAGAAGATTGGCCGCGTGCCAGGAGGACAGAATGTTCTCCAGCGCGTCGAGCGTCTTTTGTCCGCGGCGGCCGGCCTGCTGCGCGGCAAGAAGCACCACGGGCGTGTCGTATCCGTACTGCGCGCGCCAGGTGTCAAGGCAGTTCATCAGCGTCGGGCTCGGCGCGCCGTAGACGCCCATGGCGTTCTGAATGGAAGCCGCCGCCGCGCGGCGATGCGCGCGATATTGCAAAAACGCCTCGATCTCGGGCGCGGTGAAGACGTGGTTTTCCGCGAAGGAAGACAGGATCGTGTCGACGTATTTCATCGTCGGCTGCGCCGCGGAGGCCGACTGCGCGCACGCGACGTCGATCGCGTCGCGGTCAAAGCCCCATTCGAGCGTCCATTTGCGATACAGCGCAAGCTCCGCCTCCGTGGCGGCGCGGTTGCGGATCCCGAGCGACGCCAGGACCGACTGCGCGTCGCGCACCTCGGATTTTCGCTGCTGCAAATGCGCGCGCACGTCCGCCGCGCTCGTCAGGCCTTCGGCGAGCCAGTTCTGCGCGACGGTCTTCAAATACGCAAAGCCGACGTTTCGCCCGTGCAGCGAGATGGCGTATTCGCAAAGCTGCAAAATGCTGTCTTCCTCAAAGCCGTCCGCCTCGATCCATTCGTGCATGGCGTCCGTCTCGCGCGGCGTGAGCTGGCGGGGATCAAAGAGCGACTGCACCTTTCGGTTGAAGTTCAAAAAGCGGTCGGCCGCGGGCAGCGCGAAGCCCCGCGCGTCGCGCGGCAGGATGTTGTAGAACACGCTCGGCCCCTGCGGGGAGACCTGAATGCGCACCAGCCCCTGCTGCTGCCAATAGAAAAACGCGCGGCGCACGTCGTCCTCCGGGATGCGGAGGCTGCGGGCGAAGGAGGAAAGGTCGGCCGCGCCGCCGTTGGGATAATAGCAGTGCATCAGGCCGTAAAGATAGACCTTGACGTAGTCCGACGGGGCGTTGGGCATGTACTCTTCCAGAAACATGTTTTCGACGGGTGTGGCGCAGAACATCGCGCCGCCGCCGGGAAATCTGCAAAGCGGCATGGCATTTTCTCCGATCTTACAGGCAGTGATTTGCCGAAACTATACCAAATCTATTATAATATGAAATGCACACAGAGGCAATCCGTATTTGCCCGCCGCCCTTTTTGACAGGAAAAAGGGACTTGTAATATCTTTGTAATATATTTACAATAGAACCGGGCGTCTTTTGGAGAAAAAGCGCCGTTTCACGGAGGTCTTGCGAATGCATTTCAATAAAAACAACGACGGCGAGCGGAAAGCGAAGAAAAAATATCGCTTCCGCTGGGTCGGCCCCGCGTGGCTGCGCCGCCTGAAGGCAATAAAACAAACGAAAGGCGCGGATGCGAAACAGCCCAAGCCGCTTCGCCCGCTCGATTCGGCGCAAAGCGGGCAGAACCTGCAGGGCGCGCCGCCCGCGATGGAATTGAGCCAGCACACGATCCGCATGCAGGCGATCGAGGGGCAGGCGAACCTCGGGAACACCATGCGCATGGTCGACCTGTCGGGCAACATCGTCGACCTTGACGTCGACGCGCAGGCCCGAGGCGCTTCCGCCGCGCTCGACGAGGCCGCGCAGGCGCTGAACGCGCTGCACCGGCCGCCCCGTCCCGCCTCGCGAAATATGGCGGACACCGCGTCCATGCCGCCCGTCCGCTTCGACGAAGACGGCACGCCGCGCGCGGATTATTCCGCGCAGATCAAGCGCGCCGTGGGCGACGACAGCGTGCTTGCCCCGTATGAAAACGCGCGCATGGCCATGCTTCGCCCCGCCCGCCGAAAAAAGACGTTGCGCGAGCGCCTGTTCGGCGCAAGGCATCTCGACCGCACGGAAAAACGCGTCGGCCGCCGCGTGGAAAAAGCATGCAGCGCCGCACCGAAAAAGAAGCGTTCCGGCCGCGGCGCGTGGATCGCGGCGGGCAGCGTCTGCGGTGCGCTCGTTCTCGCCTGCGGCGGCGTGATCCTGGCGTGGTATCAGGGTCTGTTCGACGCCTCCCGCAATTACGTCGCCGCCAAGGAAGTCTATTTCGACGGCCACCCCGTCGGCACGGTCATGGACGCGGAGGAATTAAAAAGCTGCGTCGAGGCGCTGTATGAACAGCTCAGCACCGAATACGGCGTCAACGTTCTTGCCGATCAGACGCTCGATCTTCGCGACGCGATGGTCGATCCCAAATACGTCAGCTCCGCGGACGCCGTGGCGCAGGAGGTGCGCCGCAACATCGAAATCTGCGTCAACGCCGTCGTCATCGACATCGACGGCATGTCGGCGGTCGCGCTGGAGACGCGGGAGGACGCCCAGTGGGTGCTCGACGAGACGCTTGCGCCCTATTCCGGCGGCGACGGGATCACCGAGACGAAGTTCCTGGAGGACGTCTCCATCGAGCAGAAGGACGTCGACTACAGCCTCCTTCGCACGAAGGAAGAGGCCTATCAGCTTTTGAATGTCGGCGTCGAGACCGCGCAGACCTATACCGTCGCCTCCGGCGACACGCTCTGGTCGATCGCCGAGAAAAACGGCTACACCGTCGCGGAGCTTCGCACGGCGAACCCGGCGGTCGCGAATACCGACAATTTAAGCGTCGGCATGGAGCTTTCGCTCATGCGCCCGCAAAAACTCCTGAACGTCTCGTCCGAGCGCGTCATCGAAGTCACAGAGACTTTGACGCACGAGACGCAGACGATCACGGACGACTCGATGTATTCCGACCAGACCGTCGTGCGTCAAAAGGGCAGCGACGGCGAGCGCAAGTCCACCATTCAGATCAATTACATCAACGGCGCGGAGGTCTCCCGCGAGACGCTGTCACAAGTCGTGACCGTCGAACCCGTCACCGAGATCATCGTCAAGGGCACGCAGAAGCGCCCGAGCAATGTCTCCGCGCGCGGATATCTTCGCCCCGTCAACGGCGGCACGATCACCTCCGGCTTCGGCCGGCGCAACCGCCCGACCGCGGGCGCCAGCTCCTATCATTACGGCATCGACATCGGCGTCGGCTACGGCACGCCCATCATGGCCACCCGCGCCGGACGCGTCACCTACGCCGGCTGGAACGGCGGCTACGGTTACATGGTGCAGATCGATCACGGCGACGGCGTCGTCACAAGATACGGCCACTGCTCGCGCGTGCTCGTCTCCACCGGGCAGTACGTCTCGCAGGGCGCGCAGATCGCCCTCGTCGGCTCCACCGGCGTGTCCACCGGCAACCACCTGCACTTTGAGGTGCGCGTCAACGGCACGGCGCAGGATCCGAGAAATTACGTCAACTTCTAAAACCGAAAGCTCCGCAGCGTTTCCCGACGGGGAACGATGCGGGGCTTTTTTGCGGCGAAAACGGGCGGCTGCGTCTGCGAAAATAAAAATTAAATAAATTTTTTACAATGATTTTGCGAATTTAGTTGTAATAATTCCGTAACAACTCTATAATAGAACCTACAAAACCTTGTAAGACCGCGTACAAAAAGACAGCGCTCTTTTTTCTCGTGTGCGCGGCGGAACGCTTTTTGCAATTTTGAAAAGGAGGGTGATGCTTCGATGCAGGCGAAAACAAACGATCCCGCCAAACGGACGCAGCCCTATGAAACTTCCGGCGGGTTCGGTTTTTACTCCGTCAACCGCGATTATCCCTACGCCGAGCCGCGGCGCCCCCAAAGCAGCTTGAGCGCCTTCGGCTATACCGATTACAGCGCCGCGTTTGAAGATCTGCACAGCCTGGACGGCTTTGATATGGGCATGGACGATTCCTTCCGTCCCCGCGCGCGCGATCCGTTCGAGGATACCGACCGCATGCGCCGTCAGCTTGCGCCCGTGGACGTCTCCGCCCCCGCACGCGACGGCGGCCACGCGCAGTTTGCGTCGGTGCGTTCGGCGCTCGCGCTGGCCGAAAAGAGCATCGACGTCATTCCGTCGAATCTTCGCGTCATGAACGACATGCTCGGCATCGGCGACATCGACGAAAACACGCATCTGATCCCAGAGATCGACGGCGTCGCGCCTCTGGCGCAGCCCAAACGCGCCAAAAACAAGCGCGCGGGGCGCACCGCGGCGCTGGGCGAGAAGATCGCCTCCGCCGTGCGGACGCAGGTGAAAAACCATGTGAAGACCCATGCGCGCGTGAATACGCGCCGCCTCGTCGCCGTCGCGTCCGCCGTGGGCGCGGCAGTCGTCGCGGTCATCGGCTTCTGGATCTTCGGCGGATTCGATCCCGCGTCGCGTTACGTCGACGCAAGCGAGGTCTACGTCAACGGCATCGCCGTCGGGACGGTCGCCGACAAGGACAACGTTCAGGCCGCCATCGACGATATTTACAAGGACCTGTCCGCGCAGTACGGCGTGACCGTGCTGGACGATCAGCTTCTGGAGGTGCGGCAGACGCGCGTCGACCGCCGCTATCTTTCCAGCGTTGAGGATGTCAGCGCGCAGATCCGCCGCAATCTCGACGCGCAGGTCAGCGCCTCCGTCATCTATGTCGACGGCATGGCCGCCGTCGCCTTCGCGACCGAGGAGGACGCCAACTGGGTTCTGGAACAGTTGAAGGCCCCCTACGCCGACAACGCCACGGACATCGGCTTCGTTCAGGAAGTCGAGATCCGCCAAAGCGACGTGTCCTGCTCGCTCTTGAAGAACAAGACCGAGGCGCTCAACTTCCTGCAAACGGGCGTCGACGAGAACGATACCTACACCGTCCGCGAGGGCGACACGCTCGACAGCATCGCCCTGGCGAAGAACGTCACCGCGGCGGATCTTGTCGCCGACAACGACGGCGTCTCCTCAAACGAGGATCTTTCCGCGGGCATGACGCTCAATCTCATTCCGCAAAACAGCGTCATCGACGTCGGCAGCAAGCAGATCCTGACCTACAACGAGGGCATCGCCTTCGCCACCGAATATACCACCGACGCTTCGCTCTACGTCGGCCAGAGCCGCGTCGTCCAGGCGGGCGTCAACGGCGAAAAGGAAGTGACCGTCGAGGTCCGCTACATCGGCTCGACCGAGGTCGAGCGCACCGTCCTGAGCGAGAACGTCATCCGAGCGGCGACGAACCAGGTCGTTGCGCAGGGCACGAAGCGCTACGGCATCATCGTGCAGGGCGTGTCGTCCTCCGGCTTCATGACGCCCACCAACGGCACCGTCACGTCGAACTTCGGCTATCGCTGGGGCCGCCTGCACGCGGGCATCGACATCGGCGCGCCCACCGGTACGCCCATCCGCGCGGCCAAGAGCGGCACGGTGACGGCCTCCGGCTGGAACGGCTCCTACGGCTACTGCGTCGACATCAGCCACGGCAACGGGGAAATGACGCGCTACGGCCACTGTTCGCAGCTTCTGGTCTCCGCCGGGCAGACCGTCAGCCAGGGCGAGGTCATTGCGCTGGTCGGCAGCACGGGGCGCTCCACCGGCAGCCACCTGCACTTTGAGGTGCGCATTGGCGGCACGGCGTACGATCCGCGCAACTATCTGCTGCAAAACTGAACGCAAAACGAAAACGGAAGAACGAAGCGCCGGGCGGCATGCCCGGCGCTTTTGTTATGGACTTTTTTTACCGCGGCCAAAGCGGCGGCATGGGGCGCGGCTCGGGCCACTCGGGCAGCGGACGGCCGCAGCAGGGGCAGAGCTTCGGCGCGCGGCACGGCGGCCTGCCGCACACGGGCTGCGGCGGCATGGAACAGGGACGATCACACCCGCCCCCGCACGAACACGGCGGCACAACGGGGCGCGGGCAGTTCTGACAATCGGTCACGATGATGCGCGGGGGCTTCCCGCATCGGCAACTCATCGCCCGCACCCGCAGGAGGACGTGACGCCGACGCTTCGGTTCCCGCCGCAGGAGCTGCCGAGCGAATAGGGCAGCACGACGCCGCCGCGGCACGGCGCGTCCCATGTGTCGTCTTCGTCGTCGCTTAAGCAGCCGCACGGGCTGCCGCAATCGCGAAGACAGCACCCGCGCTCGGGAAGCGAGAACACGCAGATGTTGGCGGCGATCCGCGCCGTCGCGCCACAGCGGCAGGGGCAGATCGCAATCGACGAAACTTCGCCCGAGATGCCGAAGCGCCCGCAGAATACGCCGCGCGGAACGGTGAACGTGATGCGGCGCTCGAACTGCGTGCAGCATCGTGCGCCGTTGTCAAACATCAGAACGAGGCGGAATCGGGCGACAAGATGCAGCTGGCAAAAGCACGCGCCCTCGGGCGAATCGCCCGTGTGACAGCGCAGCACGCGCATGGAAAACCGCTCGATCCCCGTCGCATTCGCACCGCAGGGCGGCACGCTCAGCGCGACGCGGTCGAACGTGAAATCTTCGCATCGCCATACGGGTTGTGAAATCATACGCATCCCTTCTTTGAAAATCTTGAAAATCGATTGGAAAAGGCGGAAACGATCGAAAAGAGGATTCGTTCCCTCAACGTCAGTTTATGCGGAAGAACCGTCTGCGGGTGTCTGCACGGCAGGACGGCCAAACAACCGATCGGATTGAAAGCGGTGCGCCCGCGTCAACGTTTTTTCTCGGCGTGCGGATTTTCATGCCGCGCTGTTTCGCGGGCGCGGCATTGCCGCCTTTGCCGGACGGACTCCGTGCGGCGGCTCCTTTTTGAAAAAGACGGCCGGCTTTCGTTTCGGGCGTTTGCGGCGCGGGGGCGGACGGATTCCGTTTCGACTGCCGATGGTTTCGTCGAACGCGAAAACGTGTCGAAGAAATCCCCTTCACACCTTTTCCGATCAAAACGGTTTCCCCCTTACGTGATCTTTGCTTGACGGAGGCGGTCGGCATGCTATAATCCCATTTGGGATTAAACGCATGGAGGAACCGTTGGATGGATCGGACGATTTTGTCGGCGCATCACCGCGTCAACCGCGCGATCATTGCCTGCCGCGGGATCTACGCCGCATGGGCGGGCGCGCACGGGATCGGGTATCACCGAATGCTTGTGCTTTATACGATTCGCGAGCTTGGATATTGCACGCAAAAGGGCATGTGCGACAGTTATTTATTGCCGCGCCAGACGATGCACAACGTCATCTGCGCGATGCGCGAAGAGGGGCTGCTGGAACAAAGCGCGGAACATTCCCGCGGGCGTGAGAAGGCGTTCGTCCTGACGGCGGCGGGGAAGGACTACGCCGCGGTTTTTTTGGCCGACATCGGCAAAATGGAGGAGCGCGCGGCGAAAAATTTCGGCGAGGAGAATTTCGATAAGCTGATCGATCTTATGACGCGATACGACGAGGCGCTTTTTTCGGCGCTGGAGGCGGAGAATCATGGAAAAAGCGATGAAAAATAAGATGGAGAAAACGACGCAGAATGAATTGTTCCAAAGCGCGCCCGTGGGCAGAATTTTATTGAAACTCGCGCCGCCGGTCATGCTGGCGCAGCTCATTCAGGCGCTTTACAACATCGTCGACAGCTTCTTCGTCGGTCGCTTTTCGGGCGAAGGGCTGACGGCGCTGTCGATCGTCTATCCCCTGCAGCTTTTGATGATCGCGCTGGCGGTCGGCACGGGCGTCGGGATCAACACGATCATGGCGGCAAAGCGCGGCGTCGGTCGAAATGACAAGGCCGAGGAATATGCGGGCGTCGGCACGCCGCTTGCGCTTGTCTTATGGGTCGTCTTCGCGATCATTTCGTGGGCGATTTTGCCCGCCTATGCGCGCATGTCGACGGATTCCGAATCCGTGGCGGCGCTCGTCGTGCAATACGGAAGGATCGTCTGCGTCTTCAGCGTCGGGCTTTTCTGCGAAAGCGTCTGGACGAAGGTGCAGCAGTCCGAGGGCGACATGAAGACGCCGATGATCGCGCAGATTGCGGGCGCGGCGGTGAACATCGTTTTCGATCCGATCCTGATCTTCGGCATGTTCGGCCTGCCGGAACTGGGCGTGGCGGGCGCGGCGTATGCGACCGTCGCCGGGCAGATCGCCGCGGCGCTGATCGTCATGAAAAAAGGCTTCCGAAAGCCGCCGGAATGGACGCTTTTCCCGCATCACGTCGGGCGCATTTTCCGCCTCGGGCTGCCGAACATCCTCATGCAGTCGGCCTATACGTTCTATATATTGGGGCTGAATCTGATTCTGGCGGGCTTTTCCGATCAGGCGGTCACGGCGCTCGGCCTGTATTACAAATGGCAGACGTTCTTCTTCATCCCGCTGGGCGCGATGCAGACGTGCATCGTCCCCGTCGTCAGTTTTAACTATGCCGCAAAAAGCGTCGGCCGCTGCCGCGAGACGCTTCGCGCGGCGATCGTCTTCGGCGTGGGGCTGATGGCGCTGGGAACGATATGTTTTTTGACGATCCCCGCGCAAATGCTCGGCGTATTTACGTCCGATTCCTGCGTGATCGAGATCGGTTCATGGGGATTTCGATTCGTCGGGCCGAGCTTCCTGGCGATGGTCCCGTCGCTGACGTTCCCCGTGTTCTTTCAGGCCGTGGGCGAAAGCCTGCAAAGCTCGATTTTGACGATCGTGCGCACGGTGGTTCTGTTCGTGCCGCTTGGGTGGCTGTTTTCGCGGTTCGGGCTTGCGTATTTCTGGCTGACGTTCCCCGTGACCGAGATTCTGACGACGCTCGTGGGGCTGAAGTTTTATCGCGTTTTTTTGAAAAATCACGAAAAATAAAGATCGGCCGTCGGGCGTGAGCGCTCCGGCGGCATTTTTTTGCGCATTTTCCCTTGACAGACGGGCGCGGATGGATTATTGTAACACTGTTATATGTTATGCAACACTAACACAAACGCGAAAGGAGGCTGCCTTATGGCGAACACGGGGACGCGGGAGCGCATTTTGTCCTGCGCGGCGGCGGAATTTTCCGCGCACGGCTTTCAGGCGGCCTCCCTTCGGCGGATCGTCCGCGAGGCGGGCGTGACGACGGGCGCGTTCTACGGCTATTTCGAAAGCAAAGAGGCGGTCTTTGCCGCGCTTGTGGACGAGCCCTATCGCGTCGTGCTGTCGGGTTATCGAAAGGTGCTCGCCGACTTCGACGCGCTGCCGAAAAACGAGCAGCCCGAAAACATGGGGCGCATTTCCGCCTCGTATATGCAGCGGGCGCTGGACTATATGACGGAACATCGCGAAGCGTTCCGCCTGCTTTTGAACTGCGCCGCCGGAACGCGCTACGAATCGATGCGCGAGGAGGTGATCGCGCTCGAAGTCGCCGCGACGCACCGCTATTACGAGACGCTCGAGGCGCTCGGCACCCCCGCGCCGCGCGTGGACGAACATCTGGAGCACATGCTCGTGACCGGGATGTTCAACGCGTATTTCGAAATTATCCTGCATGACATGACGCGCGATGCGGCGCGGAACTATTTGCGCCAGATGCACGAATTTTACATCGCGGGCTGGAAAAAGCTCATGGGCGCATGAGTTTTTTCTTTGGCATGAAAGTTAGCCAAAACTAACGAAACGGATATCCCGGGCGCTGCGCCCGCGCTATCATAAAAAAATACAAAAAGAAGGAGGGGTTGTTCCTTGAAGGAAACTCCGAAGAAAAAGGAGAAAAAGCCGTCCGACCTGTCGCGCCTTTTGCGCTACGCGGGGCCGCGGCGCCCGCTGACCGCGCTGTCGCAGGTTCTGGCCGCGGCGAGCGCTGTGCTGGCGCTCGTGCCGCTTTGGTACATCTGGCGCATTTTGCGTGAGGTGCTGGAGACGGCACCCGATTTTTCCCGCGCCGTGCATCTTGCCTCCTGGGGCCGCGCGGCGGTGATCTTTTCCGTCGCGGCGATGCTTGTGTATATCGCGGGGCTGATGTGCTCGCACCTGTCGGCGTTCCGCGTGGCGACGAACCTTCGCATCGCGCTCTCGCGCCACATCGCGACGCTCCCCATGGGGCAGATCGAGCGCTTCGGCAGCGGCAAGCTGCGCCGCACGATCTACGAGACGTCCGGCGCGGCAGAGACGTATCTGGCGCATCAGCTGCCCGACCGCGCACGCGCGATGGCGTCGATCGCGGGGCTGTTCGTGCTTTTGTTCGTGTTCGACTGGAGGCTGGGGGCGCTGAGCCTCGTGCCGATCGTCATCGGGATTTTGTGCATGCTGTCCATGACGGGAAAGTCCCTTCAGGAGAAGATGAAGCAGTATCAAAACGCGCTGGCGGATATGGCCAACGAGGCGGTCGAATACGTCCGCGGCATTCCCGTGGTCAAGACCTTCGGGCAGACGGTCTATTCCTTCGCGCGGCTGAAAAAGACGATCGACAACTACGAGGACTGGACGGTCTCCTACACAAGGAGCATGCGCGCCCCGATGACCGCCTGCACGCTGGCGATCAACGGCGTGTTCGCGTTTTTGATTCTCGGCGCGTTTTGGCTTTCCGAAGGCGGCGTGTCGCGGGAGCTCATCCTGAACCTTCTTTTCTATATCATCCTCACGCCCATGATCGTCTCGTCGCTGACCAGGATCATGTACATGAGCGAAAACACACTGATCGTCGCCGACGCGCTCGCCCGCATCGACGAAGTCTTCGCCTGCGCCCCCATGGAACAGATCGCGCCCGCGGCGCATCCCGCCGACGCGACGATCGAACTGGATCACGCCACGTTCCGCTATGACGAGGGCGAGAAGGCAAAAGACGCGCTGCACGATATTTCCCTTCGCATCGAAAGCGGACAGACGGCGGCGCTCGTCGGCCCGTCGGGCGGCGGCAAGTCCACGACGGCGGAGCTGATCGCCCGCTTCTTCGACCCGCAGGAGGGCAAAGTTCTGATCGGCGGCGCGGACGCCCGCGCGATCGACCGAAAGGAACTTGCGGATAAGATCGCGTTCGTCTTCCAGAATTCCCATATTTTAAAGGGAACCATCGCCGACAACGTGCGCCTTGCGCGCCCGAACGCGACGGACGAGGAGGTTCTCGCCGCGCTCCGAAAGGCGCAGTGCATGGACATCGTCGAAAAATTTCCCGACGGCATCCGCACGCGCCTGGGGACGAACGGCGTCTATCTTTCCGGCGGCGAGTGCCAGCGCATCGCCATCGCCCGCGCGTTTTTGAAGGACGCGCCGATCGTCGTGCTCGACGAGGCGACGGCCTTCGCCGACCCCGACAACGAGGTGCGCGTGCAAAAGGCGCTTGCCGACCTTGCGCACGGGCGGACGATCGTCATGATCGCGCATCGCCTCTCGACCGTCGCGGGCACGGACAGGATCTTCGTTCTGGACTCTGGCCGAATCGTGCAAAGCGGCGCGTTCGACGAATTGACACGCGAAGACGGCCTGTTCCGCGACATGTGGACGCAGTGGCAGACGTCCGCGTCCTGGAACGTGGCAAAGGAGGCGTAACGAATGATCCGATTCTTTCAGCGCAGATTTGCGCTCTCGAAAAAAGGCGCCGTCGATCTTCTGACGGGCAGCCTGTACTGTGCCTTGCAGAACATTTCGTTCATGATCCCCGCGGCGCTGTTGTTTTCGCTCGTGCGCGATCTTGTAAACGGCACGCTCGCCGGGCGCGGCAGGTTCTATTCTTTGGGGAGCCTTGGCTGCGCGGCGCTGATTGTCGTGTGCAGCGTGTACCAGTATAACGGCACGTTCTTTGCGACGTACCGCGAGACGGGCGTGCGCCGCATCGCGCTTGCCGAGCGTCTGCGCCGCATCCCGCTTTCGTTCTTCGGGAAACGCGATCTGGCCGACCTTACGTCGTCGATCATGAACGACTGCGCGGTGCTGGAGACGGCGCAGTCCCATGCCGTCGCGCCGCTTCTGGGCGCGATGGTCTCGACGATCCTCATTGCCGTCGCGCTGGTTTGCTATAACGTGCGCATGGGTCTTGCGGCGGTCTGGGTCGTGCCGGTGGCGATCGCCGTGGTCTGCTGCGCCTCCGGGATGCAAAAGAGATTGTCGCAGCGCGCGTCCGCGGCGAAGATCGCCTGCGAAGAAGGCATTCAGGAAGCCATGGAGTGCATGGGCGACCTTTGCTCGAACAACGCGCAGGATCGCTATCTGGACGGTTTGGAACAAAAGATCCGCGCGGTGGAAAACCGCATCATCCGCTCGGAATTCGGCACGGCGGCGTTCGTCACGAGCGCTTCGCTCATCCTGCGATTGGGGATCGCCACGACGGCGCTTTGCGGCGCGTCGCTGTTAAAAAGCGGACAGATCGACATGCTGACGTATTTTCTGTATCTGCTCGTCGTCGCGCGGCTGTACGAACCCCTCGACGGCGCGGTGCAGAATCTGGCCGTGATCATTGCGACCGACACGAACGTCAAACGCATGAACAGCATCCTGGACTGCCCGATCCAGACCGGCGCGACCGCGCTTACCAACGACGGCTGCGACGTCGTCTTCGATCACGTCGCCTTCTCGTATGAAGACGGCGAACACGTCCTGCGCGACGTGTCCTTCACGGCGAAGCAGGGGCAGGTCACGGCGCTCGTCGGCCCGTCGGGCGGCGGCAAGACGACCGTCTCCCGCCTCGCGGCAAGGTTCTGGGACGCCGACTCCGGCAGGATCACGCTGGGCGGCATGGATGTCTCCAAGATCGACCCCGAAGCGCTCCTGTCGCAGTATTCGATCGTCTTCCAGGACGTGACGCTCTTTAACGGCAGCGTCATGGACAACATCCGCATCGGGCGGCGCGGCGCGACGGACAAAGAGGTCCGCGCGGCGGCGAAGCTCGCGAACGTCGACGAGTTCGCCGAAAAGCTGCCCGAGGGATGGGATACGGACATCGGCGAAAACGGCAGCTTCTTATCCGGCGGCGAACGCCAGCGCATTTCGATCGCCCGCGCGTTTTTGAAGGACGCGCCCGTGATCCTGCTCGACGAGGCGACCGCGAGTCTCGACGTGGAGAACGAGACGGCGATCCAAAGCGCGCTGTCCCGCCTGATCCGCGGCAAGACCGTCCTCGTCATCGCGCACCGCATGCGCACCGTCGAGGGCGCGGACAAGGTCGTCGTCCTGAAAGACGGCGTCGTGGCGGAGCAGGGCTCGCCCGAAGAGCTTTTGCAAAAAGACGGCGTCTTCGCCCGTATGGCCGCGCGGCAGCGCCGAAGCGCCGCCTGGACGATCGGGAAATAAGCGCCGCGATCTCAAAAGAGAAAAAAGAGCTTGTCGAACCGATAAGCTCTTTTTTGATAATAAACCACGCAATCGTCCGCGCCTTTACACAGCCGGCGCCGGGACGTATAATAAAGTTAATTTCAGCATTTTATGACAACGGCACGGCGCGCACGCTTTTGAAATTTTGAAAATGAGGAAAAAACGATGACCGATCTTACCCGTCGGGACGAGATTACTTCATTGCCTTTGTCGGTTCGGGCGATTCACTGCTTAAACAGCGAAAACATTCACACGATCGGCGAACTGCTTGCCTATCCGCCGGAGCGGCTTTTGTCGATCCGAAATATGGGAGAGAAAACGGCGCGCGAGGTTCGCTCCTGGATGCAGACGCTCAAAGACGGCTCGGGGGCGTATCGGCTGGTCGAGAAAGAGGCCGTTTTGCCGCAAAGGGAACCCGAACCGATGCGGGGCTATCTTGCGGGCGACGGTTCCGCATGCATTCTGATCGACGAAAAAGGCAATGTGCTCGGCGATCTTCCGATTGCGGCGCTTCCAATCTCCGAACGCGCCAAAAATCGATTTTCGCTGGCGGGCCTTGCCATGGCGTCCGAGCTTGTCGGCATGTCGTTTGACGAATTGACGGCGATGCCTTCGATGGGTGAAAAAACGGCGCGGCAGACGAGCGCATATTTGGCGAAGCTGCGCGTGGCCTGGCGGACAAAGGACGGTGCGCCGCCGCCTTTATTGACGCAGACGCTGGCGGCTTACGGAGGATCGGAAAACGTCTGGCTGCGCGCGTTTTTGCGGGCGGCTTCCCGAAAAGACGGGCCGCGGGACGACGTGCCGGTGAACGTGTTTTACGAACAAAGCTGCGTGCGGAAAGCGGCGAAGCGGAAGATCCTTCGGATTCTGGAAAAAGAGGGGGAAGGACTTTCGGCGCCGCAGATTGCCGTGCAGATGCCGCCGCATCTTGAAACCGGCGGCGTTTTGCGGGAACTTCTGTCGGAATCGGAACGCGAGGGGAAGATCGAATGGGACGGCATGATCGCGCGGCGGCGTTACCCGACGGTGCGCGAGTACATCGCCTCGATCGAAGAAATTCGCGCGCTCGAGATTTTGTCGGGGCGCCTTGCGGGAATGACGCTGGAACAAATCGGCGGATGCTACGGCGTGACGCGGGAACGGGTTCGTCAGGTGATCAAAAAATGGCTTCAAAAAAGGCCGTATCTGCAAGAGGACCGCTATCTTCCGCTGTTTGAGCGCTATCTTTTTTCCAAACAGGACGTTATGCTCGCGTTCGATGTGCCGCAGGAGACGTATTATTATCTGGAAATGACAAATTCCGTCCCGAGCGCCGATAAACTGCCGTTGGAAGCGATTTTGACGGACGAGACGATCGACGTTCGGGTGCGAAAACAGGCCGAGCGCGCGGTCTTCAAGCATTATGTGCTTTTGGAGGGCGCGTATGTGAAAAAGAGCCGTCCCGAGCTGGTGCGGCATTATGTGCGGACGCGCTGCGCGCTTTTGACGGCGTATCGGGATTTTGTCGACGGGTATCATGCGTGGCTGGCGGAACTGGGGCTGGCGGGCGAAGCTTCGCTGCGGCTGGAATCGAAGGCTTACGAAAACAAGCTGTCGGGCTGCGAGTATACGCTTTGGCATCAATGGAAGCATTTTCGGTATTATCCGATCGAACAGTATGATTTTTCGGAGCTGCTGTGCGAACTTGATTTGGAACAGTATCGCGACGTCGAGTTTTCAACGTTGCGATTGTTTCGGGATCATGCGGCGCTGATGCGCCGGTATGACATTCGGGATGAATACGAACTGCATAATCTTTTAAAGAAAATATGGCCGCAGGAAGCGTCGAACGTGACGTTTCAGAGAATGCCGAATGTGAAGGTCGGCAATGCGGACGTAAAGACGCAGGTTTACGATCTTCTGCTGCAATATGCGCCGATCGGGGCGGACGATCTTGCGATGCGTTATGAGGAGACCTACGGCGTCAAAGCCGCGACGGTTCGCGGCAATTATTTCGGGTGCATCGATCCGTATTATTATAACGGAAGCTACCGCGTGGATTATGTTCCGCTTCCCGAAGACGTGCATCGGCGGATGAAACAGATCCTGACGGGCGATTTTTACACCATCCGGCAGGCGGAGGCGCTTTATCGGCATGAATTCCCGAACGCCGCGAACGAGCCGCTGAATCCGTATACGCTAAAATCGCTCGGATTTCACGTTTATCCCGGTTATTCGGGGTATATTGTGAAAAACACGTTTTCGGGCGCGGTCGATTATTTTCAAAAGTTTTTGACGGGCGAAGACAGGATCGATCTTCGGAAATATCCGCAGTTTCGAAACATTACGACGTTCGCAACCGTGCGCCATCGCCTGTGCGCGGCGTATCGGATCGTAGAATATCTGCCGCAGCAGTATGTGAACGAACGGCATCTGTGCGCGCTCGGGATCACGAAAGACGAGCTTTTGGACTATTGCAGGGCGGCCGACGAATTCTGCGGCGACGAATACGTCACGGTGCAGTCGCTGCGCAAAAAGGGATTTTCACATTCGCTGGATCGCTTCGGGTTCGACGAATGGTTTTACGCGTCGATTCTTATGGAAGATACGCGGCATTTTTCGGGCTATCGGATCGGCGGTACGCGCATGTTCCGGCACGGCGCGTCGGGCGGCAATTTTGTGGGAATGCTGACCTGGCTGCTTCGGGACAGGGACAGCATTCGTCTGGAAGCGCTGCTTGCGCTGCTGGAGGCGGAATACGGCATTCGTCTGCCGAAGGACAAGATGCTGCGGATCGCGGAGTCGATGGAGCTTTATTACGATCCGGTGGAAGAGACGATCTATCAAAACGGCAATCCGTTTTCAAAAAGCATTTGACGGCATGGCCGACGCGGACAGACCGTTCGCCGTGCCGCCCGTTTTTGGCCGAATTTGGCGGCAATTGTTAAGAATTTCTTTGAAATCGACAAAAAAGCGTCAAAAAACGCGGGACGGCTCTTTACACAAAGGCCGCGATGGGGTATAGTCATATGGCGTTTTGAACCCTTGAAATCCCGCTCGGCAAGACGCGCGAAAGCGCGCCGTCAAACGGGAAGGAAAAGCCAGTCCCGCGCCCGAAAACGCGGCGCAAAAACCGCCGGTTGAAACGAGAAAAACAAGCTATGATGAAACCTCAAATTGACGTCAAAGGCTTCCGCCTGTCGAAATTGAATCAGAAACAGTATCGCCACCTGTGGCTGCTCGCCTTCTGGCCGCTGTTCGGCGTCTTCTTCAAAGTCATCGAGGACGCCTTCGCCGGGCCGTATCATCCCGTGCACTGCGCGCTGGACGACGCGATCCCGTTTTGCGAATGGTTCCTTTTGCCGTATCTTTTCTGGTTCGTGTTCCTCGCGGGTTCCCTCGCCTTCGCCGCGATCTACGCGCCGAACACGTTCCGCCGCACGATGGCGTTCATTATGCTGACGTATATCGTCACGGGGATCGTTTATCTTGTCTACCCGACGTGTCAGCAGCTTCGGCCGCTGGAATTTCCGCGCGACAATCTCCTGACGCGGTTGACCGAGTGGATCTATACCATCGACACGAACACGAACGTCTGCCCGTCGATCCACGTCATCGGCTCGTTCGCGGCGCTGTTTGCGCTCCTTGACAGCGGCGTGTTTCATAAGCGCCCCGTATGGCAGATCGCCTGCTGGCTCATTGTGATCCTGATCTGCGCCTCGACGGTGTTTTTGAAACAGCATTCCGTGCTGGACGCCTTCTTCGCGCTGCCGCTTTGCGCGGTCGGGTATCTGACCTGTTTCGTGCATTGGAACGGGATTTTGAAAAAACGAAAGAAGTAAAACTGCGATAAAAGACGGCCTCGGCCGTCTTTTTTTATGCGCCGAATTTGGCGTGTTTTTTCTTCAAAAAATTCCCAAAATACTTCCGCCGCGCTTGGCGAACGCGGCGTGCGCGCGGTATGGTTGCCTCACAGGGGCGGACATCAAAGGCCGACCGGCGGGGGAAGGGAGTGATTTTTGTGACGCATGAACAGCTCATCGCCGCCGTGCACGACAACGCGCGGGCGATCGAGGAAAACGCGCACCGCGTCTTGCGACTGGAAAAGCGGCAGGACGATCTCGACCGTCTCGTGACGAGCGTGGCGCAGCTTGCCACGAAGCAGGATCGCATGGAGCGCGATTTGGGCGAGATCCGGCACGACGTTCGCGCGCTGACGCTCGTTCCCGCGCGGCGCTGGGAGTCCGTGATCGAAAAGGCGCTTTTGACGGCGGTCGCGGGGATCGTCGGCTATCTTCTGGTTCGCATCGGGATCGGTTGAAAAAGGAGGAAACTGTGCGAAAAAATCTGTCGAAGCTGATCGATCTGAAGTCGATCGTGACGCTCGCGATGACGGCGTTTCTGGGCGTTTTGCTGTTTTTCGGCGGGGACGTCCCGCGCGAGGTTTTGACGCTGTATGCTTCAAGCTACGGCGCGGTCATGACGTATTACTTTACGAGGCATAAGGGGGAGAATGCAGATGGCGGCGGCAAGTGACGTGGTGCGCATCGCGGCGGCCGAGATCGGGGTCAAGGAGTCCCCGTCGGGGTCGAACTGCGTGAAATACAACGACTGGTTCTACGGCAGAAGCGTTCGCGGCGCAAGCTATCCGTGGTGCGCGGCGTTCGTTTCGTGGGTGCTGGAAAAGGCGGGCGCGGGGCATCTTGCCGCGCGGTCCGCGTCCTGCCCCGCGATCATGGCGGACGCAAAGCGGCGCGGAACGTATCACGCGGGATTCGACGGCATCGCCGCGGGCGACCTCGTGCTCTATCAGTTCGACCGCGACGCCGACCCGGATCACATCGGCATCGTCGAGCGCGTGCAGCGGGACGCCGTCATCGCCATCGAGGGCAACACGTCCGTCTCGAGCGCGGACAACGGCGGCTGCGTCATGCGCCAGCTTCGCGCCCGCCGCCTCGTCATGGGTTACGTCCGTCCGAACTACGGCGGCGCGAAAGCGCATGCCTGCGGCTACAGCGCGGATTCGTTCATTCGCGACGTTCAGCGCGCCGTCGGTACGGCGGTCGACGGGATCGTCGGAAAAAACACCCGCGCGGCGCTGCCCGTCGTTTCCGCGTCCCGCAACGCGGCGCACGCCGTCGTTCCCCATTTGCAGACGCGCCTGTTCGCGCTGGGCTATCCCGTCGGCGCGGCCGGGGCGGACGGGGAATTCGGCGCGGACACGGCGAAGGCGCTGCGCGCGTTCCAGTCGAGCCGCGGCATCGAGGCCGACGCCGTCGCGGGCCCCGTCACCTGGGGGAAGCTGTGCTCGGATTGATCCGAACGGATGTGCCGCCCGCGCTTTTGCGGGCGGTATTTTTTTGATAAAAAAACGGTGTGTCGCATGACGGAAACATGCTATAATTGTGTTACAAAGCAAAAAGGAGGCGACGAAATGAGCAAGACTGTCTGCCCGTACTGCGGGGACGCGATGACGCGGGGCTTTGTCTACGCGCGCGGCGGGGAAGGCCTGTTCTTTTTCCCGAAAAACGAGACGCCGCCGCCGTTTTTGACGCGGCATGCGGTCGAAAAGAGAGACGGGATCGTTTTGGACGGGCCGTATCTGTTCCGCATCAACAAAACGGCGATGGACGCCGCCTTCTGCCGCGCCTGCAAAAAAATCGTGATGGAGATGTAACGGGACACCATGAAAGCGGAAATCCTCATTCGACCGTATGCGGCGCGCGATGCGGCGCGATGCTGCGAGATTTACAATTATTATATCGTGAACACGACCGTTACGTTCGAAGAGGAGCCGCTTTCGCCCGAAGCCTTCGGCGCGCGCGCCGCGGGGATCGAGGAAAACTATCCTTATTTTGTCGCCGAATCGGACGGCGTCGTTTTGGGCTACGCCTATCTTGCGGAGTATAACCCGCGCTCGGCCTATCGCTACACGGTCGATCTTTCGATCTATCTTGCGCGCGACGTCACGGCGCGCGGCATCGGCAGCCTGCTGTATGAAAGGATCGAGTGTGCGGCGCGCGAACGCGGCTTTTCGAACATCATCTCGATCATCACGCGGGACAACGCCCCGAGCGTCGCGTTCCACGAAAAGCACGGCTTCCGTCATGTCGGCACGTTCGACCGTGTGGGGGTGAAGTTCGGCCGTTGGCTCGATGTGGCGTATTATCAAAAGCGACTTTAAAAACAGGCGAAGCTTGAAGCCCTTCTCGAAGAGAAGGGCTTTTTGGTTGGGGGATGCGAGGACGTGCGCAAGGCTTCGTTTGAAAGGGGAAGGTGTTATCTGCGATAGAATTTCCGGCAGATTCAAAAAACGATATGACAATAAAGCAACTGCAAAAGCTGCGAAACGTGCCGCTCTCCGCAAGCCCCTCTCAGAGGAAGCCGTTGACTGCGATTATTCTCCGGCGGATTCGAAAAAATGCGGCAGTGAAATAATTGTATTTTCCCAAATAAAACGACGCCCGCGGTTTCCCGTTTCGAGGAAGCCGCGGGCGTCGGTTTCGATCCGCCTTTTTAATCTTTTTTCGTCAGCGCGCCGTTTTCTTCGAGCGCCGCGCCGCATTCGGGGCAAAAGACGCTTTCGGGCGCGCAGGCCGCGCCGCAGGAAGGGCACACGCGCGCGTCGCCGACGCTTTTTTGCGGGTCGGCGGGCGTGCGCACGGGGCGGGTGCGGACGCTCGTCACGTTCGGATCGTCCGCATCCAGCGCCGCGATCGTCTCCTTATGGCGGCGAATCTCCTCGAAAATCTCGCGCAGACCGTCGCCGCATTGCCCGGTCTTTTCAAAATTCTCGTAGGCGATCTTCCCCGCCTGCCGGCATAAGCCGTTGATCTTCTCCTCTTCACGCAGCTTGATCGCCTCGGCGCGCGCACGCCCGCCCAGATCCGCCGCCTTGTCGCGCGCCGTGCGCGCCAGATCGTCCAGTTTTTCCGTCCAGGCCATCGAACATACTTCCCTTCTGTCTAAAATATTACAAAGTCACTGACCGCCGATTTTTTACAGCGCTTCCCCGCCGCAGGTCAAAACCATGCCGTCGGCGTTCAAATACCCGGCGAGCGTCTGCGTCAGCGACGAGAGCAGCAGCCCTTCGCCGTCCATCTGTTCGCGCAGATTTTCGGAAAAGTCGATCCGCACGCCGACGGCGTCCGCGCCCCCGTCGAGCGTCACGCTCTCGACCTTCACGTCCGCGACGGCGTTTTTGTTCGCCCACGCGGCAAAGACCTCCTCCACGGAACAGGAAAGGTATTCCTCGCAGGACTTGATCTCGCCGTCCTCGACGTAGAAGATCTCGATGTCGGCGAACTCCTCGCCCGTTTCCTCCGCGGCGGCGTCATCCGCCCCGTTCATCGGCGCGGCGCTTTCCGGCGCTTCGGCCATCATCGCCGTATCGGCCGACGCCGCTTGAAAATCGGCGCTGCTTTTCGCCGCAAAGAACCCCGAAAGCTGCGGCATGCGAAGCGCGGCGACGGTGATTAAAACGGACGCGGCGGCCACGCCGACGTAGCTCATCACGCGGCCGAATACCCGTCCGCCGTTTCGTTTCCGCTTTTTCACGGGCGCTTCGCTTGCCGCGGCGAGCATCGCCTCGCGCGTTTTTTCGATCAGTTCGTCGGACGGGACGACCGTCTCGTTGTATTTTTCGTATTTTTCCTGTGTCGTCATGCCTGTTCCTCTCCTGTAAGGCTCTCGCGCAGCATTTTTCGGGCGCGCGTCAAGCGCACGCGCACGGCGTTTTCCGATCGGCCGACCGTCCCGGCGATCTCGCGGACGCTCATGCGTTCGCCGTAAAACAGATGCACCTCCACGCGATATTCCTCGGGCAGCGCCAGGAGCAGAAGCTCGAAATCGTCCTGCGGCGCGGCCTCCCCTTCGGGGATCTGTTCGACGCTGACGGCGCGGCGATGCTCCGCCTTTTTATAAAAACTGTTGATGCAATTGATGCTCACGCGAAGAAACCACGCCTTCTCGTGCTCCTCGCTGTCAAAGGCGGGAGCGCTGCGGGCGTAGCGCACGAAGACCTCCTGAAACAGGTCTTCCGCGTCCTCTTTGCGGTGCGCGCGGGCATAGACCAGGCGATACACGCGGGCAGCGTTGCGCTGCAGCGCGCCGTCGACGTCCACTGCGCAGTCCTGCAAAACTTTCTGCATGTTCCAATCCTCCGTAAAGAGCGCCGGACGTTTTCGAAAAAACATACGCCGCTCACCTTTAAAAACCGTTCGCAGGCGCAAAACATTACGCTTTTGAACGCTTTTAGTGTAGCAATTTCGTCCGTCTGCGTCAAATCGCTTGCCGCGGCGGCGCGCGCGCTTTATACTATCAAAGGATGCGCGGAAATTTTCGCGCCGAGGGCCAGGTGCCGGAAGCGTCGCACGAGCATTTTCACAACGCCAAAACGGAAAAGATCAAGGCGCGCTGCGGCGGCGTTATTCAGCCGCAGTACCCCTGCAAAACCGATTGTTTTTTTATTTGGAGACAGCTTTGGGGAGGATAGGTTTATGAATCGAATTGCCACTGCCGCGCGGAGTCTGGCGCGCCTTTTCGTTCTGCTGCTTTTGTGCGCCGCGCTGTGCGCCGCGTTCGCGTTTTCGTCGGCGGCGCTGGGCGCGCGGGGGCTGGACGCGTTCGGCGAACCCGCGGCGGCGAGCTGCGTCGCCGAAGCGGCGCTTTCGGGGGAGAGCGAGTCCCTTCGGCAGTCGCTTTTGTCCCTGGACGCGTTTCGGGACGCGGCGTCGGACTACAGCCGCGCGCTTGCGGCATGGCGCTTTGAAAACGGGGCCGAATGGCAGGGGCTGGACGACGAAACGTGCGAAACGCTCGCGAGAGAACTTCTCGTGCGGTCGCTGTCAAAGGAAGATACGCCCGCGGCGGGGATCGTCGGCCGAGCCGATGCCGCGGCGATCGAGGACTTGATCGCGCCCGTGCAGGCGGCGCTGAAAAACGTCTTTCCGCCGTTTTCGTCGATCATGCAGGGCGAATTTGCGCAGCGCGTCGACGGCTTCGGCACGGTCGTCTCCGGCCGCGCGGCATTGTACGCATTTGGGGCGTGCGCGCTGCTCGTCGCGCTGCACTTTGTCTTCTACCGCGACGGGCGCGAACGGCTCCTGATCTTCGCCGTGGCGCTGCTTGCCGCGACGATCGGCTGCGTGATCCTGCGCGCGGTCGGGAAGCTGCCGCTTTTGACGAGCGCGGCGAGCGCGCGGATGGGCTGGTTCCTGCTCCTGTTCGGCGGCGTTTCGTTTCTCGGAACGATCGCCTTCGTCCACATCGCCGTGCCGTTTGTGAAGGACTTTGCGAAGGAAAAATTTGCAAAGGAGCAGGAGGAAGGGGACGCGGAAGCGGAGAACGCGGCGCAGCCGTCGGCCGAAGAGAACGAGACGGAAGCCGTGCTTGAAGCGGAAGAAGCCGCCCCGGCGCAGATCGAGGAGGCGGTCGAAGAAGCGCCCGAATCCGAAACGGCGGAAATCGAAGAAGCCGCCCCGGCGCAGATCGAGGAAACGGTCGAAGAAGCGGAAGAACTTGAAACCGCGGCGGAATCGGATGTTGACGATATCGAAGCAGCGAAAGAAGCCGAGCCCGCGACCGTGACGGAAGCGGACGAAGCCGAGACGGCCGAAGAGATCGAGGAGATCAAAGAGATCGAAGAGATTGAAGAAGCGCCCGAATCCGAACCCGAGACCGCGCCGCAGACGACGCGCACCTACAGCGCCGCTCCGGGCAGCGCCGCGCTGGCCGCGGACCGCGACTTCGACGACGGTTCGTTTTTCGAAGAAAAATAATATCGAACCAATCAGATAAAATGAGAAGCGATCGGCGCCGCGAGCGAAAAATCTCGCGGCGCTTTGCTTTTTTGAAATGAGAGAAGAAAAAGGCTTCGCGGGCGAAGCGATCGAACGTGAATTGGCGGCGGCGTTTCCCGCAAACACGGCTGTGATTGGGATCGTCGCTTTTAAAAACCCGAATCCCCCGCAGAGGACGCTCTTTGACAAGCGAAACGCCTGCGCCCGCCTGCGGCGTTCCCCGCTTTGCACGCGGCGGCGAACTGTGCTAAAATAAATCCGATAAAAAGCGGCGAACGGATCGAACCGCGAAACAAAAATTGAATTTTGAAATCCGCAGGAGGAATTTTTATGCGCATCGGCGTCAACAAAACATTCCCGCACGATTCACCCGAGCAGTGGGCGAAACATCTGCACGACAAGGGCTATCGCGCCAGCCGCTTCCCCGTGTCGTGGCGCACGGATCTGCGCAAAGTCGACGAATATCTCGCCGCCGCGCGCGAATATGACATCATGATCGCCGAAGTCGGCGTGTGGAACTCGCCGCACAGCACCGATCCCGCGGCTGCGGCAGCCGCCGTGCGCGATCTGAAAGACGCGCTCGGGTTCGCCGATTACGTCGGCGCGCGCTGCTGCGTCAACATTTCCGGCGCGGCGGGTCCCGTCTGGAACCTGTGCTATAAGGAAAATTATTCGCCGAAACTGTATGAAAAGAACGTCCGCCTCGTGCAGACGCTTCTGGACGACATCCGCCCGAAGAAGACGTATTTCACATTCGAGCCGATGCAGTGGATGCTCCCCGATTCGCCGCAGCAGTACCTGCAGTTCGTGCGCGACGTCGACCGCGAGCGATTCGCCGTGCATATGGACGCGACGAATTTCCTCTACAGCCCCAAGACCTTCCTCGATTTCGAGCGCATCGTCGACGAGAGCTTCGACCTTCTTGGGCCGATGATCCGTTCGTGCCACATCAAGGACTGCCGCCTGGATGAAGAGCGCTATTCGTTCTGCGTCTACGAGGTTCCCTGCGGCGACGGCGTGCTGAATTTCGCGCATTATCTCGACCGCATCGAGGCGCTCGATCCCGACATGCCCGCGCTGTTCGAGCATTTGAAAGAGGAAGAGGAATTCGATCGCTGCTTTGCGCACGTCCGCGCCATCCGCCCCGATTATGTGAAAAAATAAAAGAAATGCGCATGGGCGTGTTGAAAGACACGCCTTTTTGCGATGCGCTTTCCTCGTTTTTTTCAAAATTTCGGTAGATATCTTTGCTCGTTCGGTGTAAAATTCAAGAAAGGATCTTGCGTTCGTCTTGGGAAAAGCCGCTGCGGCCGAACAAGGGGGAAGTGTTGCCTTTTTTTGGACGGACGCGCGCGATCCCGGCGACATTTTGCATCGCGGGGGAATCCCCGAAATAAAAGAGGAGAAAAGATGAAAAAACTGTCCAACAAAAATCTTGCGCTGGTCGGCGTGACGCTGTTTTCGATGTTCTTCGGCGCGGGAAACCTGATCTTCCCGCCGCATGTCGGCTACAGCGCGGGCGTCAAGGCGCTTCCGGCGTATCTGGGGATGCTTCTGACCGCCGTCTGCTTCCCCGTTTTGGGCGTGGTCGCGGTGGCGAAGGTCGGCGGCACGGACCGCATTTTCGCCAAAGTCCATAAATACTTCGCCGCGGCGTTCACGATCGCCGTGTTCCTTTGCATCGGCCCGATGCTCGCCATTCCGCGCACGGCCTCGACGTCGTTTTCCATGTTCGCGTTTTTGACCGACAAGCTGTCGCTCTCGCCGTTCGGGACGGTGGCGCTTCGCGCGGCGTTCTCGGCGGCGTTCTTCTTCGGCGCGTATCTTCTGGCGCGAAAGCCCGAGCATTTTAAAGACGTGCTTGGCAAATGCATGTCCCCCGTGCTTTTGACGTTGATCGCCGTGATTTTCGTCTTCGGCATCTTCGGCTTGAAGGATGCCCCCGCCGCGGCGACGGGCGCTTACGCCGAGGGCAGCGCGTTTTTGACCGGCTTCGTCGACGGCTATCAGACGATGGACACCCTCGCGGCGATCGTCTTCGGTTACGTCATCGCGGCGAACGTCCACGCCTGCGGCATCGAATCCGACGGCGACGTGGCGCGCGAGACGATGCGCGCGGGTGTCATCACGGGCCTGTTTCTCGCCGTGATCTACGGCGCGCTGGCGTTCCTCGGCGCGCGGGCGAGCGCGTTTCTTTCCGGCGCGGCGGACGGCACGGCGGTTCTGTCCGGGCTTTGCCTGCGGCTGTTCGGCCCCGTCGGCGCGCTGATTCTGGCGCTCGTGTTCTTCGTGGCGTGCTTCAACGTCTGCACCGGGCTTTTGTCAAGCTGTGCGACGTTCTTCCACCGCGAGTTCCCGAAATTCTCGTTCCTGTGCTGGCTTCGCATCTTCACGCTCGTCAGCTTCGCCGTGTCGATCCTCGGCCTCGGCATGATCCTGAAGATCTCCGTGCCGGTTTTGACGCTTTTGTACCCGGTGGCGATCATCATGATCGTTTTGAACCTTCTGCCGTTTTCCTGGGCGCAGAAGGCGATCGTTCATCGCATCGCGGCGGCGCTCGGGTTTGCCGTCAGCATCGCTTCGATGATCTTCTGAATCGAAGACGCCAAATGCTTCTCTCGGATTTGAGAGGAGCATTTTATTGTAAAACGATAAATGATGATTGACATGGATAAATTATATGTTATAATCCGATTATAAAGCAAGGAGGTCGATCCCATGGAAGCGGAAAGAAAAACAAATTCGCGGCGCATCATTTCGCCCGAGCCGCTTTTGCGTGCGCTCGCGCTGTTTTACGCGCCCTATGCCGTGTGTCTCGCCATCGTCGGCTGCTGCATTGCCCTGGAGGGCTTCGGGGCGGATGCCATGTCCGGCATTACTGCGCTGTTTTCAAACGACGCGCCCTTCCCGTTTTTGTGGCTTTTGTTCGCGGCGGAATGTTTCTGCGCCGCCTGCTGCGCGCGCGGCAAAACCTCGGCGTCCGTTCGCGCCGCCGCCTCGCTCGGGACGCTTGCCGTCGCGGCGGGCGGGTATTATCTTCCCGCCGTGCTCGGGCAAAAACTGCCGCAGACGCCGCAGGCCGTGTCGATATTGACGTTTGCGCTGCTTTTGCTCGCGTTCGCGGCGCTTTGCCCGAAGGGGGAGGCGGGGGCGCGGTTCGGCGTGCGTCTTGTTTGGGCGGGGTTCCTCGGCGCGCTCGTTTCGACCGCGTTGTTTTTGGGGACGATTGCGCTGTTCTTCGCGTTCGGCGCGCTGCTTTCGCAAAGCTCGGTTTCGCCGTTCCGATTCACCGGTACGGCAGCGGCGCTTTATTACGGCGCGCTTTTGCCGCTTTTGATTCTGCCGAAGCTGACGCCCGACGAGCCGATGCGGGAATCCCTGCCGCGCGCGGCGAACGCGTTCGTCCGATTCGGCGTCCTGCCGCTTTTGTGCGCGCTGACGCTGATCTTCTACGGCTATCTTCTGCGCATCCTCGGCACGGGAATTTGGCCGAGCAACGAGGTCGCGCCGCTCGTTTTGTTCGCAAGCGCCGCGGTCGCCTGCGTGCTGTTTTTCTTCGGCAGCGGGCGGGAAGACCGCGCGGCGAAAGGGTTTTTCCGCGCCGCGCCGCCGATTTGGCTTCTGCCGCTTACGATGCTGTTTTTTGCCTGTTTCATCCGCATCCGCGCCTACGGCGCAACGCCGCAGCGCCTTCTCGCCGTTCTCTTCGGGCTTTGGATGCTCGGCGCGCTCGTCTATGCATTCTTTTTCGGGGAAACATTCTCCGCGCGCGCGCTGCCGCTTTCCCTCGGGATCGCGCTGATCGCGGCGGCGCTTCTGCCGTTTTTGAACGTGTTCACGTTGTGCCGCCTGTCGCAGACGGCGCGGCTTGACCGCGCGCTGGCCGAAGCTGAAATGGGAAGCCGCGAATGCGTCGTGCCAAATCCCGACGCGACCGACGAACAGAAAGAGACGATCACGTCCGCCGCACGCTACCTTCTGACGCAGACGAACGTCAAGATCACGCTGGAAAGCGGCGAGATTTTGACGGACGATCCGTGGAACGCGTTCGGATTTTCGGGCGACGTCGCGGGCGAAACGCCGTCGGGCGAGCGCGTCGACGATTGGGTGAACGAAACAACGCGCGTCCTGACGCGGGAGGACGATGCGATCGACACGGCGGGCGGCCGCTTCCTTCTGCCCGACTTCTTCTACGACCCGAGCGACGCGGCAGGGCAGGAGATGTCTTCGGTCAACGTTTGGGCGCGGACGCTCCCCGGCGAACTTGCCGTCGAGACGGACGAAGGCACGGCGAGCTTCGACCTTGACGCCGCGATCCAAAGCGCCGCCGAACGATACGACGCGGGCGACGAAAACTGGGCGACCGCTGAACTCGAAGAAAACGGCGTTCGCGTGCGGATCGTCTTCGATACCATCGTTTTGGAGGAAAACGGCGAGCAAAATGCCGTGCAGAGCGCGTCGTTCGCGGTGCTTTTGCTTGAAAACGGCGGCGAAACCGCAAAAAATCCGCCGAGCCTTAAAAAATAATCGGAAAATCCGTTGACAACCCCGGCCTTTTGCGCTATTATAATTCCTGCACGAGATATGAGTCCGTAGCTCAGCTGGATAGAGCGTTTGGCTACGAACCAAAAGGTCGGGGGTTCGAATCCCTTCGGGCTCACTTGCAAAGCCGCTGAATCTTCAGCGGCTTTTTTTAAAACCATCTTGCCGCGACCCCCTTTTTTCAGTAGGAGAAGTCTTTTATGTATCTTGCAAAAAACTGGACGGATTTTTCCGTCATCGATTCCGGCGGCGGCGAAAAGCTCGAGCGCTGGGGCGACGTGATCCTGCGCCGGCCCGACCCGCAGGCGATTTGGGACAAGGACCCCGCCATGCCGTGGAAGAGTGCCGACGCGCGCTACACCCGCTCGTCCTCGGGCGGCGGCGCGTGGGATTTCCGCCGCGAGCTGCCCGACAAGTGGCAGATTTCCTATCGCGACCTTCGTTTTATCGTCCATCCCACGGGCTTTAAGCATACGGGGCTGTTCCCCGAGCAGGCCGCCAACTGGGATTTCATGATGAGCGCCATCAAAAACGCGGGCCGACCGATCAGCGTTTTGAACCTGTTCGGCTACACCGGCGGCGCGACGGTCGCCTGCGCGGCGGCGGGGGCGCGCGTGTGCCATGTCGATGCGGCGAAGGGCATGGTCGCCTGGGCGAAGGACAACGCGGCGGCGAGCGGCCTTCGCGAAGCGCCCATCCGTTACATTGTGGACGACTGTGAAAAATTCGTCGCGCGGGAGATCCGCCGCGGCAACCGCTACGACGCCATCGTCATGGATCCGCCGAGCTACGGGCGCGGCCCGGGCGGCGAGGTCTGGCGGCTGGAGGACAAGATCGCGCCGCTTTTGGCGCTTTGCGCGCAGGTATTGACGGATCGCCCGCTGTTCTTCATTTTGAACGCCTACACGACGGGATTGCAGCCCGCGGTGCTGTCGAATCTTCTGACCATCGCGCTCAAAAATTACAACGGCCGCGTGGAGGCACAGGAAGTCTGCCTGCCGACCGAACGCGGGCTGGTGCTGCCCTGCGGCGCGGCGGGGCGCTTCGTCGGGAAGTGACGCCGATGGTTCCCGTTCTCTATGAAGACAACCACCTTCTGATCGTCCAAAAGCCGCAGAACATGCCCGCGCAGGCGGATGCCAGCGGCGATCCCGACCTTTTGACGGTTTTGAAGGCCTATGTCAAGGAAAAATACAACAAGCCCGGGGACGTATACCTCGGGCTCGTGCATCGGCTCGACCGTCCGGCGGGCGGCGTCATGGCATTCGCGCGCACGTCCAAGGCGGCGGCGCGGCTGTCGGCGCAGCTGAAGACGCGGCAGATGTCGCGGACGTATCTTGCCGTGGTCGCGGGCGCGATCAAAGAAGACGGCGCGCTTTGCGACTGGCTTTGGAAGGACGAGCGCTCGAATACGTCCCGCGTCGTTTCGGAGGGAACGGCGGGGGCGAAGCTCGCGCGGCTTTCGTATCGCGCGCTCGGCGTCTGCGGCGGAAACACGCTTGTCGAAGTCCATCTGGACACGGGGCGCTCGCACCAGATCCGCGTGCAGTTTGCCCATGCGGGCCATCCGCTCGTCTGCGATCAAAAGTACAATCGCGGCGCCGAACGCGGCGACCTCGCGCTTTGGGCGTGGAAGCTGTCACTCGAGCATCCGACGAAAAAAGAACCCATGACGTTTGTTTGCCCGCCGCCCGACCGCGCGCCGTGGAACGCGTTTGCGAAGTTCCTTTGATCGGCGCGGCAGAATATATTTTAAAAACCGCACGGAACGCTTTGTTTTGCGAACCGTGCGGTTTTTATTTATTCGAATTTTGCGATGATCCGCAGAAAATCCTTCCCGTAGCGCGCGGCCTTGACCTCGCCGACGCCCGAGACGCGGCGAAATTCCTCCGGCGTTTTCGGGCGCTTTTTGACCATGTCGCGCAGCGTCGCGTCGGAGAACACGGCGTAGGCGGGGATCCTCTGCGCGCTCGCAAGCGCGTAGCGGCGCGCCTTGAGCGCGTCAAACAGCGCGGGATCGCCCGCGCCCGCCGCCTTTTTTCGCGGCCGCACGATCCCCGCTGCGTCGCGCCCTTCGTCGGTGAGCGTGACGACGCCGCGCGCGTCGATCCGCAAAAGCTCCCGCTCGATCAGTTGAGAAATCAGCTCCTGCATCCCACCGCGCGAAAGCTCGCGGCATTTCCCATAGCCGCGGCATTTGTCGAGGCCTTTTTCCAGAAGCCGCTTGTCCCGCCCGCCGCGCAGGAAGCGGACGAGAAGCGTTTCTTTTAACGGTTCGGGCAGCGATGCTGCGGCGCGCAGCACCTTGATCGAAAGATTGGGAAGCGTGAGATCCGCCGCGGGCACGGAATCGTCGTCCATGAAAATCGCGGCCTTTCCCTGAAACACCTCTTCCGCGCGAAGAGGAACGTAGAGAAACCCCTGTGTGTCGCAGGCGAGGTCGTGCCGCTGTATCAGCGCATCGGCGATGCGGCGAAGCTGTGCGTTGGAAAGCGACGGCAGCGCGCCGAATGTTTCAAGCTGTGCGATATCACGGATCGGCATGCCGCGGCGCGTTTTGCCGCGCAGTACATTGCAAAGATCGCTTATCGTCGGGCCGCATTCGGCGATATCCTCAATCTGCTGTACACAGCGCAGCATGACGATTGCCTCGCGCGTGACGTCTGCGGGATTGGCTGCGGGCGGGGCTTTCTTTTCGATCGTTGGAGAAAGATCGAAAGGTTCCGCCTCTTTTTTCGCGGCGGGAACTTCTTTCGGACTTGCCGCCTTCTCCTCCTCCAAAAACACGCGGACGTCGCCGCGGAGCACCTCCGCCGCGCGCGGGACGACGGAAAGGCCGCCGAACTCGTTTTCGCTGACGAAGCCGCTTTGCACGAGCTGCGCGGCCAATGCGTGAAGAAATTCGTCGCTTTTCTCATAGAGCGCCGTGCCGACCTGCGCATTTTTTTGCAGCATTTTGACGGCGAACGCGCATCTGACGCCGCTTCCCATTTTGGAAATCCCCGCCAGAAACGCCGCCGCCTCGTGCGAGACGTCGCGCATGCCGAATGCGGGCGCGGGCGCGGGGGCGGGAAGCGGGCGCAGGAGAAACGCCGCGGTTTCCCGCGCCCTTTTGCAGTTGGCACAGGCGTTGCAGCGCAAAGGGTGCTTCTGCCCGAAATAATCCAGCAAAGCGCCGCGAAGACACGCGGACGTTTCGCAATAATCGACCATTTTTTGCAGGCGAACTTCGTCCTGCTTTTGCAGCGCCGCGGTCTGCTCGGCCGTCAGCGCCTCGTTCGGCGCGCGATGCCGGATGAGCCAGCGCGCCGTGACGACGTCCCGCGTGCTAAAATACAGCACGCACTGCGCGTTTTCGCCGTCGCGCCCCGCGCGCCCCGCCTCCTGATAATACGCCTCGGGGCTTTGCGGCATGTTGTAATGAAGAACGTAGGAAACGTTGGATTTGTCGATCCCCATGCCGAAGGCGTTCGTCGCCACGATGAGGCGCACGCGATCGAATCGAAAGTCCTCCTGCGCCTTTGCACGCTCGTTGTCGGACAGCCCCGCGTGATAACGTGCCGCCGAAAAGCCGTAATGCACAAGTTCGGCGTGAACCTGCTCGACCGTCTTTCGCGTGGAACAGTAGACGATGCCGCTTTGCTCTTCGTGCGCGGCGGCGAAATGCAGCAGCGCGTCGAGCTTGTCCTTCGGCGTTTGCACTTCGTAATAAAGATTCGGCTGGTCGAACCCCGTGACCACGCGCACGGGATCTTTTAATGTCAGCAGCCGCTCGATGTCGCTTCGCACAAGCTCGGTCGCCGTCGCGGTGAACGCGCCCACGGCGGGACGCTTCGGAAAAAGCGCGATGAAATCCGCGATCGCAAGATAGCTCGGGCGAAAGTCCTGCCCCCACTGGGAGACGCAGTGCGCCTCGTCCACGGCGACGATGCGGATCGGCAGTTTTTTGCAAAGCGCGGCGAACGACGGCACGTTCAAACGTTCCGGCGTGACGTAGACGATCCTGTACGCCCCGCGCGCCATGCGTTCGCAGGCAAGCTCCATCTGGCGCGGCGTCAGCGTGGCGTTCAGATACGCCGCCGCGACGCCCATCTGCTTCAGCGTCGCGACCTGATCGGCCATGAGCGAGACGAGCGGGCTTACGACCAGGGTGATCCCGCTTGACAGCAGCGCGGGGATCTGATAGCACACGGACTTGCCGCCGCCCGTCGGCATCACGCCGAACGCGTCGCGTCCGCCCGTCAGCGCGTCGACGAGCGTCTCCTGCCCGGGGCGGAACGACTCGTGTCCGTAATAGCGCGAAAGCGCTTCGTATTTATCCATAATGCAAAGGCCGAAACGCGTTCGGGACGAAATCCGCGCATCCGAGCGGCGGATCGCCCGGGCGACGGAATGCGCCTGCCGCGTTCGACGTGAAGACCTCCCGTTTTTCTCTGAAATGCCGCACGGCGGCCGTTTTTTGATCTGTTGTACGGAATCCGCTTCATTATAGCAGATGCGGCGCGCGTTGTGTGGTATAATGAGATTTAGGGTTATCGGAACGTCATCAAACAAAAAGGAGAATATCGCCATGTCCGACCGTCATCTTGTCGTCGTCAGCGTGGACGCGCTCGTCTATGAAGACCTCGCGTTTGCCGCGACGCTGCCCGCTTTCGGGAAATTACTAAAAAACGGGGCGCGCATCGACCGCGTCCGCTCGATCTATCCGACCCTCACGCACCCGATCCATGCGTCGATCATGACGGGCTGCGCCGCGGGGAAAACGGGGATCGTCGCCAACGAAGAATTCATCCCGGGGCAGTTGGAGCGCCCGTGGTTCAACAAAATATCCCAGGTGAATGTCGAGACGATCTTTCACGCGGCGCACCGCGCGGGATTGACGACCGCCGCGTGCCGCTGGCCCGTGACCGCGGAAGGAGGCGACGTGATCGACTATCTCGTGCCGGAGGTCATGGGGCTCGACATGCGCGGGCATGAGGACGACCCCGCGAGCGTCTACCGCAAGCTCGGGACGAGCGAATGCGTGATGGACATCGTCGAAAATGCGCTCCGAATTTACGGCTGCGGCAACGCGCACCCCGATTACGACGAATTCGAGATCTACTGCGCCGCCGAGATTCTGCGCCGCTTCCGCCCGAACGTGCTGTTCACGCACCCCGGCTTCGTCGACGGCGAACGCCACCGCACCGGGCTTTTCACCGAGCCGGTCAAAGAATCGATCCGCGTGACCGACCGCTGGCTCTCCATGCTCTTTGACGCGCTGCGCGACGCGGGGATCGAGAATGAGACCGACTTTGTCGTCCTGAGCGACCACGGGCATCTCAACATCTGCCGCACCGTCTGCCCGAACGTGTTCTTCGCCGACGCGGGGCTGATCCGAACGAAGGAGGACGGCGAACTTGCCTCGTGGGACGCCTACTGCGCAAGCTGCGCGCTGTCGGGGCACGTCTATCTGTCCCGCCCCGATGATGAAGAACTCAAAAATCGCGTGTACGACATGCTGCAAAAAATGGCGGGCGAAAAGCTCTACGGCTTCGAGCGTGTCTTCACGAAGGAGGAAGTCAAAGCCCGCTACGGCCTCGACGGCGATTTTTCGTTCGTCATCGAGACGGACGGCTTCACGACCTTCTCCGACGACTGGCGTCGCCCCGTCGTGCGCGAGCTGGATACGTCGGACTATCGCTTCGGCCATTCCACCCACGGCCATATGCCCGAAAAAGGCCCGCAGCCGCCGTTTATCGGCATGGGCCCGTCGTTTGCGCCGGGCGTCGTGCTGGAGGAGGGGCATATTTTGAACCACGCCCCGACGTTTGCGAAGATCCTCGGCGTCGAGCTTTTGCAGGCCGAGGGCAAGTGCGAAGACCGACTGCTTCGAAAGTAAAAGATCATAAAACAAAAACGGCTTCCGCAATGTGCGAAAGCCGTTTTTGCTTGGAGCGTTTTCGTCAGTTGATCTTGACGTTCTCCCAGAGGGTGTTGAGGTAATCGAGCATGTCGGCATCCAGATTGCGATACGCCATTTTGTTGTACTGCTCGGCGAAGTTCGTCATTTCGGGATACAGGATCTCGATGGCGTCCTCACCCATGTCTTCCCGGTAGCCCGTGTTTTCAAAGACGAGGCGGTTGGGGGAGGCGTAGGACGTGTATTCGGCGTTGGCGACGGCGGGCTCTTCGGAAAGCATGTAGTTGATGAAGATCTCCGCAAGCTCCTTGTTCTGCGCGCAGGTGGGGACGCACATGGCGTCGATGTAGTAGTTCGTGCGCTCGGGATAATAGAACTGAAGGTCGACGTCGTCGGACTGCGCGTCGCGCATCGTGAAGTAGTCGCCCGCATAGTACGCGCCGACGGCGGCCTCGCCCGATTCCATCATATTGAACACTTCGTCCATGACGTAGCTGTAAACGAGCGGGCGCTGCGCCAGAAGCTCGTCGTAGGCGCGGTCCCAATCGGCGGTGTCGGTCGTGTTGACGTCGATGCCGAGCTTGTACATCGCGGTGCCGAACGCGTCGCGGGAGTTGTTGAACTGCAAAATGCTGCCGGAGTATTTTTCGTTCCACATCAGATCCCAGTCGCCCGCGTCGCCCTCGTCGACGACGTTCGCGTCGTAGATCACGCCGACGATGCCGTAGGCGTAGGGGACGGAGTACTCGTCCTGCGGATCGTAATACAGGCCGTGGAAGCTTTCGGCGATGTGTTCGTAATTGGGGATGTTGTCAAAGTCGAGCTTCTGAAGCAGCCCCTCGTCCGCCATGCGGGCGATCATGTAGTCCGACGGAATGATGACGTCGTAGCTGACCGCGCCGCTGGAGATCTTGTTGTACATGTCCTCGTTGGAGGCGAACGTGGTGTAGTTGACCTTGACGCGCTCGCCGTAGGTCTCCTTATACCAGGATTCGAACTCGCGGATCGTGTCGAACGTACCCTCGCTGCCGTCGGAGATGTACTCTCCCCAGTTGTAGACGTTGAGCGTCAGCGCGCTTTTGCCGCAGCCGGAAAGCACGAGGCAAACAAGCAGCACGGCCGCCATTGCCGCACAAAGAACCTTCTTCATGAAAATGCTCCTCCCTGTTTTCAGAAATATTCCAAAGCGTCAGATTTCACGCTTTTTGGCCTTTTTCAGCTCTTTGAGCTGCCGGCGATCCTCGTTGTCGACGACGTTGCTGATCAAAAGCAGCGTCAGCGTCACGAAGAAGATGATCGTCGCCAGCGCGTACATCTTCGGCGTGACGGCCTTTTTGGTCATTGCGTAAATGCGGATGGGCAGCGTTTCAAATCCGTTGCCCGAGGTGAAGTAGCTGATGACGAAGTCGTCCAG